>NZ_JBLTYX010000002.1:0-477090 GCF_048066115.1 Niveispirillum sp. KHB5.9 | reverse complement strand
CCCAGCCCAGAGGACTCCCCCATAACCGGATACAATGAGGGCAGCAGGTCACCGAAGCATTGTGATTAATGAAGGTTCTGTCTAAATATTTAAGGTTTTGACTCGTAATATTGTCTAAGTTGATTTGTTGATCCCAGCCAGCCGTTGCCGACAACAAAATTAGTCAACATTGTTTCATACTGAGGGGAGGTCATTTTTCCTTGCTCTGAAGATGAAGAGAAGCCCAATGTGCATCCGCTTTCAGGCGAAATGAGAAAAGATATTTTTACCATTTCTCGATTTTTATTTGTTGAATGCACTCGTTCTGATGTTTTTTTTACATCAAAGGTATCGGCGCTTCCGTTGCATCCCTTGCTTTCCTCCATTACCAAGGGCGCGTCGGGGTCGAAGGAGGGGCTGTGGAAGGTCCACTGACGGAAAGCCCCATAATCCTTCATCTCCACGGAACCGGCAAACTGGAGAACACACCATTGGCCTGTACCAAACTGACAAGCCAACTGGGGTGACGCCGAAGCGGTTTCCCCATTGAGGTTGCAGGCACCAGCCAACAGCAACATCGGTGCTATCAGTTTCCAGAATGATGACATCAGCAACGTCCATCGCTTGAGACGCGGGGGCAGTTAATAATGATATTGGTGGGGGCCGAAACCATTTCATCCACCGACTGCGGATTCACAGTTCCACCCATGTTCTTCATCAGATTGTCAGCACCGGGAACATATTCAGTCAACTCCGTTCCATCAACGGCAATCCCGCCTTTGTATTGATCACCGGCGCCGATCGTATGGCCAATTTCATGCGCTACGGTAGGCGCGATCGCATTGGGCGCCAATTCAACCTTTCGGCCACCAATCATATCCGCGTGGCTTCTCTCTGTTCCGATTTCGCTGAAGTCATTAAGATTGGGATTGGTTGTCAGTGTTACGGCGTCGGCATCGGTTCCGGGTTCCAGGATTGTTTTGACCGGAATACCGGAGCTTGTAACGCCGGATAGATTAGCCCCTAGAGCGACGATCGCCTTGTCAGAAAACTTGCCGCTGTTGTTTATGAATGTCTGTACGATTGTAATGCCCTTTTCAGATACATAGACTTTTGCTTCTCCCGTGGGATCCGTCATGTTCAACGGGTCATTGCCGACATAGCCATACAGGTTCAGATCGTCCTGTGTTCCTACCGGGTCGGTCTGCAGGAAACGTCCCAGACTGGCCGAGTAGCTCCGGGCCTTGTAGTGATAAAGTCCCGTTTCCGCGTCGTATACCTGCCCCGTGTAGCGGAACAGGCTGCCCGACGCCGGGTTGTTGCTCTCGCCGAAGGGACCATACTTGTAGACGTCACCGGCGGCCACATTTCCCGACCCGTCGGCCAGGGCGATGATGCTGCCCTGCCAGTTCCGCAGCAGGTACTTCTTGCTGCCTCCGACATAGGTCGCGCCGATATACTGCACCAGCGGCTCATCCGCGCCCGGCCCGAAGACATAGCGCCGGAGCAGGGTGCCCGACCCGTCATATTCAGCCACCAGATTGGGGCCGTCATAGAGGTAGGACGTCGTCACGCCGTTGACGGTCTTGGACAATCGCCGCCCGTTCGGGTCATAGGCATAGGTGCTGCTGTTTCCCGGACCGCTGGCCGAGGTCAGGCGGTTCAACGCGTCGTAACCATAGGTCCAGCCACTGGCGCCGGTCAGGTTGCCATTGGCATCATAGGAAATCGCTCCACCATTGACCGCGCCATACTGGTTCAGCCCGTTGGCCGAATAGCTGTTCTTCGCGGCGACCTGTGCCGGGGCATGGGTGTTGTTGTTCACCTCCAGGCCCGTCATCTGTGCCGCGGCATTGTAGGTGAAGCTGAAGCTGACCCCGGCAGAGGGCAGGTTATGCGCCAGCGACGCCGTCAGCCCCGTGCCGGTATAGCTGTAAGAGCTGTTGGTGCCATTGCCGTAGGACAGGCCGGAACGCCGGCCGAGAGTATCATATGTGAAGGTGGCCAGTGCCGTGCTGCCATTCTCCCGCATCACCTTCGGCCGGCGGAGAGCGTCATACTCGGTGGTGACATAGTTGCCGTCCGGCCAAGTCATCCGTTCACGGTTGCCGGCAGCGTCGTACAGGTAAGACAAGGTCCGGGTGCCGGCTGTGGTGCTGGTCAACTGACCCAGGCTGTTCCACACATTGTCGATCGTCTGTCCACCGACCGATGTGGCCTGTCGCACCAGGCCTTGATGATCGTAGGTCAGTGACGTGTCCTGCATCGTTCCCGGATAGTCCGCGTAGGTCATCCGGTTCAACGCATCGTAGGTATAGCCAATATTGTTGCCGTTGCGCTTGCGCAGCAATGTCCGGTTGCCGTTGGCATCGTAGAGATAGGCTTCGTAATCCGTGGTCGATGCGGCCCCGCCCGTCGATATTGCTGTTACGGCGTTTGCAGGATTGAAGGCGGACGGCCCCGTCGTCGATGGGAAGAAATACTGCGATAGCCGATCGAACCCATCATAGAACAGCGCCGTATGGTTGCCCTTGGAATCGAACGTGTGGGTGATCTTACCATTGGCGCTGTAGGCATAGGTGACGTAGGCCTGTTCCAGTGCCGTTCCAACCGCGCGTCGTACCTGCGTCAGCCTGCCTGCGGAATCATAGAAGTTACGGGTGATGCGATCATTGCCATCGGAGCCCGCCGTGCCCAGGGTGCAGGCGCTGGCCGGCAGGGAGCTGTAAGTGGCGGGGTTCAACCGCACTGCCGTGCATTCCAGCAGCCCCTTATAGCCGTAGCTGTACTGCGTCAACCGTTGCTCCGCCCCGCCCGAGCGTCTTTCCGTCAGTTTCCGGTTGAGCTTGTCGTACGTGGTGGTGTCGGTAATGGAAGCGCTCATCGCGTTCAGCGCGGTCAGGGTTTGGGCCGTTGCTGTGCCGACTTCAATCTGTGTCACCATGCCTTCGGCATTGAATTGCCGACGGGTCGCCGGATAGGGCAGGGGGCCGGTGCCATCAGGATCGGGGCCGACCTCCCCTATCGCTTCACGGTTGGCGTTCCAGAAATAATAGGTCCGGTCGGTCGTACCGGCCGCCGGGCCATCTTCCCACAGCATGTTGCCGTGGATGTCATAGTCCCAGGTCACCGTCATCGACACGGAGCCGTTGCCCGACTGAACTGTCCGCGAAACCGGAAGCAGGTTGCCGTTATAGGTATAGGTGGTACGAATCTCGTCCGCCGTGCCCACGCAAGTGGCGCCTGCCATCGTCCTGCAGGTGGATGTTGCGGTCAATTTCCATACCGGCAGCCCGGATGCGACGGCTGCTCCCCCCGGTGACGGTTTGTACACCGCCTGAAGCTGCTGATAGGTATAGCGCGTTTCGGCGCGCACCCCCGCCGCATTGGCCGGCGCCGTCGAGGTCAACGGCATGCCGGAGGTGGCGTGATAGGTGTAATCAATCCGCGCGCCCCGGGCATCGATCGTATAATCGGGAATGGCGCAAGTTTTTCCGTATACACAGCTTGAGCGGTAGTTGCCGCTTGAGCTGACAGCCGTCTGGCCGGAACCGGGTTTCGGCGTCGCGGTCGACTGTGTCATGTTTCCGCGACCGTCATAGGTCCAGCTCTGTTGCGACTGTTCGGGATAGGTCACACCCCCCAGCAGGCCGTCGACAAGGTCGTAACTCCACGGCTGCATGGTGTCGGTGTAGAAAGCATAGGACGTCGCATTGTTCAGCTCGTCCTTCAGCGTTGATTGGGAGGATGTACGGTCGTAGGTGCGTTGGCTGCCATCGGAATGCACGCTGGTGGCGTGGGAGATCAGGCCCCGCATTGCCGGTGTGCCGGAATAGCTATAGGTCGCGCTGCCGAAATCGTCCGAATAGGCGGTGACGGCCATGACGCTCGCGGACTGGCCGTTCTGATTGTACAGTAGGACGCTACGCTGGCGGACAAACTGATGCAGACCACCGGGATGATAAATATCGGAATCCGTGCCGCCATTCGTGCCGGTGATCGCGGTTGAAGCGATCGTCGTTACCCGAGACATCGGGTCGGTTCTGGTGAATGTGGTCGTGCTACCGGCGGTGGACGTGGTGCGGGTGAAGGTCGGCCAGGTTTGGGTGAAAGAGCAGCTTGCCGCTGTGATCTCACAATAATCGTAGGCGGTGTTGACCAGTTTGACGTTCGATTGTGCGGAACGGACGATCAGCTGGTATCCGAGATTGCTGTCGACCGACATGTCACCATTGACGGCATATTTGTATGTCAGGCGACGACCATCCTTGTAGATGATCTTTTGCAATCTGCCGGTCTGATAGACGAAGCTTCCGCTGCCCGATCCTGTGAAGGCCCCGTCAAATACCCAGCCCGCATCCTCGCTATCATAGATGACCGGTCCCAGCACGGGATCCTGTACCAGCCGCTCGCCGGTAAAGGCGGTGAGTTCGGTTTCGCCCGGGCCACGGCGGAACGTAATCGTCTTATTGCCCAGGCGGGCGACGAGATACTCAACACAGCCATCGTCCGACAGACCGCAGGTATAATGCTGAATCCAGCCAATAAGAGGTGTGCCGGCATCATTATTGTAATTGACATCGATTGGGGCGTACGCGATGGCCGGGTCATCCTTGGCCCCGGCGCCGAGCGCCTTTGACGTCATGACGAAATTGCCCGACCGGAGATCTACCCCGACACTGTCGGTCATGATAACCGGCGGCGGTGGATTGCTACTGGCGAGTTGCGCCATGGATGTGGTCGGCATCAACAGCATGCCCAGAAAGGTCGCAGGCACAATGCCTAGAGATTGCTTTTGCTTGTTCAGGCGTGAAACGAAACCGTTCATGTTCCACCTCAAATACTTTTGGAATGTGACGCAGTATTATGAGTACCGCGTGACGAAAACTATTCACCAGGTCTTCAGACCGGCCGATATCCACCGTCACCGTAGGGATTGCGGCCCTCGGCATAGCCGTATTGAAGGAAGTGTCTTAGCGGATTGATACCGGCAGCGGCGATATCGGGATAATTGTCGATATATTCCTTGGTGCCGAACAGGCCCGACGGATCGCGACGCTCGATCCAGCCATTGTTAACATAATGCAAAAGTGGATTGATGTTCGCAGCGGCGATGTCGGGATAGGCGGTGACATAGCCCAAGGTGTTGAAGAATGAATTGGGATTATACCTCTTCCCTGATTTCCACCCCTCATTATTGTAGTGAGTCCAAGGGTCACCCGTCACATCGGGGTAGGCGCGGGTATAATAGTTCGCATCGAAGCAATTCGTATCGATAGAGGGGCCAATATATGGGTTCTGAAGGGCCTTGCGGTTTCCCGCAGGGTCATATTCATAGGCCGCCAATGCCCCGTCATCATAGAGCGCGCCCGTAACTCGGCCCAACGAATCATATATATATTTCGTCTTTCCAGCGAGTGCCGTTCCTGGAATAACGGCGACCAGGCTCCCGATCAAAATCCGGCGTGTTAATTGCATGGTAAAATCCCCCAATTGGAAAGATTCTTATTCTCAGAACATGCAATTGGCAGAGATAGGGAATCATTTCAATGAAAATTCTCTACGTTAAAGAAAATAAAAATTCGGCATACTAATTTATGGCGAAGCAAATCAGATAAAATGGATATAATTTTGGTGGTTTTTGAACATAATTGAGGCTGGCGGCGTCTCTTGTGTGTTACCGCTATATTTCATTCAAAATAAATAAATAGCTTTATCAAAAATAATTATGAATTTTAATGAAAAAACTTCATAAAGTATAATAATTTTAAATATAGCTCAAATAAACAATCCGTAAGCATCGCCGATCTGACCGTTTTGCGGACGGCCGTCCCTACAGCCGTCTTCCGGTTCATAACGGCACGGGCCGGAGATGCGTTGCGTCCGGCAAAACGGCAATCGTGTTGATCCAGGTTAATCTGCCGCCCCCGCCGCATGTCGGCAGCCGGAACTGGATCAAGAGCAAGCCATGGAGGGCAACGCTTCAGGTTTGCCATTATCCATCCTGTCTTGCCGCCACCGCCAGCCACTTGCCGAGCATGTCTGTGTGGCCGGTGGCTGAGGATTTCCGCAGGCTACAGCGGGGGGAGAGAAAGGTTTTCGGCTTCTGGCAGGCTGAAAGGGGCAAGGCGCCATCCATTCGAATGGGATCACCCTGACGGAGCATCAGGTTATGGCATCGGGCACGCTTCCCTATTCCCTATGGCAGGCTCCATGTCCACGATATGGCCATAGGCATAACGTGCCTTAGCCAGGAAGTTTTCTTGTCGTTTCCACGGTTTGCGGCCCTGATTGCGTCCTGCGGGCAGCGATGCCCAGCCCCATCAACCGATATCAGGGATGTACGGACATGCGGAACTCACTCGTGCCAACCCTTCATCGCCTGCGCTTCGGCATCAAACAACATGGAGAGGATTGTGTCTCCGGCAGCGACGTCGTACGGGCCTGTCTGCCGTCGCTGCGACGGCACGCCGAGGCGATGTCGGGTAACCAGGATTCCGCCGATGCCTATATGGCGGCGATGATGGATATATTGGCCATCGACCGCTCCCCGCTTCCGGTCGCGTCCAGCCCCAAGGTCGCGCTGTTCAAGCTCTATACCCGGCTCTACGCCCATCTTTGCAACCAGCGGCAGCCCGCCCAGGCACGGATGCGGCAGGTCTTGCTTCTTGTCCTGATGGAGGGCTTTTCCAATAGGGAGGCCGCCGAAATCCTGGACGTCTCCATGGTCGAAGTGGTCACCATCCTGAGGGCCGCCGGCTGCACGAAGCCGGAATCCCTTTGGGACAATGCCGGGACGCGCGGCAAGGGCCGGCCGGTTTATCGCCCCATCCGCATGTCTTCCCTTGGGGCAGCTTGCTGAAAACTGCCAAGGCCCACGGCAACGCAGGAGGATGTGTTGCCGCAAGGCTACAAATCCGCTTCCACCGACAATGACGACACCAGCGAAGTGATATCGATACGCGTCTAACCGGGAACGGCGGCCTCATCCACGGTGTTCTGTGAACGCGCGACCGACACCGAGGGCATTGCCAGCCATGGACCAGGATACCGCCCGGCTTCAGGCCCGTAATCTGGCGATGCTGAACCCGGCCCCGCCCGGATCGAAGCCGGCGGCCCTGCTGGTCTTCGCCCTCATTGTCGCCGCCTTGTATCTGGCCGCCGATATCCTGATCCCCATCGCGCTGGCGGTGCTGCTCACCTTCGTGCTCAGCCCCATCGTCAGCCGGCTGGAACGGTGGCGGCTGGGCCGGATACCATCGGTGCTGATGGTGGTGGCGATGGTCTTCGCCGGCATTGTCGGTTTCGGTGCCGTGGTCGGCAGCCAGTTGGGTGATCTCGCCGACAATCTGCCGACCTACCAGCGCAACATCCAGGCCAAGATCCATTCACTCCGGTCGACGGCTGAATCCGCCAGCGGCGGCAGCGCGTTCCAACAGGCGGCCAAGGCGTTCCATGGGTTGAGCCGGGAACTGGAGGAGGCGACGCAGACCGATGATCCATCGGGTTCGACGTCGGCGGTAAGGTCTGCCGAGCGCGCACCGATCCCGGTGCGCATCGACCAGCCGCCAGGGTCGGGTGCGCTGGAGGTCATGCGGGCCATTGTGGGGCCGGCGCTGGCACCCTTCGCCATGGCGGGCCTCGTGCTCGTGCTGGCCATCTTCATGCTGTTGCAACGGGAGGATCTGCGTGATCGCCTGATCTATCTGGTCGGGGCCGGCGATCTCAGCCGGACGACCGAGGCGATGAACGATGCCGGAGAGCGTGTCAGCCGCTATCTGCTGATGCAGATGGTGGTCAACGTGACATATGGCTTTCCCATCGGCATCGGGCTCTGGCTGATCGGCGTGCCCAATCCGTTGCTATGGGGGCTTCTGGGGGCGGTACTGCGCTTCATACCGTTCCTGGGGCCGGTGATCGCCGCCAGCTTCCCGATCCTGCTGTCCTTCGCCGTCGATGCCGGCTGGACCCTTCCGCTGCTATGCATTGCGCTGTTCATCGTCATCGAACTGTTCTCCAACAATGTGGTGGAGCCGTGGCTCTACGGTGCCACGACCGGCCTGTCCTCGCTGGCGATCATCGTCTCGGCCATCGTGTGGACGTCGCTATGGGGGCCTGTCGGCCTGCTGCTGGCCACGCCGCTGACCGTCTGCCTCGTGGTCCTTGGCCGCCATGTTCCCCAGTTCCGCTTTCTGGAGGTGATGCTGGGCGACCGCATCGTCCTGCCCGCCGAGGCCAAGATCTATCAGCGCCTGCTGGCCCGTGATCCGACCGAGGCCGCGGAGATCGCCGAAACCCACCTGGGCCAGTCCAGCCCGGTGATGATGGCCGATGGGCTGCTGCTGCCGGCGCTGTTGCTGGCGGAGCAGGACAGGCGGCGGGGAACGCTGCCGGCGGATGCCCGCACGTCGGTGGCGGCCGGAATGGAGGCGGTACTGGATGAACTGTCGGACCCTGCCGGTATTCCCACAGAGGCGCCGGTGATCCTGTGCATCGGTTCCCGGAACAACCTTGACGGTGCCGCCGCCGCGGTGCTGGCCTATCTGCTGAATCTTTCCGGGCGGCAAACGGACATCATCACATCCGAGAAGGTGTCACCGCGTTCGGTTGCCAGCCATGGCACGGCCGGGGTCGCGTCGATCATGCTCTCCTCCCTCAATCCGGGATCGCTGCCCCATGTCCGCCGGGTGGTGCATCGGTTGCGGCTGCATTTCGGCCCCACGGTGCCGATAATCGTTTGCCTGTGGGGCGCCATGCCGGCGGTCCGGACCGTCGATGAGGCGGGGGCGGAGGCCGGGATCGACCATGTCGTCACCAATGCGGGCGAAGCCATGGCACGGTTGAAGGAGCGGGGGCTCCTCTAGCGTCTATCCGGCGCTTATAGAACCGCCGAATAGACGCTAAGCTTTTGGTTTGCCGTGTGATTCACGGTTTAAACGATTCCATTTCAACCGATCACACTCTAACGGCGGGGATGGAAGGGGGTTCCTCTGGAAGGTGCCTGTGAGGGTCATTGTCCCAAATGAGATTGAGCCCGGCCCTTCTCAGCCACCTCAGCCACGGTCGACCGGGAATGAAAGCCGCAGGTCCAGCCCCTGCGGCAGGAAGGAAGCCTTGATGCTGCCGCCCAGGCGATACTCGATCTCGCCCTTGACCAGTGCGAAGCCGAACCCGTCGGTTTCCGGTGCCACCGGTGCCGGGCCGCCTTGTTCCTGCCAATGCAGCTGGAATGATGTCTGCGACCAGGACCATGCGGCCGCGACCTGCCCCGTCGTCACGGACAGCGCGCCATACTTGACGGCATTGGTGGCCAGTTCATGGACGACGAGGCCCAGCGAAAGCCCCTGATGGGGCGGCAATTGGATGTCGTCGCCGGCAAGCCGGATGCGATCCATCCCGAACGGTTCCAGCTCCTGCCGCACGATCTCCCGGACAGATATCTCCTTCCAGTTCTCGCGTGACAGCACGGCATAGGACCGGGCCATGGCATGCAGGCGGCCATTCAGCGTCGCGCCATAGGCCTGGGCGGAGGTGGCGCCTTTCAGGGTCTGGCTTGCCATGCTGATGGTGACGGCCAACACGTTCTTGACCCGGTGGTTCAGCTCCCCGATCAGAACGCGGTGATAGGCTTCCGCCTCGGCCAGGGTCGTGACATCGATGAAGGTGACCACCACGCCCTGGATGCGCTCCACCTCATCGCGGTAGGGGATCAGGCGCACCAGATGGTGATGGCCCTCACCGTCACGCGACAGCTGGTGTTCGATCATTTTACCTGCCGTGAAGACCTCGTCGATATGCGTGCGCAGCTGGGGATAGTCCAGCCGTGTGGACAGGTCGGTCAGGGGGCGGCCGACATCGGAGGGCAGCAGGTTGAAGAAGGAGGAGGCTGCCGGCGTGAAGCTGCGGATCACCAGATTGGTGTCCAGGAACACGGTGGCGATCCGCGTGCTTTCGAACAGGTTCTTCAGGTCGGTGTTGGTGCGGTCCAACTCCTCGATTTTCATCACCAGTTCCGCATTGATGGTGTTCAGTTCCTCGTTGAGGGACTGCATCTCCTCCTTCGACGCTTCCAGCTCCTCGTTGGCGGACTGCGCCTCCTCGTTCACCGACATCAGCTCCTCGTTGGAGGATTTCAGTTCCTCCAAGGCGGTCTCATACTCCTCCACGGTGGATTGCAGGCGCTCGCGCGTGTCGCGAAGCTCGCGCTCCAGATCCTCCACGCCGTCACCATCGGGATGGCGCAGCCTGTAGGCGTCCAGCCTGGGTTGCGACGGGCCCACCGGTTCGAACAGGACAAGGAACAGGGGCTCCCCGTCATTACGGCCGGCCATCGGCTCCACGGTCAGGGTGACCGGCTGGATACGGTCATTCTCCTCCTCCATGGCGACCGCCTCGCGGATGATCGCGCGGCGGCTCTCCACGGCTTCACGCAGGGCGCTGCGCAGTTCCAGGCGCAGGCTGCCGCGGGCCATCGCGAAAAGCTGCCGGCTGGGCATGCCCGGCGGCGGTTCGAGATAACGGCCGGTACGGGCGGAGAAATAGACGATGTCACCCTCGGCATTGACCACGACATGGGCCGGCGCGAACCGTTCCAGCACCTGCGTCTCCACCGTCTGGCGCAGCGTGGAGGAGATACCGCGTCGGACCCGCTGGTCGCTGTTGCTGAGATAGCCGGTGGCGGACGATGTGCTCAGATGCATCGGCGGCCGGGAGGGGGCGGAATGTTCGCGTGCCTTGAAGATGCGGTGCTTCTTGTCGACCGGCGCGAACAGGTCGGCATGCTGGCCGATGCTTTCCGACGTGCCCAGGAACAGATAGCCGCCAGGCTTCAGCGAATAATGGAAGGTGGGGATGACCTGCTTCTGCACGTCCGGCCCGAAATAGATCAGGAGGTTGCGGCAGGAGACCATGTCCATGCGGGAGAAGGGCGGGTCGCGGATGACGCTGTGTGCGGAAAAGATGCAGAGATCGCGCACGGATTTGGCCAGGACGAAGCTGCTGCCATCATTGGTGAAGAAACGCTTGCGGCGTTCGGCCGATATGCCGTCCAGCAGCGGCTCCGGATAGCGCGCGGTGCGTGCCACGCTCAACGCGTCGTCATCGATGTCGGTCGCGAAGATCTGGACGCGCGGAGCCGACGACATCCTGTCCATATGTTCGCGCATCAGCATGCCGATGGAGAACACCTCCTCGCCGGTGGAGCAGCCGGGCACCCAGATGCGGATCGTGTCGTCGGCGTCGCGACCGGCGAAAAGCTGGGGAATGATGCTGTCTTCCAGTATCCTGAAGGCATCGGGGTCACGGAAGAAATTGGTGACATTGATCATCAGGTCGCGGAACAGGGCCGCCACCTCGTCCGAACTGGCCCGCAACAGTTCCAGGTAGCCTTCGATGGAGAGTTTCTGTGTCAGCTGCATGCGCCGGCGGACGCGACGCAGGAAGGTCTTCACCTTGTAGCCGGAAAAGTCATGGCCGGAATGGCTGCGCAGGATGGCGTAAATCTCGTCCTGCAGGCGGCGCAGGTCCAATTCAGCCGCCCTTCCGTCGTCATCCTCCAACGCGTCCAGCAGCCGGAAGCTGCGCCCGAACTCCACAAGCTTGGCGCCCATCTCCGCCACAGGCACGGCGATGTCGACGATACCGGTGCCGATGGCACTCTGCGGCATGTCGGGATGCTGCGGACCCCAGTCGTCCGGGGTCTGCGCGATGGTCAGGCCGCCATGTTCCTTGATGACCTTGACACCCAGGGTGCCGTCGGAATCCCCGCCCGACAGGATGATGCCGACCGCGTATTCGCCATGATCCTCCGCCAGCGCGCCGAAGAAGATGTCGATGGGGTTGCGTTCGCGTTTCGGGTTGCCGGGCTCAGACAGCTTCAGCCTGCCGTCAGCCACCTTCAGCAGAACGCCGGGCGGCATCACATGGACGGTATCCTGCTGGATTTCCATATCGTCTTCGGCGACGACGACCGGCATGTCCGTATATCGCCCCACCACCTTGTGCAGCATGCTTTCCCGCTCGGGGTTGAGATGCGTGACGATGACGAAGGCCATGCCGCAATTGGCTGGCACACCCCGGAAAAGCCCCTCCATCGCACTGACGCCGCCAGCGGAAGCGCCGATGCCGACGATGGGAAATTTCGGGGCTCTGGTCATTGCACCCTGCTGTGGTTTTCAACTGATACGGCCAGGAAACGGCGTCGCAGCCTACGTGGAAATTTTCCGGAATCCCAGAGCGTACAAGTTGTAGTCGACGTCATACTACCGATGGAATGAGCTTATGTCGGGAGGACCGCGGGGGAACAGCCTGCCTGCGAAGGCTGTTACCTTGGGCTTGGCCCGGCGGGAAGGATCGACATGTGACGGGGGATATCCGCATCGGCATTTCCGGCTTGATCGCATGCGCCCATCAGACAAGGCCGAACACGGCGAATTTCCTCTCCCTGTCCATCCAGACGCGATCGCATCGCCACCCGGTTCCGGCCGCCAGCGCCGTGAAGGAGGCGACGCTGTATTTGCGCGAACTTTCCGTATGGATGGTTTCCCCGGTCTGGAAGCGGAAAGGCCGACCAGCGACCGCCACGGTTTGCGGAACCATGCTTTCCAGATGCATCTCGATGGCACCTTCACGCTCATTCCAGACGGCATGGTGCCGGAAGCGGCTGGGCGTGAAGGTGCCGCCCAGTTCCCGGTTGATGCGTTGCAGAAGGTTGAGATTGAACGCGGCGGTGACGCCCTGGCTGTCGTCATAGGCATCGATCAGCGTGCCCACATCCTTCTTCAGGTCCACCCCGATGATGCATCGCCCGTTCGCCCCGACATGCCGGCGCAACCGCACCAGGAAGGACGCGGCCTCATCGGGATCGAGATTGCCAATGGTGGAGCCGGGGAAGAAACCGAAACGGTTGGTGGTGGGGATGGAGGAGGGCAGGTGCAGGTCGTCGGTGAAGTCGCCGGCGATGGGCAGGGTCCTCAGGCCGGGGAACCGCTTCGCCAGCCGTTCGGCCGTCAGTTGCAGGAAATCGGCGGCGATGTCGATGGGCACATAGAGGCGCAGTGACGGCAGCGCTTCGATCACGATCCGGGTCTTGATGCCGGCACCGGCGCCATATTCCAGCATCACGGCGTCGTCGCCGCAGAATTCGGCGATCTCTTCGGCATTGTCTGCCAGGATCGCCGTTTCGGTTCGTGTCGGGTAATATTCGGGCAGACCGGTGATCTCCTCGAATAGTTCGCAGCCCCGGTCGTCATAGAGCCAACGGGGCGGCAGCGCCTTGCGGGGGCGGGACAGGCCGGACAGCACGTCATGGCGGAAGCTGGCCAGTTGCGTATCGATGCGGTGGATGTCACGGGGCATCAGATATCCTCCGCCAATCGCAGGCCTGAAAATTGCCAGCGGGCATGGGGTGGGAAGAAATTGCGGTAGGTGGCGCGGACATGGCCCTCGGGCGTGGCGCAGGAACCGCCGCGTAGGACGAACTGTCCGGACATGAACTTGCCGTTATACTCACCGACCGCACCCGCTGCCGGGCGGAAGCGCGGATAGGGCAGATAGGCGCTGCGGGTCCATTCCCAGACATCGCCGAACATCTGGCGCAGGCCATCGGCGGCCGTGGCGGGTGCCGGCGCCAGCCGCTCCGACCCGGCGAAATTGCCCGCGATGGCCAACGGGGCGGCGGCATGTTCCCATTCCACCTCCGTCGGCAGGCGCTTGCCCGCCCAGGTGGCGAAGGCATCGGCCTCGAAATAGCTGACATGGGTGACGGGGGCGGCCGGCTCGACGGGTTGCCGGCCATGCAGCGTCATGGTCTGGAATGCGCCATCCCGTTCCTGCCAGTAGAGGGGTGCTGCCCATCCCCCTTCCTTGACCGCCGCCCATCCGTCCGACAGCCACAGCAGCGGGTCGCGATAGCCGCCATCCGCGATGAAGGCCAGCCATTCGGCATTGGTCACCAGCCGGTCGGCAAGACGGAAAGGCTCGATCAGGATGTCATGGCCGGGTGCTTCGCAGTCGAACGCGAAGCACTGTCCGGCATGGCCGATACGGGTGATCCCGCCCTTGAACGGGATGAACCGGACCGCCGACGGTGCGGCCGCCGCCAGCGCGGGGCCGGGCTCCCTGAAGCAAGGGGCCAGCGGGTTCTGGGCGAACAGGTGCAGGATGTCGGTGAGTAGCAGTTCCTGGTGCTGCTGCTCGTGATGACAGCCCAGTTCGATCAGATCGGCGACGGCTTTGGGAACACCGCCTGTCAGCAGGGCGGTGATGCCATCGGTCACATGTCGCCGGTAATCCAGGATCACGGACAGGGAGGGTCGGGTCAGCATGCCACGCCGGGGGCGAGCGAGCCGGGCGCCAAGTGTTTCGTAATAGGAATTGAACAGGAAATCGAAGGCGGGATCGAACACCCGGTACCCGCAAGCGTGCGGCGCCAGCACCATGGTTTCGAAGAACCAGGTGGTGTGTGCGAGATGCCATTTGGCGGGGCTCGCATCATCCATCGACTGGACCGTGGCATCGGCATCGGAAAGCCCGTCGATCAGGGCCTCCGTTCGGGTTCTGACTGTCTGGAACAGCAAAACCAACGGATCGTGGAGAACGGGTTGCGGTCCATCCATGGGTCAGTCAACTCCATGTGGCGGAAATCCAGCGGTGGCTGTCTTGTGCGGGCTGGACGGCATCCGGTCGGTTGACCAGCGGGCGGGCATGTTCAGGGGAAACACCCGTTCCCCACCCCGGGTTTCATGAATTTTTCCGCCAGTTCCACAGTGTCACCGGTGCCGATCATCCGGCAGCACCAGCGAACAAGGTGCTGGTTACCCGGTCTGGGCATCATTTTTCTGCGCGGACAGGAACCGTTGACCGCATGCGTCGGTTTCCCATCCATGATGGCAATCGAAACCGAAACGGCATGATGGCAGCACTTCCCGACAATCTGGCCTATGTCAGCGACGAGGAACCGGGCATCGCCCGGCGCCGCGTTGGCAAGGGCTTCAGCTATCGTGATCCGGGGGGGGCGACAATCCGCGACAGGCCGGTGCTGGACCGCATCCGCGCCCTGGCCATCCCGCCCGCCTGGACCGGTGTCTGGATCTGCCCCGACCCGGCCGGCCATGTCCAGGCCACCGGGCGCGATGGCAAGGGGCGCAAGCAGTATCTCTACCATCCCGCCTTCCGGCAAAGTCGGGAGCAGGCGAAATACGGCCATGTCCTGGCCTTCGCCCGTGCCCTGCCGGACCTGCGTGCCCGCATCGGACAGGACATGGCGCGGCGCGGGCTGGTGCGGGAGAAGGTGCTGGCCACCATCGTGCACCTGTTGGAAACCACCCTGATCCGCGTGGGCAACGAGGATTACGCGCGCCGCAACCGCAGCTTCGGCCTGACCACCCTGCGTGACCACCATGTCGCCATCGAGGGCAACCAGCTGCGTTTCCGCTTCAAGGGCAAGAGCGGGCGGGAATGGAACCTGGGCATCCGCGACCGGCGCATCGCCGCCATCGTCCGCCGTTGCCAGGACCTGCCGGGCCAGCGGCTGTTCCAGTATCTGGACGGTGACGGCAAGCGGCAGGCCGTCACCTCGGCCGACGTCAACGCCTATCTGCGCGAGGCGACGGGACAGGACATCACGGCCAAGGATTTCCGTACCTGGGCCGGCACGGTGCTGGCGGCGTTGGCCCTGAAGGAGTTCGGCGGCATCGACAACCAGGCCCAGGCCAAGCGCAACATCAAGCAGGCGATCGAGCATGTGGCGCGTCGGCTGGGCAACACCGTCACCATCTGCCGCAAATGCTATGTCCATCCCCAGGTGATCGAAGCCTATCTGGAAGGTGAACCCTTCCTGCCGGCGGTGAAGAGCCGGGTGGACCAGGCTCTGCGCGACGATATCGCCGCCTTGCGGCCCGAGGAGGCGGCCGTGCTGGCGCTGCTGCGCGGCCGGCTGTGCCAAGATGGCGGAGCCGGCCTGAAGGCGCTAGCCTTTGGGGGCCAAGCATAAGGGAGTGGTGCATGCGGCGGCTACATGCCGGAACCTATGACCGTCGGGGCGGTGCCGGACTGCATCCCATTGACCATTCCAGCACGCGTGGCTGGATGGCCGGCGATCCCTATGGCGGTGCCCGCAATGCCTCCTTCGGTGCCTGGTCTCCGCGCCACAACCTCCATTACCTTGTCGATGAGGGGGAGGGGACGCTGGGCGTGTTCCGGGAGGAGGAGGGCTGGTACAGGCTGGCCCGTGTGTCGTCACATGGTGGGGCACCCTGCTATCTGGCCCTGAGCGCCGACGAAACGCTGCTGGCCGTCGCCAATTATGCTGGCGGCAACATCGCCCTGTTCCGCCTGGACCCGACCGGCCTGCCCATCGAACCGCCGCAGGTGCGCGGCAATGAAGGGGGCGGTCCCGTCAAGGATCGGCAGGAAGGGCCGCATGCGCACTGCACCCTGTTCAGTCCCGACCAGCGCTGGCTCTACCATGTCGATCTGGGCACCGACGAGGTCCTGGCCCACGCGTTGGACCCGACCACCGGTACATTGGGGGAATGCCGGCTGGCCTTCTGCGCGCCGGCCGGGTCCGGCCCGCGCCACCTGCTGTTCCATCCGACCCGGCCCCAGGCGCTGCTGCTGGCCGAGCTTGCCAGCACCCTGACCGTCCTGGACGTGGGCGAAGGGTCCCTGTCGCCCGTGATGACGCTTTCCACGCTTGCCCCTGATGTGAAAGGGGAAAGCTTCGCCGGGCACCTGCTGCTCAACGACGCTGGTACCCGCGTGCATGTCACCAACCGTGGCCAGGACAGCATCGCAAGCTTCGCCTGGGACGAGGTGGGGGCACTCCACCTCGTCCGGCATGTGCCCAGCGGCGGTGCCTCCCCGCGCTTCTGCCTGCTGATCGATGGGGAGCGGCGATTGGCTGTCGCCAATGAAGAGGCGGGCAATGTCGCCCTGTTCGACATCCGGGCCGACGGAACGCCGTCCCCGTTCCATACCGTCATCCCCCTGAAAGGGGCGGCCTACCTCTTCGTCGCTCGACAAGGCTGACAACGCATCGGTGACATCCCGAGGTTCGGGCACAGGCTATGGGCCGAACCGTTTGGTAAATGACCAATTTTGACGCAGCGGCGGTTGGCGCACTGTCCGTCCGGCGTGCCGGGTGTCACCTTTCCCTGGATGTTTCTTGCCCTGACCCAGGGAGGCCGGGATGCCCGACGCCTTGATCCTTGCCCGCGCGCAATTCGCCTTCACGGTGAGCTTCCATTTCATCTTCCCGGCCTTCTCCATCGGCCTGGCCAGTTATCTGATGGTGCTGGAGGCGCTGTGGCTGAAGACCGGCAGCGGCGTCTATGCCAACCTCTACCGTTACTGGCTGAAGATCTTCGCCCTGGCCTTCGGCATGGGCGTGGTGTCGGGCATCGTCATGTCCTACCAGTTCGGCACCAACTGGTCGGTCTTCTCCGACAGGGCGGGACCGGTCATCGGGCCCCTGATGGCCTATGAGGTCCTGACCGCCTTCTTCCTGGAAGCGGGATTCCTGGGCGTCATGCTGTTCGGCATCAACAAGGTGGGAAGACGGCTGCATTTCCTGGCCACCTGCATGGTGGCGCTGGGCACGTTCATTTCCGCCTTCTGGATATTGTCGGTGAACAGCTGGATGCAGACGCCCACGGGTTTCGAGATCGCGGAGAACGGACAGTTCCTGCCGGGACCGGATTGGTGGGCCATCGTCTTCAATCCCAGCTTCCCCTATCGCCTGGTCCATACCGTGATCGCGGCCTATCTGACGACGGCGCTGGTGGTGGGTGCGGTGGGGGCCTGGCATCTGCTGGAGGACAGGACGAACCAGGGTGCGCGGCGCATGTTCTCCATGGCGATGTGGATGGTGGCAATCATGGCGCCCATCCAGATTTTCGCGGGCGACTTGCACGGGCTGAACACGCTGGAACACCAGCCGGTGAAGGTGATGGCCATGGAGGGCCATTATGACAGCCATCCCGACGGCGCGCCGCTGATCCTGTTCGGCATTCCCAACAGCGCGGAGAAGCGGATCGACTATGCGGTGCAGATCCCCAAGGCCTCATCGCTGATCCTGAAACATGATCCCGACGCGCCGCTGGCCGGGCTGGACAGCGTGCCCGACGATCTGGAACCGCCGGTGGGCATCGTCTTCTGGTCGTTCCGGGTCATGGTGGCGCTGGGCATGGCCATGCTGGGCCTGGGCCTGTGGAGCCTGCTGGCGCGTGCGCGCAGACGGCTCTACGACTGGACGCCCCTGCACCGGGCGGCCATCGCCATGGGGCCTGCCGGCTTCGTGGCCGTGCTGGCCGGGTGGGTCACGACGGAGGTGGGACGCCAGCCTTTCACAATCTACGGCCTGCTGCGCACGGCCGACAGCGCGGCACCGCTGGCGGCGCCGGCTGTCGCCGCCTCCCTGGTCGCCTTCATCATCGTCTATTTCGCAGTGTTCGGGGCAGGCACCTGGTACATCCTGCGACTGATGGCCAAGCCGCCGCAGCCGGGTGAACCGGCGCACCCGGCGGAGGGCGCGCCGGTCCGGGCGGCCGGCATCACGCCCGCCCCCGCCATGGAGGGAGGGACCCCGTCATGAGCGACCTGACCATCCTCTGGGCCGGCATCATCGCCTTCGCGGTCGCCGCCTATGTCGTCATGGACGGGTTCGACCTGGGCATCGGCATCCTGTTCCCCCTCTTTCGCGTGGGTGGGGAGCGCGACCGCGCCATGAACAGCATCGCCCCCGTCTGGGATGGGAACGAGACATGGCTGGTGCTGGGCGGCGGTGGGCTGATGGCGGCCTTCCCGCTGGCCTATGCCATCGTGCTGCCCGCCCTCTACGCCCCGATCATCGCCATGCTGCTGGGCCTGGTGTTCCGCGGCGTGGCATTCGAGTTCCGCTGGCGCGATCCTGCCCACCGCCATGTCTGGGATGCCAGTTTCTGTGTCGGCTCCATCATCGCCACCCTGGCCCAGGGCATCACGCTGGGCGCCCTTCTTCAGGGTATCCAGGTGGAGGGGCGGGCCTATGCCGGCGGCTGGTGGGACTGGTTGACCCCCTTCACCCTGCTGACCGGCGCCAGCCTGTTGGTGGGCTACGCGTTGCTGGGCGCCTGCTGGCTGATCTGGAAGACCGACGGGGCGATCCAGGTCCATGCCCGCCGGCTGGCCCTGCCGCTGGCCGTGGCATTGCTGCTGGCCATCGGCGCCGTCAGTGCGGCCACCCCCTTCCTGGAGGGCAAATATTACCAGCGCTGGTTCGATTGGCCGGGGGTGCTGGCCGCTGCGCAGATGCCGGTGCTGGTTGCCATCACGGGCTTTGTCCTGCTGCGTTCGATCAACCGGGCCAGGGACTGGCTGCCCTTCCTGATGACGCTGGTGCTGTTCGGGCTGTCGATGGCGGGGCTCGCCATTTCCATCTGGCCCGATGTCATTCCGGGACGCATCAGTATCTGGCAGGCGGCGGCGCCGGAACGCAGCCAGGCCTTCATGCTGATCGGTGTCGGGCTGCTGGTGCCGGTCATCATCGGTTATACGGTCTGGGCCTATTGGGTATTCCGGGGGAAGGTCGATGAAACCGGATATCACTGAAGACGCGCCAAAGGGGCTGGGCCACCGGCTGGTCTGGTTCGCCACGATCTGGCTGGGCAGCATCCTGGCGCTGGGCCTGGTGGCACTGGTGCTCCGTGCGGTTTTGAAGATGTGAGGCTATTATGGATCAATGGGTTGCACTGGAACGTGCCCAACTCAATACCAGACGCCCTTGCGCGGGCACGCGGTAATCGATGCGGTTGGTGGATGTCTCCGTCGCCTCCAGAACCTCGCCTGCCGCCGTGCAGATCCTGACGGCGCCGATCTTCCGGCGTTTCAGGCGCACGAGGCTCAACCGGGCGAAACATGTCTCCCCGCCGGTCAGCGCGAAGGTCAGCGAATGCGCGCCGGTGCGGTCCATCGCCCGCACGAAATGATCGCAGTACAGCAGGAACGGCGCGCCCTCGACATGGTGGAAGGCGCGGGTGGCGAAGATGAACGCGGCCCCCGCGCCGTATATTTCCTGCCCCACCTGTCCGGCTTTCTGCCCATCCGGATAGAGGTCTTCCAGCGGGAAGGAGAGCTTGGGATCGATATGGCCGTTGGCCTCGCGCTGTTTCGGTGAGAGCACTTCCGGGGGCAGCGCGTCGGGATAATAGTACCAGGCGCGGTCGAGCGCATATTTGCAATATTCCGCGATCAGGATACGCGCGGCGGGCTCCAGTTCCGGGCCGCTGTCATCCAGATAATGTTCGAAGGCGTTGAAGCTGTCGAAACATTCATACATCGCCATATAGGGCGCATCCTGCAGGCAGGTGACGCCCATGAAATTGCGGTAATGCCGGGCCAGCTCGATCTCGCTTTCCCAGATTTCGCAATTATGGAAGAAGCTGGCCAGATAGACGTAGCTCTGCTCCAGATAGATCCGCTCATCGGTGATCCGCCACAGCCGCATGCAGGCCGCCGCACCCCAAGCGGTCAGGTTCGCCTGATAGTTGATGTCGAAATGCAGGCCGATGGCGGCATCGATGGATGCCCGCGCTTCGTCCAGGAAGCGCGTTTCATGTGTCAGCCGGAATGCCTGCAGCATCACCCAGGCATAGAAGCCGCCGACATCGGTCTGGCCCCTGCCGTCGGCCGGGGCGACATCGGTGATGACGGAAAAGTCCGTGGTGTCGTACTGGATCGGCCAGCGGTACTTGAAGTGGCGGGCGGCCTTGATGGCGAAATCCAGCGACTTCATCAGCAGCCGGCGGGCCTCCTCATCGCCGTCCAGGGCCAGGAAGCCCAGATTGAGCAGCGGGTGGTAGAGATACCAGCTATCGACCGCGTCGGCATTCTTGTCGTCCCCGACATTGGGCAGGTAGCGGCGCAGGGAGCCCAGCTTGGGATCGTAGAATTTCTCCAGCCCCGCCTTGAATTCGGCTTCCAGCGGATGGGCCTCGCCCCGCCATTTTCCCCAATCATGGATCGCCGCGACGATCGATAGCTGGACCATGCTGTCGGGATATTCCGCCCCGGTATAGGGATGGATATAGCGGTGGCCGTAATGGGTGATCGTCGCCTCCAGCGCCTGGTCCAGATCGCACAGCGTCCGTTCCGACCGGTCCACCCAGTCGCGATAGTCGGTGGGCGGCAGGTCCAGCATCTTGTAGGCCACCCCCAGCATCTGCAGGAACTGGCGGGCGGATTCCCGCTCGTCCCCCGGTGCCTGATGGCGGAAGACCAGGATCGCGTCGGACAGCGTGACGGGGACGCCGGCTGGTAAGGGATCGGCGGGGGAAGTGCCGCCCTGTGCCGGCACCGGCGGCAGATAGCCCAGTTCCGGCCACATACCGCCGACCACACCTTCCGGCTTGGTCCCGGTGGCGTGGAAATAGTCGTTCAGCGCGGTCAGGTTCTGGAAATAGAGGACATTGCCGAAAGACGGCTCATCAATGTGGAAATAAAGGATGCCGGCATTCAGCCCCCGCTGTTCGGCTTCCACCCGCCCGCTGGCACCCAGTGGATCATCACGCCTGTCCAGCGGATAGAGATCACGGGGCATGGAGGGTAGGAGCAGGGGGAGCGCAGGCGTCAGCCGGACGGTCATGCGCAGATGCTCCAGCGCTTCCCCGCCGACGGTGAAGGCGACGACATGGTCGCCGGCGGCGCTGCGCACCGTCAGGCGGGCCGCTTCGCCGGGCTCCGGCCTTATCTTGTGGCAGGCGAAGTCCCCCGTCAGGTGTGCGGCGCGCAAGGCCACACCGCCCAGCCCCTGTCGGCGGATCAGTGCCCAGATGGAATCCCCAGCGGCGCAAAGCTCGACGGTGAGACCGCCCACGGTAAAGCTGGCCAGGGTTTCCCGGCGATCGTTCTTCAGCATCTGCCGCAGGGCCAGCACATGTGGGCTGACACCATCGGTGGCGGAAACGGCTCCAGCCACGGCCATCATGAACCCGATCCCCCGTCCGTTTCGCAGGTGCGGTAGCCTTATCGCAACGGGCTGGACGGCTTGTGGTTCCTGGAAATCGTTCACATTATTGTGCCGCTCCGTCCCAGCGTAATGTGGGGGGCGGGGGGAACAAAGCCAGCCTTGGCGCATTGTCATTGAGCGACCGGCCGACAGCACTGCCGGAACCGGTGCGGCTGTTCCTCCATTCTCCCCCCGGATTGAAGGACCCAACCGACATGCGAAACACGTGTGAGCCGGCCTTGTCCCGGCGCATCTTCATGGCGGCCGGTGCCGCTTCCGTGGCCGGTCCGGTGCTGGCCGCCGGTTCCCAGAACGCACCCGCGGCATCCACCGCCCAGCCTGCATCGGCGGTGGAGCCGGTGACGGCCAGGATTTCCTTCCAGGTCAATGGCGTGGCGCGCGAACTGGAGCTGGATACCCGCGTCACCCTGCTGGACGCGCTGCGCGAGCATCTGCGCCTGACCGGGACCAAGAAGGGCTGCGACCATGGCCAGTGCGGGGCCTGCACCGTGATGGTGGAGGGGCGGCGGATCAATTCCTGCCTCACCCTGGCGGTGATGCATGAAGGCGACGCGATCACCACCATCGAGGGGCTGGGAACACCCGACCGGCTGCACCCGATGCAGGCCGCCTTCGTCAAGCATGATGGTTACCAGTGCGGCTATTGCACGCCGGGCCAGATCTGTTCCGCCGTGGCGGTGCTGGAGGAGATCAGGGCCGGGGTGCCCAGCCATGTCACGCCCGATCTGGCCCAGGTGCCCAAGCTGGATGCCGACGAATTGCGGGAGAGGATGAGCGGCAACATCTGTCGCTGCGGCGCCTATTCCAACATCGTCGATGCCATGACCGAGGTGGCTGGGGGTGCGGCATGAGGCCTTTCAGCTATGAACGCGCCACCTCACCAGCCGCCGCCGCTGCGGCGGCCCGCCATCCAGGGGCACGCTTCATCGCCGGCGGCACCAACCTGCTGGACCTGATGAAGCTGGAGATCGAGACGCCGGAGCACCTGATCGATGTCAACGGCCTGGGGCTGGACAGGGTGGAGGCGACGGAGGAGGGCGGCCTGCGCATCGGGGCCCTGGTACGCAATACCGATCTGGCGGCTGATGCACGGGTGCGGCGCGACTATGCATTGCTGTCGCGCGCCCTTCTGGCCGGCGCCTCGGGCCAGCTGCGCAACAAGGCGACGACGGCGGGCAACCTGCTTCAGCGCACCCGCTGCCCCTATTTCTATGACACCAACCAGCCCTGCAACAAGCGCCAGCCCGGTGCCGGCTGTGCGGCCATCGGCGGGGTGGCAAGGCAACTGGCGGTGATCGGCACCAGCGAGGCCTGTATCGCCACCCATCCCAGCGACATGGCCGTGGCCATGCGGGTGCTGGATGCAGTGGTGGAGACGGTGAAGCCCGACGGGGCCGCCCGCCGCATCCCCATCGCCGATTTCCACCGGCTCCCGGGCAGCACACCGCACGTGGAGACGGCCCTGGCGGCAGGCGAGTTGATCACCGCCGTGACCCTGCCCAAGCCGCTGGGCGGGCGGCAGATTTATCGCAAGGTGCGCGACCGCGCCTCCTATGCCTTCGCCCTGGTTTCCGTGGCCGCGGTGGTGCAGCCGGACGGAACGGG
This sequence comes from Niveispirillum sp. KHB5.9, assembly GCF_048066115.1. NCBI lineage: Bacteria > Pseudomonadati > Pseudomonadota > Alphaproteobacteria > Rhodospirillales > Azospirillaceae > Niveispirillum > Niveispirillum sp. KHB5.9. Next base: position 453,503 of record NZ_JBLTYX010000002.1, on the reverse strand, counting down.
ACGCGTGGGGCTGGGTGGCGTAGCGCACCGGCCCTGGCGGATGGAAGCGGCCGACGCTTTGCTGCCCAAAGGGGCGAAGACGGTCATCGGCACCCTGCTGGCCGATGCCAAGCCCTCCCACGACAATGAATTCAAGATCGCCCTGGCCGAGCGCACACTGGTCGCTGTTCTCAAGCAAGTGGAGGGCTGAGCCATGAAGTTCGACAAGCCAGCCACCACCAACCCCATCGATCGGCTGACGGTGGTGGGCAAGCCGCATGACCGTATCGACGGTCCCCTGAAGGTTTCGGGTACGGCGCGTTATGCCCATGAACAGCATGAGGTGGCGGCCAATCAGGCCTATGGCTATGTCGTGGCCGCCGGTATCGCCAAGGGCCGCATCAAGCACATGGACCTGTCGGCGGCCCGCAAGGCATCCGGGGTCCTGGCCATCGTCACCGCCGACAATGCCGGCAAGCTGACCAAGGGCAATTACAATACGGCCAAGCTGTTGGGTGGGCCGGAGATCGAGCATTACCACCAGGCCATCGCCCTGGTCGTGGCGGAAAGCTTCGAACAGGCCCGCGCCGCTGCCGCCCTGGTGCGCGTGGATTACGCGCCGGTCGCTGGCAACCACGATCTGGCCGGAGCCAAGGACAAGGCGGTGAAGCCTAAGGGCGGCGGGTTCGGCGGTGAACCCGATACGGCGGTCGGCGATTTCGCCAAGGCCTTCGCCGAGGCGCCGGTGACGCTGGACGAAACCTATACGACACCCGACCATTCCCACGCGATGATGGAACCGCACGCCACGGTAGCCGCCTGGAACGGCGACCGGCTGACGGTGTGGACCGCCAATCAGATGATCGACTGGAGCCGGGGCGATCTGGCCCGCACGCTGGGCATGCCGAAGGACAAGGTGCGGCTGGTGTCGCCCTATATCGGCGGCGGGTTCGGGGGCAAGCTGTTCGTGCGCGCCGACGCGCTGCTGGCCGCATTGGGTGCCCGGCAGGCGGGGCGGCCGGTGAAGGTGGCGTTGCCCCGGCCGCTGATCGCCAACAATACCACCCACCGTCCCGCCACCATCCAGCGCATCCGCATCGGCGCCACCAAGGATGGTCGCATCACCGCCATCGGGCATGAGGGCTGGTCCGGTGACCTGCCGGGCGGCGGGCCGGAAACAGCGGTGAACCAGACGCGCCTGCTCTATGCCGGGGCCAACCGCATGACGGCAACAAGATTGGCCACGCTGGACCTGCCGGAAGGCAACGCCATGCGCGCACCGGGGGAGGCGCCGGGCATGATGGCGCTGGAGATCGCCATGGATGAAATGGCGGAAAAGCTGGGCATCGATCCGATCGAATTCCGGGCGCTGAACGATACCCAGGTCGATCCCGAAATGCCCAAGCGCCGCTATTCCCAACGCCAGTTGGTGGAATGCATGCGCCAGGGTGCCGAGAAATTCGGCTGGAACCGGCGCAGCACCAAGCCGGCGCATACGCGCGACGGCAAGTGGCTGATCGGCATGGGGGTGGCGGCGGCGTTCCGCAACAACCTGCTGACCAAGTCGGCGGCACGGGTCCGGCTGGACCGCCGGGGCCGACTGGTGGTGGAAACCGACATGACCGATATCGGTACCGGTTCCTACACCATCATCGCCCAGACGGCGGCGGAGATGCTGGGCCTGCCCCTGAACGCCGTTCTGGTGCGGTTGGGCGACAGCGATCTGCCCGTCTCTGCCGGGTCCGGCGGCCAATGGGGGGCGAACAATGCCACGGCCGGCGTCTATGCGGCCTGCGTGAAGCTGCGGGAGGCGGTGGTACAGCGCCTGGGCTTCAATTCCGCCGATGCGGTCTTCGAAGATGGCCAGGTCCGGTCGGGCAACCGCACGGTGCCGTTGACCCAGGCGGTGGTGCAGGGCGATCTGGTGGGTGAGGACGGGATCGAATATGGCGACCTGGACAAGCAGTACCAGCAATCCACCTTCGGCGCCCATTTCGTGGAGGCGGCGGTGGATGCCTTCACCGGCGAGATCAGAGTCAGGCGGATGCTGGCCGTCTGTGCCGCCGGCCGCATCCTGAACCCGAAATCGGCACGCAGCCAGGTGATCGGCGCCATGACCATGGGTGTGGGCGCCGCCTTGATGGAGGAACTGGCCGTAGATCGGCGGCGGGGCTTCTTCGTCAATCATGACCTGGCCGGATATGAAGTGCCGGTGCATGCCGACATCCCGCATCAGGAGGTGATCTTCCTGGATGAAACGGACCCGCTCTCATCGCCGATGAAGGCCAAGGGGGTGGGGGAGTTGGGCATATGCGGTGCCGGTGCCGCCGTGGCCAATGCCGTCTACAACGCGACAGGTATCCGTGTCCGCGACTATCCCGTCACCCTGGACAAGCTGATCCGGGATCTGCCGGACGCGGTTTGAGCCAGCCGATGGCCAGTCTGGCTCCCCAGGACCATGTCAGCGAGGAAGAGTGCGCCCGCGGGTTGCGCCTGCTCGTCGTGGAGGCGGCTTTTTCCGGTGGCGGTGGCGCGCTGACATCGGGTGTGATCCTGGCCGCCTTCGCGCTGCATCTGGGCGCGTCCAACGCCATGATCGGCATACTGGCCAGCGCGCCGTTCCTGGCCCAGCTGCTGCAATTGCCGGCGATCCTGCTGGTGGAGCGTCTGCGTCAGCGCAAGCGGATCGCGGTCCTGTCCAGCGTGGTGGGACGGCTGATGCTGGGCGTGATGGCGGCCACCGCCTTCTTCACCGGCATGACCCCGCTGCTGGTCTTCCTGGGCGCGCAATTCGTGCTGTGCGGGCTGGGAGCCGTAGGGTCCTGTGCCTGGAACGCCTGGCTGCGCGATCTGGCCCCGGAAAAGCAGTTGGGCCAGGTGTTCGCCAGACGGACGGCATGGGTGACTGCCATCAATCTGATACTGGGCCTGACCGCGGCCTTCGCGCTGGACACGACCGGGGAGGGTTCGCCGCAGCGTGACATCCTGTTCGCCTGCATGTTTGCGGCCGGCTGCGTCACCGGGCTGATCAGTGCCCGCATCGTGTCGCACATGCCGGAGCCCGCCATGCCGCCGCCCGCCGATGGGCCCGCCCCCCGGCTGCGTGCGTTGCTGGTCCAGCCCCTGCGCGACGGCAATTTCCGCCAGTTGCTGGTGTTCATCGGCAGCTGGCAGTTCGCGGTCAACCTGGCCACGCCCTTCTTCACCGTCTTCATCGTCAAGCAGCTGGGCTTCGATATCGGCCTGGTGATGATCCTGAATGTGGTCAGCCAGATCGCCAACATCCTGGCCTTGCGCTTCTGGGGGCGGCTCAGCGACCGGTTTGCCAACAAGCCCGTCCTGGCCGTCTGTGCACCCGTCTATATCCTGTCCATCGTGGGGATGATCGGTGCCTCGCAACTGGGCGACCCGGATCTGGTGACGGGATGGCTGGTGCTGCTGCATGTCTTCATGGGGGCGGCGGTGGCCGGGGTGACCCTGACCGCCACCAACATCGCGCTGAAATTGTCGCCGCGGGGCAGCGCCACCGCCTATATCGCGGTCAGCGCCACGGTCACGGCTGTGGCGGCGGGGATCGCCCCCATCCTGGGCGGGTTGCTGGCCGATTTCTTCACCGAGCGGAAATTGGAACTGCTGCTGAGCTGGACCAATCCGCGCGGCGTTTTCGATTTCCCGCTGATCCTCACCAGCTGGGATTTCTATTTCCTGCTGGCCGGCCTGTTCGGATTCTACGCCATGCATCGGTTGACGCTGGTCGCCGAACAGGGGGAGATCGAGCCGCGCGAGATGATGGGTGAGGTGCTGAACGAGACCATCCGCAGCATCCGCAATATCTCCAGCGTCGCGGGCCTGCGCGGAGCGACAGTGATCCCGCCATCGCTGCCCCGCGACGCGCGGATACGGTTACGCTTGGCTCGGGCGCGCGCCAGACGCCAGCTGGCCCATTCCTGAGTGCTTGGCGGGAAGGTCAGTGCCGACGCTGCCACCAGTTGCGCAAGGCCATCCATTTGTCCAGGAGCCACATCACGAAGGCCGCGATGGGCCTGCGCAGGAACGGCACGTCGATCGCGATCAGCAAAAGCCCGACAGGCAGCATCTCGATGCTGACGATGGGCAGGAACCACAGGAAACCCGCGCAGATCAGCAGCATCCCCAGCACCAGACGGACGCGCCGCGCACGCGGACTGCGCAGCCATTCCAGCACACGAACGGCGGCCGGCGGCAATTCCCGCTCCAGCCGGTCATAGGCTGCGTTCAGTTCGTCTTCGCCGTCATTGCGGTGATGCATTCACGCAGGCTCCACGGATGACTGACAGGAAGGTTATCCGCGCCGGACAGGCGATACCGGTCAGCCTGCGCTGATATTGGTGATGATGGCGGCCACGACCATCGCGACGATGGCGAGCGCGATGCCGACCCCCAGCACATAGCGCATGGGCTTCACTTCCACGGCCTGGCGTTCCGGCGGGACGGAGGTCACGACAGGGCCGTTCTCCTTGATGCGCAGGCGTTCCTCGGAAACATCGGGATCGTTCCGGTCGGGTGTGTATTTGATGTCCGACATGACGGTACTCCTGTGTCGGCGGTGTCATCCGTCTGTCTTTGGTCAACGCGACCTGGATATTGATGTTCCATTTCCTGATGCTGGTCGGGGAACCTCACCCCGCTGCTCCCGTTGGCCCCAGGAGGACAGCAGGGGAGCGGGGCTATGGCCGGCGGATTTCTGACCGCGCATATGACATCGCACATGGTAGCGATGAACCTGCTGGCCCCGGCATTGGTCCTGGTGGGTCAGCGCTTCCTGCCCGTGGCCGGTACATCATCCTGGTTGCCGGCGGCCACTTTCTGCCAGATGACATTGCTCTGGGGCTGGCATATGCCGGCCGTGCTGGAACTGGCGATGCACAACCCGTTGCTGATGGGGCTGATGCATCTGTCGCTGTTTGTTGCCGCCTGCTGGTTCTGGACTTGCATCGTTTCCGCCACGCGGTCGGGGGAATGGCAGCCGCTGCCGGCCCTGCTGATCACCGGCAAGCTGTTCTGCCTGCTGGGTGTGCTGCTGGTCTTCGCGCCGCGCCCGATCTATGCGATGGCGGGCCATGTCGATCCCATGCTGCTGGTGGATCAGCAATTCGCCGGCCTGCTGATGCTGACGGCCTGTCCGCTGGTCTATGTTTCTGCCGCCATCACCGCTGCCCGCCGCTGGCTGCGTCGTGTCGATGGCGCCGCGTGGCGGCCGGCAAGCAATGGCGGGGACGCCGGTTAGATGCTGGCCAGGCGCCGTCCCCTTCATCACGGCATGGTGCTGACCGTGCTGGGTGCCTTGCTGGCCGGGCTGCTGGTGGCGCTGGCCGGCATCTACAATGTCGCCGCCTCATCCCGGCATTTCGCCTTCACCGACCGCCTGCTGAAACTGGTGTTGAACCGGTCCATCGCCACCTACAGCCTGGGGATCGAGCCTTTGCCGATGGATCGGCCGGGCATGGTGGAACTGGGTGCCCGGCATTTCGCCGCCGGCTGCCAGCCGTGCCATGCCGGGCCGGGCAAGGCGCAAAACCCCATCGCCGCCGGCATGTATCCGGCCGCCCCGGCGTTGGGCGACAATGTCGGGCACTGGAACGATGCCGAACTGTTCTGGATCGTGCGCCACGGGCTGAAATTCACCGGCATGCCGCAATGGCCGGGCGATGGCCGCGATGATGAGATTTGGCCCGTCGTCGCCTTCATGCGCCAACTGCCCGACATGCCGGCGGCGCGTTACAAGGCGCTGACCGGGACGGAGGGCAGCGGCTTCTCCTTTGAAGGCGGGGCGGCGACGCTGGCGCTGTGCGCCAATTGCCATGGCGACGCACGCCGGCCGCCGGTGTCCGATCTGGCCCCGCCGCTGCAGGGCCAGAACAGAGACTATCTGGTTCGGGCCATGGCGGAATATGCCGCCGATCAGCGGCAGAGCGGCATGATGGAGCCGGTGGCCGTCGCCCTGTCGCCGGAGACGATCCGCGAACTGGCCGGCACCTACGCCGCCATGTCACCCATTGCCGCCCCATCGCCTGATCGGGGAAATGAAGCGACGGGGGAGGTGATCGCCAGACGGGGCCTGCGGGAGCAGAATGTCGGCGCCTGCCTGTCTTGTCATGATGGTGGCCGGTCCATGCAGTTCCCTCGCCTGGACGGCATGTCCCAGCCCTATATGGCGCAGCAGTTGCGGCTGTTCCGCGACGGGGTGCGGGGGGGTACGCCGCATGCGGAGATGATGCGGTCGGTGGCGGCCCGCCTGACCGACCGGCAGATCGACGATGTGACGGCCTGGCTGGCGGGTCGGTCGACATCGGGTCCACAAGGTGCGCCATGAGGGGGCGCTGGGCATTCCTGCTGCTGCCGCTGGCGGGATGCGGTGGCGTGCAGTCGGCCCTGTCGCCGACGGGGGCGGAGGCGCGGGAGATCGGCCTGCTGTTCTGGATTTCCGCCGGGCTGGCGATCTTCGTGACCTTGCTGGTCGGCGTCCTGTTGCTGCTGTCGCTGTACGGGTCGGCATCGGTGCGCGAACGGATCGCTTCGCAACGGGTGATCGTGGCCGGCGGTATCGTCTTTCCCACCGTGGCGCTGAGCCTGCTGCTGTTCTATGGGCTGGTGGTCATGCAGGCCGGCATCTCGCGTTCCGCCGGCGCGGATGGCCCGACTGTCACTATCATTGGCAAACAATGGTGGTGGCATGTGGTCTATGAGCTGCCGGACGGTCGCTGTGTCGCCAGCGCCAATGAGTTGCGCCTGCCCGTGGGCCGCCGCGTGGCCTTGCGACTGGAGACCGACGACGTCATCCACAGTTTCTGGGCGCCGCAACTGGGCGGCAAGCTGGACATGATCCCCGGCCGCAGCAATGTCCTGACCATCCAGGCCGACCGCACCGGTATCAGCCGGGCGCAATGCGCGGAATATTGCGGCGGGGCGCATGCGCTGATGTCCATGCATGTCGCGGCCATGGAAGCGGCCGATTACGATGCCTGGCTGATGGCCGAAGCCGCACCCGCCCGGCCGTCACAGGGGGCCGATGCGCTGAAAGGAAAGCGGCTGTTCTTCGAGAATGGCTGCGACGCCTGCCACACGGTGCGCGGCACCGATGCCGCCGGGCTGGCGGGGCCGGACCTGACCCATGTCGGCAGCCGCCATTCCCTGGCCGCCGCAACCCTGCCCAATGATCGCGAGGCCCTGGCGCGCTGGCTGGTCGACAACCAGCACATCAAGCCCGGCAATTTCATGCCGGAATATCCGATGCTGGACCCGCCATCATTGGCCGCACTGGCGGCCTATCTGGACGGGCTGGAGTAGATGATGACCGACACCGCCCTGCCCAATGAAGGCAACCGTCCGGAAAGCGAGGTGGAGGAACTGCGCCGCATCTGGGCGCGGCCACGCGGCTGGCGGATGATCTCCGACGTCAACAATACGACGGTCGGCATCTTCTACATGGGCGTGGCACTCATGTTCTTCATCTTGGCCGGCGTGCTGGCCCTGGTGATCCGGGCGCAGCTGGCGGTGCCGGGCAATGATCTGGTCAGCCAGGATCTGTTCAACCAGCTTTTCACCATGCATGGCACGACCATGATGTTCCTGTTCGCCGTGCCCGCGATGGAGGCGCTGGGCGTGCTGCTGCTGCCACAGATGCTGGCGGCCCGCGACCTGCCGTTCCCGCGCCTGGGGGCCTTCGCGGTCTGGGCCTATGTCATCGGTGGCACAGTGTTCTTCTCCACCATCCTCTATGATCTGGCGCCCGATGGTGGCTGGTTCATGTATACGCCGCTGACGCTGATGGAATTCTCCCCCGGCGACAATGCCGATTTCTGGCTGCTGGGCATTGGGTTCATCGAGATATCGGCCATTGCCGGTGCGATCGAGATCATCGTCGGCGTGCTGAAGACCAGGCCGCCCGGCATGTCGCTGGCCCGCATGCCGATCTTCGCCTGGGCCATGCTGATCTTCGCGGCGATGATCGTCTTCGCCTTTCCCGCCGTGATCCTGGCCACCATGCTGCTGGAGATCGAGCGGGCCTTCGGCTGGCCGTTCTTCACCGCCAGGATGGGTGGCGACCCGTTGCTGTGGCAGCACCTGTTCTGGTTCTTCGGCCATCCGGAGGTCTATATCATCTTCCTGCCGGCGGCGGGGCTGGTCTCCATGATCGTGTCCACCATGGCGCGCCGGCCGCTGGTCGGGCACGATCTGATCGTCGTGGCGCTGATCGGCACGGGCTTCTTCTCCTTCGGGCTGTGGGTCCACCACATGTTCACGACGGGCATCCCGTCGCTGAGCCTGGCCTTCTTCTCCGCCGCCAGCATGGCCGTGGCCATCCCGTCGGGCATCCAGGTTTTCTCCTGGATCGCCACCATCGCCGCCGCCAAGGGACGGCTGCGCATCAACACGCCGTGGCTGTTCGTGCTGGGTTCGGTTTTCATCTTCACCATGGGTGGGGTGACGGGGGTGATGGTGGCGCTGGTGCCCGTCGATTTCCAGGTCCACGACACCTATTTCGTCGTCGCCCACCTGCATTACGTGCTGATGGGCGGCATGGTGTTTCCGCTGTTCGCCACCTTCCATTTCTGGGCGCCGATGGTCAGCCGTAACCCGCTGTCGGAACGGGTGGGGCGGTTTGTGTTCTGGCTGATGTTCGCCGGTTTCCACATCGCCTTTCTGCCCATGCATCTGACCGGCTTGCGTGGCATGCCGCGCCGGGTCTGGACCTACAGCGACGATGTCGGCTGGAACTGGTTGAACCTGATCTCCACCATCGGCGCCTTCATTGTCGCTGCCGGGGTGCTGCTGTTCGTCATCGATCTGGCGCGCCGGTTCCGGCCGGTGCTGGCTGGTGGCGGGGCGGGGAATGACAATCCCTGGGGTGCGCCGACCCTGGAATGGCTGCCCAATGATGTCTACAGCACGCGCAGCATCCCGCTGGTCACCAGCCGCGAGCCGCTCTGGGACCAGCCCAACTTGGCCAAGGAGGTGGAGGAGGGCCGCCATTTCCTGCCGCGTAGCGTCACGGGCGTGCGCGAGACCCTGGTCACCAGCCCGGTGGAGGGCAGGCCACACTATATCATCCGCATGCCCGGCCCCGGTTACGCCCATGTCGTGGCGGCAGTGGGCACGGCGGGGTTCTTCCTGCTGCTGACGGTTAAGCTGGTGGTGCCGGCGGCGATCTGCGGATTGATGGCCATCATCGGCTGTCTGGTCTGGACCTGGGGACTGGATCAGGGCGGCGACAAGGGGCTGGTGGAGATCGGGGCAGGGCTGAAGGTGCCCAGCTACATGAGCGGGCCGGCATCGCACACCTGGTGGGCCATGGTGGTGCTGATGCTGGTCGCCGGTTCACTCTACCTCGCCAATGTTTTCGCCTACCTCTATCTCTGGGTCGTGTCGCCGGAGGTCTGGCCACCGCATGCGGCGGCACCGCCAGCGGGGAAATGGACATTGCTGGTCGGTGGTCTGGCCGTGCTGTCGGCCGGATTGACCTATGGTGCCGGCCGCCTGCTGCCACCGTCGGGGCAGCGGTCGGGCCTGGTGGTCGCGGTGTTGGGACTGGCGGCTCTGGTGCTGACGGCATCCTTCGGGCTGAACATCCAGGTGCTGTGGCAGACGGGCCTGCGCCCCACGGAAAGCGCCTATGGCGCTGTGGTCTATATGGCCTCGGTGCTGGACGGGCAGCTGGTCATCGCGCAATTGATCCTGTTCGGCGTCGCCATGGCGCGGATGCTGTGCGGCCGCCTGGATCGGGTGCGGCGGGTGGGGTACGAGAATTGCGCCCTGCTCTGCTATTACACGGTCGGGCAGATGCTGCTGGGCCTGTTGCTGATCCATGGCTTTCCACGGGTGGCGGGATGATGGAAGACCCTTTGCCCTCCATCACCCGCACGCTGCTGTTCCTGCTCTGGGGGCCGATTGTCTGGGGCGTGCAGTTCACGTTCTCCTATGGCGGCCATACCCTGCTCTGTGCGCAGGATGCGCCGCCTGATGCTTCCCGATGGCTGGTGGGGGTTCTGGCCCTGCTGGCGCTAACCGCCATCGCGCCCGTGGCGTTGCGATGCCAAGCCGTTGCCACCTGGGCTGGGGTGGAGGGTGGGTTCGTGATCACCATTGCCCGGCTGGTCGCCATCCTGTCGCTGATCGCCGTACCCTGGACGGCGACGGGTGCCCTGCTTTTGCAGGCCTGTGTGATGGGTCGTTAGATCGATGAGCGCGGCCGAAGTCACCGGAACCCCGCCGCAATCCCGCCGTTATTCAAGAAACATATCAGGAGGAATGACGTCATGGATGAAGCCACGCGCATCGCCACCCACCAGGGTGCCGGCGGCGAGACCCATCAGGCCTTGCCCAAGTCCAATTCGGACGCCAATGCGCGTCTGACCACCAACCAGGGCATTCCGGTCGCCGACAACCAGAACAGCCTGAAGGCAGGCGCCAGGGGGCCGACGCTGCTGGAGGATTTCATCCTGCGGGAGAAGATCTTCCATTTCGACCATGAACGCATTCCCGAGCGGATCGTCCATGCCCGCGGTTCCGGCGCCCATGGCTATTTCGAGCTGTATGAATCCCTGGCGGACATCACCAGGGCCGACATCTTCCAGCGGGCAGGGGAGAAGACGCCTGTCTTCACCCGCTTCTCCACAGTGGCCGGTGGTGCCGGATCGGTGGACACGCCGCGCGACGTGCGCGGCTTCGCGGTGAAATTCTATACAAAGGAAGGCAACTGGGATCTGGTCGGCAACAATATTCCGGTCTTCTTCATCCAGGATGCGATGAAGTTCCCCGATCTGGTGCATGCGGTGAAGATGGAGGCCGACAAGGCCTATCCGCAGGCCGGTTCCGCCCATGACACGTTCTGGGACTTCGCCTCGCTGATGCCGGAGACCACCCACATGCTGATGTGGGCCATGTCCGACCGGACCATCCCGCGCTCGCTGCGCATGATGGAAGGGTTCGGGGTCCATACGTTCAAGATGGTGAATGCCAAGGGCAGGACCAGCTTCGTCAAGTTCCACTGGAAGCCCAGGCTGGGCATGCAGTCGACCGTTTGGGACGAGGCGGTGAAATTGCAGGCGGCCGACAATGACTATCACCGCCGCGACCTGTATGAGGCCATCGCCGCCGGTGATTTCCCGGAATGGGAACTGGGTATCCAGGTCTTCGATCAGGCCTTCGCCGATGCCCAGCCCTATGACGTGCTGGACGCCACAAAGCTGATCCCGGAGGAGGTGCTGCCCATCCGCAAGGTCGGGCGCATGGTGCTGGACCGCAATCCGACCAATTTTTTTGCGGAGACGGAGCAGGTGGCCTTCTGTCCGGCCAATGTGCCGCCGGGCATCGATTTCAGCGAGGACCCGCTGCTGCAAGGCCGGCTGTTCTCCTATCTCGACACCCAGAAATCCCGACTGGGCACGGCCAATTTCCACCAGTTGCCCATCAACGCGCCGAAATGCCCGTTCCATAATTTCCAGCGCGATGGCCACATGCAGATGCAGGTGCCGCGCGGGCGCGCCAATTACGAGCCCAATAGCCTCGCCCAGCATGGGGAGGAGGCGGGGCCGCGCGAATGCCCGGCCAAGGGCTTCGCCACCGTCGCCGAACCTCTGGCGGACGAGCAGGGAGACAAGCTGCGGGTACGCGCGGAACTGTTCGCCGACCATTACAGTCAGGCGCGGCTGTTCTGGACATCCCAGACGCCGGAGGAACATGCGCATATCGCCTCCTCCTTCGTGTTCGAGCTGTCCAGGGTCGGGCTGGAGCAGGTGCCTGGCCGGATGCTGGCCAATCTGCGCAATGTCGATGAAGACCTGGCCAAACGGGTTGCCGCCGGCCTGGGCGTGGCCTTGCCGCCCGCCGCCAAGCCGGCCCGCCCGCTGGTCGATATGGAACCGTCGCCGGCCCTGTCGATCCATGCGCAGATGAAAAAGACGCTGGAGGGGCGGGCCATCGGCATCCTGATCCATGATGGCAGCGACGCGGACGAATTGGCGGGGCTGGTCAAGGCCGTCACCGATGCCGGGGCGAAGCCGGTCATCGTGGGGCCCAAGGTCGGCGGGACCAAACTTTCCGACGGCACGATGCGGAAGGCCGACCATCTGCTGTTCGGCGCCCCGTCGCCGATCTTCGACGCCGTTGCCGTGATCCTGTCGAAGGAAGGCGCCAAGGCGTTCCTGAATGAGGGGGCGGCCATCCAATGGCTGATGGACGCGTTTGGCCATCTGAAGGCCATCGGCTTCAGTGCGGAGGCGAAACCGCTGCTCGACAAGGCCGGCATCATGCCCGATGACGGGGTGAAGCCCATCGGCGCCGGCTTCGTGGAAGCGGCCAAGACCCGGTATTGGGCGCGTGAACCCGATATCCGCACCCTGGCCTGAAGAACGGGGCGCGATGCTGACCCAGCCGAAGGATCTGCGGACAGGGCGTTCCGTCTGGATGGACACCAGGGTCCCGACGATACCAACGAAGACCCTGACGCAGGACGCGACCGCCGACATCGTCCTGGTCGGCGCCGGGATCAGTGCCGCCATCACGGCCCAGGCCCTGGCGTCGCGTGGGCATAAGGTGGTCATGCTCGATCGCCGCCCGCCGCTGTCGGGCTCGACCGCGGCCACCACGGCCCTGTTGCAGTATGAGATCGACCTGCCGATCCTGAAGCTCAAGGCCAAGGTCGGGCTGGAAAGGGCGATACGCGCCTGGCAGAGAACAAGGCTGGCCCTGGACACGCTGGCGGACAAGGTCGGGGCGCTGAACATCGACTGCGATCTGGAACGCCGATCCTCGCTCTATCTGGCCGGCAATCTGCTCAATGCCGGCCAGCTGCGGAGGGAGGCGGCATTGCGCAACCGGGCGGGCCTGCACACCGACTATCTGGACCGTGCCGAGTTGCGGTCCCGATACGGGATCGACCGGGCAGCGGCGCTGCTATCCTTCGGCAATCTCACCGCCAATCCGCTGCGACTGGCGGCGGGTTTCCTGCTGGGTGCTCAACGGCACGGGGCGGAGATTTTCTCCCCCGTGACCGTCGCCGGTGTTGAAAGCCGGGATGGCCGGGTGGTTATCACGACGGAGGCGGGGCCGACGGTGCATGCCGGGACGGCGATCTATGCCACCGGCTATGAACTACCCAAGGGGGTGCGCCGCACCAAACACAGGATCGGTTCCACCTGGGCCATCGCCACCCGGCCGCAGCCGCGCAAGCTCTGGCCGGACCAGTGCCTGATCTGGGAAGCCTCCGATCCCTATCTTTATGTGCGGGCTCTGCCGGATGGACGGGTCATCTGTGGCGGAGAGGACGAGGATTTCCAGGACGAGGCTGCGCGTGACGCGCTTTTGCCCGACAAGACGGCGAGGCTGGAGGAGAAGCTGGGGAAGCTGTTCCCGGCGCTCGATACCAAGGCCGACTATGCCTGGTGCGGGAACTTCGGATCGACGCCCAGCGGCTTGCCGACCATCCGGCGGGTGGGGGACGCCCCGAACATCCTGGCCATTCTGGCCTTTGGCGGGAACGGCATAACTTTCAGCAGCTTGGCAGCCGAATTGCTGGTGGGCATGGTCGAGGGGCGCGTCGACATCGATGCCGGGCTTTTCCGATGATGTGCGGCAGGCCGGACCGGAGGCGATATGGACCTTGAGGCGATTGCCGGCGTGATCGCCCCGGCGGCCACAATGGTTGCCGCCATGATGACCGCTGCCAATCTCGGTGCGCGGGTCACGGGCTGGGGCTTTGTCGTGTTCGCGCTGGGTTCCGTCTGCTGGGCGGTGGTTGGCTTCGTGTCGGGTCAGGCCAATCTCCTGTGGACCAACCTGTTCCTGGTGGCCGTCAACATGGTGGGCGTCTGGCGTTGGCTGGGGCGGAAGCGTGCCTATGAGGATGGGGGCAAATCCGCGATCGCGGCCAGCCGCCGTTCCGAGGCGCCAACCTTGCTGACGGCCAGCGGCATTGCCGGCACCCCGGTTCAGGATGTGAAAGGGGTTCTCCTGGGCAAGGCGGTGGAGGCGCTGATCGAATGCGACACGGGCCGCGTCAGCTATGTGGTGGTTGCGACAGAGGACCCGGAGAGCAACCATGAAAGCTTGCGGGCGGTGCCTCGGTCCCTGATCGATCTGGATGCCAAATGCTTGACCATGCGCTTGACGGAAATGGAATTTCGGCGGCTGAAACTCTTGGAATCGGGGGATTGGCCGGCGGCAATTCGATCTGTGCAGGCCGTGTTTTAGGTGGTGATGCCGGCATGGCGTCGACGCTGCGGCGACAGGGGCCTCCGCCGCCTGGCTGCCGCAGATCAGATCGGTCGCCAACATGAACATCGTCACCGTGATGGTCGGGGAAGGGGGCGTTGCCGATGTGGCGGTGGAGGCGGAGCAGCAGAACCAGGGCGGCATCGACGCCACCGCCATCATCGGCTCCACGATGATGACCAGCAGCGCAGGTGGGGAGTGATATGCGGGAGATTGACGGCGCGATCGTCAAGGCGAGCCCCTCCTATCCACTGACGTTATAACAACCCGTCCAGCTCCGGCTGGGCGGGTTGTTGCTTTTAAGGCGCCTGTCAATTCGTCACGCAAGAGGGCATCCACCTTGCCTCGCCGGGAGCAGGTCAAGTTCTTTGATCTTATGGTGGTGTTGTGTTCCATTCGTTCCACACAATCAGATCATGTGGAACGAATGGGTGGCGAAGTTTGAGTGCCGCAACCATGAAAGGTTTCTGACAGCAAGCTGACGATATTGCCCCCCCAACCAAAGAAATAAGCCGGGCCAAAAAGCGCGGTGTCATGGGGAGAAAGACATGTCGTTCCGCAGGGTGTTGCTCAATCCGTCACGGCGGACGTGAACAAGCAGTTGGGCGATGGTGTGGCCGTGCGCCTGAACGGCGTCTGGCATGATGCCGGTGTGGCCGGCCGCGACGTGGTGAAGAACGAGCGCTGGGGCATCGTCCCGTCGGTCGCCTTCGGCCTGAACAGCGCCACGCAGGTGGTGCTGAGCTATTACCACCTGGAAACCGACGACATCCCGGACACGGGCATCCCCTATGACAACCCTACCTTCCGTCCGCGTACCGACGGCCGCGCGCGGGTTCTGCAGGTGGGTGACGGGTCGCCGGTCAAGGTCGACCGCAGCACCTGGTACGGTTTGAAGAACCGCGATTTTCGCGAGGATACGGCCGATATCGGCACCATCAAGCTGGACCGTGATTTCGGCGGCGGCCTGGCGCTGCGCAATACCCTGCGCTATGCCCAGACCGGCCAGGATTATGTCTGGACCCAGCCCGATGACAGCCAGGGCAACATCTATTACGGCCTGGTCTATCGCCGCCAGAACAACCGCGTCACCGAATTGCAGACGATCGCCAATCAGACCGATCTCTATGGCAGCTTCACCACCGGCAGCCTGACGCACAATTTCTCCACTGGTGTGGAGTTCAGCCGGGAGCAGGGCGAGAATGACAGCTACGCCCTGACCCTGCCGACGGGTGCGGCCAGCTGCACCGCCGCCGCCATCGCCGCCTTCTATTGCACGGATCTCAACAACCCGAACCCCAACGATGCGTGGGCGGGTGTGATGACGCGCAACAACAATCCCAGCAATTCGCGCAATGTCACCAAGTCGGCCTATCTGTCCGACACGACCGACCTGTCCAGCGAATTCCAGCTGAACCTGGGCCTGCGCTTCGACCGGTATGAGTCGAAATTCACCAGTGCCGCCAGCACCGCCGCCGCCACGCCGGGCGTGCGCAGCATCTTCAAGCGCGAGGATGACTTGTTCAATTATCAGGTCGGCCTGAATTACAAGCCGACGCGCGACGGCAGCTTCTATGCCTCCTACGCCACGTCGTCCACGCCCACGGGCAATGCCCTGGCCCAGGGCAGCGATCCGTCGGCGCTGAGCAGTGCGGTCAATGCCAACCTGAAGCCGGAGAAAAACAAGACCGTCGAGGTCGGCACCAAGTGGAGCCTGTTTGACGAGGCGCTGCTGGCCACCGCCGCAATCTTCTACACGGAGACGCAGAACAGCCGCATCACGCTTCAGGACATACCGTCGCCATGGCGGGTGAGAAGCGGGTGCGGGGTATCGAGCTGGGCCTGGCCGGCAAGGTCACCGACCAGTGGGAAATCTTCGGCGGCTATACCTATCTGGACAGCAAGCTGGTCAAGGGTGGCGGCAATGCCGCGGCGTCAGGTCGACCTGGTCCTGCAGAGGTACCCGGCGATCGACTTGGCCACACCGTGATTGTCGGCATCGCTGGCGGCCTGGCGGAAGGTGATGGGCACGGAGATGCGCGGGCTGCCCACCGGCACGTTGATGCTGGTGGTGTTGGCACCGACGGCGGTGAAATAGCCCGTTTCACGAAAATTGTCGGTTTCCTGGCGGCTCAGTTCCATGCCGGCCAGCAGCGTATGGGTGAGGGCACCCGTGGCGAACCGGTAGTTCAGATCCGTCTGGTTGATCAGGGTCTCGCGCGCCGTGTCGTTGTTATAGGCGGAGATGACGACGGTGGTGCGCGCCGTGTTGACGGCACCGGGGAAGACGTTCTGGTAGAATTTCGAATAATCGGCATAGCGGGTGCGGTTGCGGATCGACAGGTCGTCGCTGACGCTGTGCTCGATCGCCAGATTGACGGCATCGACGCGGCTGTCGGTCGGGCTCCGGTCCGGATCGCCGAAGAAGGTCGACCGGCCGGTCAGCAGCGCGCGGCCCTGGTAGGAGGGGATGCCGCGATCGGCAACGCGCTCATCCTCGAAATGCTCGTACCCGATCTGGATCTGCGTCGCCTCGCCCACCAGGAAGGAGGCGGTGGGATTCACGCCCCGGCGTTCATAGTCGACGCCGTCGCGGTAGGAACCGGAATTCTGGTACAGGCCGGTCAGGCGCAATGCTGCCTTATCGTTGATGCCCTGGCCCAGATCGAAGGTGCCGCGATGATGATCGTCGCTGCCCACCTCCAGCTTTACTTCACCGATACGGCGCCAGTTGGTCTGCCGGGTGACGCGGTTGATGACGCCACCGACGCCACCACGGCAGAAGGACATGGCGTTGGGGCCCTTCAGCACCTCCGCCCGCTCGATATTATAGACGTCGCGGTAATATTGGACGTCGTCGCGCATGCCATCGACGAAGAAGTCGGCGGTGGACGCATTGCCATGGAAGATCGGCGTGTCGCGATTGCCCTCGCCCTGGGCGAAGACGACGCGGGGGACATAGCGCACCACATCGGCCATGCTGGTGATGGACTGGTCGTCCATCTGCTGGCGGGTGACGACGGTGACCGACTGCGGCACGTCACGAAGTGGGGCCGGCATGGGAAAGGGGCTAGCTGTCGGGGTATCCCAGCCAGGGCTCCAGCGCTTCGAAGCTGCGATCCATGGCGAAGGTTTTGGCTATCGGCAGGGAGATATGGCCGTAGCGCAGGGATATCTGCCGTTCGGCCGCCTCCTCACCCCCGCCGGCCACGGCGGCGACATAGAGGGCGGCAGCCAGGCCGCTGCGGTCGGCCCCGGCCTGGCAGTGGATCAGGATCGGCCGCTCCGCCTTGGACAACAGGGCGACAAGCTGTGCCGCCTGTTCCTGGGTCAGTTCACGCTTGGCCGACATGGGGAAATCGATATGGGTCAGGCCCAGGTGCTGGCTGGCGGCCCGTTCCGCCCGGTACCAGCCGGCATCCGGGTTGCCGCCGCGCAAGTTGACGACGGTTCTGATCCCGTAATCCCGGACATAGCGTTCCAATGCGGCCGGATCGGGCTGTGCCGAGCGGTAGAGCGCGCCCTCGACCACCGGATGGAAATTGCCGGTCAGTTGCAGGCCGCCCAGGTAAAGGCCGATGCCGGCCGTCACCGCCAGCAGACCGCAAAAACCTTTCAGCAGGGGGCGTCTCATTCCGGTCTCCTGCGTTCGGCACCCTGCAGGGCGGCATCCACCAGGATGGAGAGGCATCCCGCCAGCAGCAATCCGCCCACAACGGGGTCGGGCAGTTCCGTCAGTCGGAGGACATGCACCAGACAGAGCAGTGCCAGGGTGGACAAGGTCAGCCGCAGGTCGGCCAGGAACATGCCAACCAGGGTCTGCCCGATATCGCCGATCAGGGTTTGCTTGCGCTTCATCGCCCGGCCACCTCCGGGAAGGAGCGGCGCAGCAGATGGATGGTCAGACGGGCCGTGGCGAAGAACAGAATGATGAAGACCAGCAGCGCCAGATCCCCGTCACCCGGCCATTCGATACCCAGGCCCTTGCCCGTCCACAGCACGCCGAAGGCGGCAGAGACGACACCGACCAACTGTTTCAGGGTGTTCTCCGGAATGCGCGACAGGGGATGGCGCAGGATGGCGCCGGCGGCCAGCAGGCATGCGGTCAGCGCCCCGATGGCGGCCGGGGCCAGCAGATCATGGCCCACCCCGATGGCGACCACGATGAACACCACCTCCAGCCCTTCTAGCAGCACGGCCTTGAAGGCGATGATGCCACCCAGCACGTTCAGCGAGGTGCGGCGGGGATCGCCGCGCGGGGCCCATTCCCCGCGCGTGGCCTCGAAGACCGCATCCTCATCATGCAGGGGGATGATGCCGGCTGATCGCAGGATGGATTTGCACAGCCATCCCAGCCCGAACAGCAGCAGCATGGTGCCGATGACCAGATGCAGCAGTGTCATCGGCAGCAGAGGAAGCAGGGGACCCAGCACCAGGACCATCAGGGTCAGGACCGCCAGCGCCACAACCGTTCCCGACAGGGCCGGGCGCCATCCGCGGGTTACCGCGATGGCCAGCACAATGGTAAAAGCTTCCACGACCTCGACGCAGGAGGCGAAGAAGGCCATTGTGACGGCGGTAATGGCGGAGCTTGTCGGCATCTGTTTCGTGTCGTCGGTTCCGCCCGGTCGCTCCGGGGAGATCGTTCGTGTAATAATCACTACATTATGATCATTTAGGTAGCAAACACTACGATAGTCAATGGCTGGTGGGATGTGAAAAAGGCGATGCCGAGTTTCGATGAGCGCGTGGCGGAGCATTGGCCGGCGATGCGGCCAACGGAGCAGCGGGTGGCCCGCTTCTTCAAGGAGCACCGGAACGAGGTCCTGGTCTCGTCCGCCGCGGCACTGGCGGCCAAGGCCGGCACCAGCGATGCCACCATCGTGCGCACGGCCAAGGCGTTGGGCTATCAGGGGCTGGATGATCTGCGCCGGGGACTGGTGGCGGAGATCGACCAGCCATCGCCGGCCGACCGGCTGACCCGCATCCTGGGCCGGGTCGGCAGCGATCTGGAGAATGCGCTGGCGGTGACGCTGGATATCCATGCCCAGTCGCTGGAAGGGGTGCGCCGGTCGGTGACGCCGGAGCTTTTCGCGCGTGCCGTGAAGGCCTTCATCGACGCGCCGCGCGTCTTCGTGTTCGGCATCGGCCCGTCCAGCGCGCTGGCCCAGTATCTTTCCATCCAGCTGAACCGCTTCGGGATCGAGGCGGCAAGCCTGACCAATACCGGCCTGCTGTTCGCCGACGACCTGAACCGGATCAGGGCCAAGGACCTGGTCGTCATGCTGGCCTATGGCCGGGTCTATGTGGAGCTGGATGTGCTGCTGGACGAGATCCGGCACCGCAAGGCCGCGTCCATGCTGCTGACCGACATGCTGGCCGACAGTGTGGGCCACCGCGTGCAATTGCTGCTGCCCGTGCCCAGGGGCCATGCCGATATGTTGAGCATGCACACGGCCACGCTGGGCCTTATCGAGGCGCTGCTGGTGGGTATCGCCACCAAGGCGCCGAAGAGGGCGCTGGACAGTCTGGCCGACCTGAACCAGATGCGAACCCGGCTGACCGGTGCCGCGATGACGTTGGGCCTTCCCGAAAAGTAATGCCAATCCGCCGGATGGCGACGCCCGGCGCCTGGGGGAAGGTCGGCATAAGACCGGCCGGTAGTCGGCATTACCCGTTTGTAGCATATATTACCTGCCGGCGGGATTGTCGGGTGGCGGTGGCGTGCAACATCGTTCCGGTGCAACATCCGGGAGGTCAAATTGCTACGCAAACAGCTGATCACGCTCTCCGCCCTCGCCCTCATGTTCACCGTCTGCGGGGCGTATCCGTCCGTCGATGCCGGGGCGCAGACGTCCGATCCCAAGGAACGGGAGATCGCCGATCTGGCGGCCAAGCCGGACAGCTGGGTCCTTGAACAGGTCGGGGGAAGGCGCATCACCCTGGATGGCCAGACGCTGGACCTCCGGATGCAGTATCTTTTCCACAAGGGCCGGCAGGCCGCGGAGGAAGAGGCCAAGGCCGCAGCCGGGAATAAGGGGGCGACGCCGTCACCGGACCCGTTCGACGATCCGAAAAGTGCGGCCGCCATCCGTCAGGACGCCAACAACCACTGGATCAGGCAGACGAAGCCGGGGCCGGCCCTGGCCTCGGTGACGGATGACAAGGTGACGGCGCGCGACGGCAAGCCGATCCCGGTGCGCATCTATCATTCCAAGGCGGAAGGCACCTTGCCGATCCTGGTCTACTACCATGGCGGCGGCTGGCTGTTCGGCAATATCGAGGCGGTGGACCGCACCATGCGCCGGCTGGCCGACGAGGCCAAGGTGATCATCGTTTCCACCGATTACCGGCTGGCGCCCGAGAACCCCTATCCCGGTTCCTGGAACGACGCGGAGGATGCCTTCGACTGGGCGGTGGCCAATGCCGACCGGCTGAAGGGCGACAGGTCCCGCATCTGCGTCGGTGGCGACAGTGCCGGCGGTAACATGTCGGTGGTGGTGACCACCCGGACGCAGAAGGCCGGCAAGCCCAGCCCGGCCTGCCAGTTGCTCTACTATGCGGCGGTCGATAACCGCAGCGTTAAGGAAATGCGCGTCCATTACGTGTCGGCGCGGCTGTTCTGGGACGGGTTCGGCCTTGACGTGCCGTTCACCGATTATGTCCATCGCCGCGTGTTCCCCGGCATGGACCTGTCCCAGCCGGAAATCTCTCCGCTGCTGGCCGGCAATTTCGCCAGAATGCCGCCGACGCTTGTCGCCTCTGCCGGTTTCGATCCGTTGCGCGATTCCGACCGGGCCTTTGCGGAGGGTTTGAAGAAGGCCGGCGTCAAGACGCTCTATCTGGAATATGCGGCACTGCCGCATGGCTTCATGCAGCAGACCGCCGTCACCAAGGAAGCCGACCGGGCCGCCAGTGAAACGGCGCGGGAGTTTGGCAATCTGGTACGCAACCTATGACCTGTGACCTGCATCCTGGAAGAGTGTCCGTCTGAAGAAGCTGCTTGCAGACGCGATGCTGGACGACGCCATGCTGTGCGAGGTGGCAGGAAAAAAGGTGGAGCCCGCCGGATGGCCTGCTACCGCTCGTGTCGAGCGGATGACGGTGCCGCCCAGAGGGCTCCACTCATAAAAGCGGATGCAATCAGGGCAGCAGGTCATTGGGCCGGTGATGCGACGCACCCTTGCGCCCTAACCATTTGGCTCGTGCGCTCCCGTCAAGAATATCTTTACCAAGAAACGGAGATTCTATACTTTTGGCTGTAGACTGATGGGCAGGTCTGTGCAGCCGAGGGTGATATTTTGCGTTTCACCTGCGGCTGTTCTGCCTTTCGGGGCCATGAGCGGTACTGCCATGGCGCAGGATGCCGGGCAGATTCTGCGTGATGTGCAGCGCAATATTCCCCAGGTTCCCCCCCCCAACCCCGCCCACGCCCGATATCACGCCCTATTCGCCGGATGAGGAATTCCTCAAGGCGGGGGAGACCGTGCGTGTCACCGGCTTCCGGATCATCGCCGACCTGATCGGGGAAGTGGAGCTGCGCGCGCAGCTGACGGACTATATCGGCCGCGACTGCACCTTGGGCGACCTGAAGGAGGCGGCGGCGCGGATCAGCCGCTATTATGCCAAACGCGACCTGCTGGCCCGCGCCGTGCTGCCGCGGCAATCGCTGGAAGGGGGCGTGGTCACCATCCAGGTGCTGGAGGCCCGCATGGGCCGGGTCCGCATCGATCCGTCCAGCAGTACCCGCCTGGATCCGGAGCGGGCGCGATCCTTCATCCATTCCCGGAATGCCCCGGGCGAACCGCTGCATCCCGGTGCGGTGGCCACGGGTGTCTCCAACCTGGGCATCATCCCGGGCATGCAGGCCCTTGGCGTGCTGGATGCCGGCACGGAGGAGGGGACGACCGATGTGGTGCTGAAGCTGCGGGACCCGCCGCTGTTCAGCGCCACGGCCGTCATCGACAATAATTCCGCGCGCGAGATCGGCCGTGTCCGCGCCCTGGGCATCGCGACCCTGACCAATGCCACCGGCCAGGGCGACCAGGTGTCGGTGACGGGGCAGGGCACCAAATCCTCGCGTTACGGCCAGGTCACGGCCGGTGCCCCCCTGTTCGATGACGGTTTCTGGCTGGAGGGGATGGGCGGGGCCCTGACCTATGACATCCCGAAGAAGGTCAATGCGGGCGAACCGTCGGGTAATGCGCAGACGGTGGCGATGAACCTGCGCTGGCTGGGCCTGCGCACCACCGACGCGCCGATCAGCCTGGCGGTGGGGGCGGAGCATAAATGGACCAGGGACCGGGTGGGCGGGTTGGTCACGGCCAGCAACCGGCTGGCGGCCGTGACCTTCTCCGCCCATCGGGCCATGCGCGATGGCTGGAGGGGGGGCGGGGCATTCATCCTGGATGCGTCGGTGAAGCTGGGCAATGTCGACCTGTCCGGCAACAAGGCCAACAAGGCGCTGGACAGGGCCAGTGCCCGCACGCGCGGCAAATACGGCAAGATCACGCTCAGCGCCGGGCGGCGCCAAGCCCTGTGGAAGGATGGCGACGTCGCCCTGACCCTGTCGGGCCAGCTGGTCAGTAAGAACCTGAACAGTGCCGAACAGTTCGCCCTGGGCGGCCTGACGGGGACCCGGGCCTACCCGGTCAATGCCGGCAGTGGCGACCAGGGCGTGATGCTGAACCTGGAGGTCGGGCACAGGTTGCGCGACGACCTGCGCGTCGCCGCCTTCTGGGACGGCGGGGTGGTGGAACAGCACAAGCGGCCCTGGGATGGCTGGGAGGGGGCGGGATCGCCCCACAATACCTATTTCCAGCAAGGTGCCGGGGCGTCGGTGCAATGGAACCCGACCGCCAATGTGCAGCTGAAGGCGACGGCGGCCAAGCGCATCGGGCCCGATGCCGGGCGCGGGCTGGACATCCAGACGGCGGAGGCACGCCGTGCGGAAATGCGGGCCTGGGTCCAGCTGGTCATGGCGGCTTAGGCGATGACCCCGCCCCCCCGCACCACCCGGCCCTTCCGGTTCCGCCTGCTGGCCTGTACGGCCGTGCTGTCGGTCGTGCAGGCACTGACCGGGGCGGCCTGGGGGGAGGGACAGGCGCCGGGTACCCTGCCCACGGGCGGCTAGGTCACTGGCGGTGCGGCCAACATCGCCATGGCCGGCACGGCGATGACCGTGACCCAATCCACGGACAAGGCCATCATCTCCTGGGACCGGTTCAATGTCGGTTCGGCGGCCAGCGTCACCTTCCAGCAGCCCGGTGCGTCGTCGATGACGCTGAACCGGGTGATCGGCGCCGACAGGTCGCTGATCGAGGGGGCGATCCGCGCGCCCGGCACGGTGATCCTGGTCAATCCCAACGGGGTGGTGTTCGGTGGCGGCAGCACGGTGGATGTGGGTGGCCTCGTCGCCTCCACCCTGGATATCGCCGATGCGGATTTCGAGAAGGGCAATCTGTCCTTCAGGCGCGGCGGGGCCGAGGGCGCGGTCGTCAATGACGGTACCCTGACGGCGCGCGGCGGTTCCGTCGTGCTGCTGGCCTCGCAGATCACCAATCGCGGCCTGATCCGGGCAGAACTGGGGTCCGTCATCCTGGCGGCGGGCGAGGCGGTGGTGCTGACGCCCGATGGCGGTGCGCCGATGCGGGTCGATCCCGCCCTGATCCGGGCACAGATCGAAGCCGGTGGCATCATCCAATCCCAGGGCGGGGCCATCTATCTGACGGCCCAGGCGCTGAACAAGGTGAATGCCGGGGTGATCAAGGCTACCGGCGTGATCGAGGCCGAAAGGCTGACATCCAAGGGCGGCACGCTGGTCCTGGATGGCAGCGGTCCCATCACGCTGGAGGGTGCGTTCCTCAGCGCCAGGGGGGCCACGGGCGGCGGCACGGTGCTGGTGGGCACGGCCGGGTCCGCTTCCGTCACCATGGACGCGGACAGCCGTATCGATGCCTCGGCCACCGAGGGCGGCAAGGGCGGGACGGCCATCGTCAACAGCCTGGAGACCGACATCAAGGGTGCGCTGCTGGCGCGTGGCGGCACTGTCTGGGGCGATGGCGGCTTTGTCGAGACGTCGGGCAGCAAACTGAAGATCGACGGTGCGCGCGTCGATGTCGGGGCGGCCAAGGGCAAGGGCGGCGACTGGCTGCTGGACCCCTATGACCTGACGGTGAACGCCGCCGCGGCGACGGCGATCCAGTCGGCGCTGGCGTCCGGCAATGTGACGCTGCAGACCACGGATACATCCGTCGGCTATACCGGCGTCACGGCCACGGGCACGACCAATGCCGGCGGCCTGGGCGATATCTCCATCAATTCGGCCATCAGCTGGACATCGGCCAACAGCCTGACGCTGGATGCCTGGCGCGGCGTGTCGGTCAATGCCGCCCTGTCAGGCACCACCCTGATCGTGCAGACCAATCAGGGTGGTGCGGGTGGGTTGTTCACGGTGGCGTCGCCGGTGACGCTGTCCACGGGCCTGACCGTCAACGGCACCGCCCATACGCTGCTGACCTCCGCCGCCCAACTGGCGACCATCGGGTCCACCGGCGCCTATGCCCTGGCACGCGACATCACCCTGACCGGGGCCTGGACGCCCATCGGCTATACCGCCACGGGCAACAATGCCAACCCCACCCTGTTCGCCGGCACGCTGGAGGGGCTGGGCCATACGATCAGCAGCATGAGCGTGGATGCCGGCGGGGCGGCCACGCTGAACCTGGGCCTGATCGCCGGCACCGATGTCACCGCGCAGATCCAGAACCTGATCCTGTCGGGCGGCAGGGTGTTCGGCGGCACGGGCAGCCAGTTCGGCCTGCTGGCAGGTGCCAACCAGGGCACCATCCGCAATGTCGCGGCCAGCGGCACCGTCACCGGCGCCACCAACAGCTCCGCGGCGGGCGGGCTGGTGGGGACCAATGCCGGCACCATCCTCGCTTCATCGGCCAATGTCGTGGTCAGCGCCGATACAGTCCACCTATATCGGCGGCCTGGTCGGCTACATGCTGGACGGGCTGATCGGCAGCAATTCCGGCACGGTCAGCGCTGTCTATGCCACCGGGTCGGTCAACCCCGCGGGCGCCACCACGGGCGGCCTGGTCGGGACAAATAACGGGACCGTCACGGCAGGTTTCTGGGACCAGATCGCCAGCGGCCTGACGGTGGGCACCGGCAGCGGCACGGGCAGTTTCACCGGCGGAAGCATCACCCTCGCCGTCGCCGCACTGTCCACCGCCACCTATGCCGGCTTCGATTTCACCACCGACTGGTACAATATCGAGGGGCGCACGCGGCCGTTCCTGCGCAGCGAATATGCCACCACGATCGTCAATGGCCATCAGCTGCAACTGATGCACATGGACCCGACGGCCGCCTACCGTCTTGGCGGCAATATCGACATGAGCGAGCTGGTCCGCGCGGGCGGGCTGTGGGGGAGCGCCCTGTTCACCCCCATCGGCTTCAACACCGCCGGTTTCAACAGTGCCCCCACCAGCTTCTCCGGGTCGCTGGACGGCCAGGGTTTCACGATCAACACCCTGCGCGTCAGCATCAGCGCGTATCACAATCTCGCCCTGATCTCCAATATCGGCACCACCGGCTCGGTCGCCAACCTGACGCTGGCCGGCGGCACGGTGACTGCCGCCGGCCTCGGCGTCAGCGGGTTCGGCATGGTGGCTGGCCGCAGCCAGGGCACCCTGTCGAACGTCCATGCCATGGGTACTGTCACGGCCGGCGCTTCCGTCGCCTATGTTGGCGGGTTGGTCGGCTTGCAGACCGGCGGCTCGATCCTGTCCAGCCATTCCGAGGTCGTCACGCGGGCCGGAAATTTCACCACGGCGCTGGGCGGCCTGGCGGGGGCCGTCAGCGCGCAGGCCGTGATCAGCAGCAGCTATGCTACGGGCACCGTGTCCGTTGGGACCACCGGCCAGAATATCGGCGTGCTTGTCGGCCATCTCGACCAGTCGACCATCACCAATTCCTATGCCACGGGCGCCTTGTCCGTGTCGGTCTCGGTCCAGCGCGCGGGCGGGCTGGTCGGCCTGGCGACGACGGCCAGCATCCTGAACAGTTATGCCACCGGCACCGTCAGCGTCGCGTCGGCCGTCCAGTTCATCGGCGGCCTGGTGGGTCTGGCCACCACCGGCAGCCGCATCGCCGACAGCTATGCCACCGGCGGCATCACCCTCGGCGGCTTCACCGCGCAACGGGTCGGCGGGCTGCATGCCAGCACCATTACCAACGGTTACGCCACTGGCAACATCACCGGCACGACCTCCGCCAGCATCCCGAGCCATGTCGGCGGCCTGGTGGGCGAGGCCCTGATGACCACGGTGAGCCCGTTCAGCAGCCTCATCATCGACAGCCGCGCCACCGGCAGCGTCAGCCTCGGCGCCACCGCCAACTATGTCGGCGGCCTGGTGGGCAGCCTTGGCGGCAGCACCATCGCCAACAGCCATGCCACCGGCGGTGTGATCGTCAGTACCAATTCCGGTACCGTGAGCGCTGCCAGCGGCATCGGCGGGCTGGTGGGTGCCGTAACGGGTGTCTCCGCCACCGCCTCGCGGGTCTATTCCAGCTATGCCTCGGGTTCCGTATCCGCGGCGACCGGCGCCGGTCCGGTCGGTGGCCTGATCGGATACGTGAACAACTCCACCATTGTCGACACCTATGCCACCGGCAATGTGACACAGGCCGGCAACCCCTCCGCAAACGCCGGCATCGGCGGCCTGGTCGGGATGGTCGGGACCGGCAGCAGCAGTTTCGTCAGCCGCAGCTGGGTCAGCGGGTCGGTGGTCGCCGCCGGGACCGGTGTCCGTGCCGGCGGGCTGGTGGGTGCCATGGGGGGCGGCGCCGTCACCGCCGGCTATTGGGACGTCATCACCTCCGGCCGTACCGTCGGCGTCGGCGTCGGCGTCGGCACGGCGGGCACGGGCACCTTCTCCGCCGTCGGCGTCAGCGGTACGGGCGCCCTAGCCAGCGCCTCCTATGCCGACCTCGACTTCACCACCGCCTGGTTCATGGTGGAGGGCTTCACCCGTCCGTTCCTGCGGATGGAAAACGCGGCCACCATCGTCAACGCCCATCAGCTGCAGGCCATCGCCGTCAACCCGGCAGGCACCTATGTCCTGGGCGCCAACATCACCATGACGGAACTGGGCCTGGCCAGAGGCCTGTGGGGCAGCGGCGCCAGCTTCGCGCCCATCGGGGCCAACGGCACGGCCAACGATGCGCCCACCGCCTTCACCGGCAGCCTGGATGGCCGGGGCTACAGCGTCAGCGGCCTGACCATCAATGCCAGCGCCGGCGCCAATATCGGCCTGTTCAGCACCATTGGCAGCACCGGATCGGTCGCCAACCTCACCCTGACAAGTGCCCTGGTCACCGGCAGCGGCACCGACCTGGGCCTGCTGGCGGGGCGGAACAGCGGCACCGTCAGCGCCGTGAAGGCCGGCGGTGTGCTTGTGGCCGCGTCGGGGGCGCTGCGGGCCGGCGGGCTGGTCGGCACCAACAGCGGCCTCGTCACCGCGTCCTTTGCAAACGGCACCGTTTCGGCCACATCGGGCCAGAGCATCGGCGGCATGGCCGGCCATAATACCGGCACCATCCTGGGCGCCCAATCGACGGCGTTCCTGCTGACCGGCAGCGGCGTGCAGGCCGTGGGCGGGCTGGCCGGCCACAATGCCGGCCTCATCGCCGCCAGCAACGATGCTTCGGCGATCACGGTCGGCAGCGGCGCGCAGTCGGTGGGCGGACTGGCGGGATACAATACCGGCACCGTCACCGCCAGCAATGCCGCTTCGGCGATCACGGTGGGCAGTGGCGCGCAGTCGGTGGGCGGTCTGGTCGGCCATGATACCGGCCTCATTTCCCGCAGCGATGCCAGGGCCCTGATCCGGGCGGGCAGCGGTGCGCAACATGTCGGCGGGCTGGCGGGTTCCGTGTCTGCCGGCGGCACCGTCAGCGGCTCCTATGCTGCGGCCACGGTGACGGTGGGCGGCAGTGCGACGAACATGGGCGGCCTAGTCGGCGCCAATGCCGGCCTATTGATGAACGCTTATGCCCTCGGCCCCGTATCGGCCATGAGCACCGGTACCGCCATGGGCGGGCTGGCCGGGTCGAATACCGGCACCATCACGGGCGTCTACGCCACGGGCAGCGTCGGCGGCGGTACGGGCACCACCCTGCTGGGCGGGCTGGTCGGCGACAATGGCGGTACCGTCACCGGCTATTGGGATATCATTACCACGGGCCAGAATGCGGGCACGGGCGGTGGCACGGGCAGCGCCACAATCACCGGCATCAGCGGCACCGATGCCTATGCCGGTACCTCCTATGCCGGCTTCGACCTCGCCAATATCTGGTACATGGTAGAGGGGTATACGCGCCCCGTCCTGCGCGCCGAATACAGCACCACCATCACCAGCGCCCACCAGTTGCTGCTGATCGACCTGGACCTCACGGCCAGCTATGTGCTGGACCGCGATATCAACATGGCGGAGCCGTCCCAGGCCGCCGGCATCTGGGCCACGGCCACGGGCTTCATGCCCATCGGCTTCAACACCAGCAATGACAATGCCACCCCGGGCAGCTTCACCGGTACGCTGGACGGCCAGGGCCACGCCATCAACAACCTGACCATCACCAGTTCTTCGGCCAGCAACCTGGGGCTGTTCAGTTCTATCGGCGCGGGCGGGGTGGTGCGCAGCGTCGGCGTATATAACGGTACGATGACGGGTGGCACGGGCAGCACGATCGGCCTGCTGGCCGGCAGCAACGCCGGCACCATCCACAGCGCCTATTCCACCGGCATCATCACGGCCGGCAGCGGCGCGCAATATGTCGGCGGTCTGGTCGGCAGCAACAGCGGCACGATCAGCGTGGCCTATTCCACGGCCCTGGTCACCGTCGGGGCCTCGGCCGGCAATGTCGGCGGGCTGGCCGGTTCCAATAGCGGGCTGGTCACCCTTGCCTATGCCAGCGGTGCGGTATCGGCCGGTGGCGGGTCCGGCGGTATCGGCGGCCTGATCGGCAACAATGCTGGCACGGTGGCCGGTGCCTATTGGGACGGCGGCACCGGCGGCCAGGTCTCCGCCGTGGGCACGGGCAGCGGCAGCCTGTCGGCCACGAATGTCAGCGGCACGGCTGCCTATGCCACCGCCACCTATACCGGCTTCGACCTGACCGGCACCTGGTACATGATGGACGGCTATATGCGCCCGATGCTGCGGATGGAGCAGGATACCGTCGTCAACAACATGCACCAGCTGCAGTTGATCACGCTGGACCTGACGGCCGATTACCGGCTGGCGGCCGACATCACCATGGTGGAACTGGCGCGGGCCGGTGGCCTCTGGGCCTCCACGGGGTGGGTCCCGATCGGCATGACGGCAGCGGCGAATGCCGGTGCCGGCATCTTCAGCGGCCAATTCGCCGGCCGGGGTCATACCATCTCCGGCATGACCATGAACCATGCCGTCAGTGTGGCCCATGCGGCCATGTTCTCCAAGCTGGGGAATGGCGCGCTGCGGGATTTCAGCCTGCTGGACGCCCGTGTCACCTCCGCCGCCGGCAAGCCGGTAGCCCTGGTGGTGGGGGAGGTAGTGGGCACCGCCGCCATCAGCAGCGTCTTAGCCAGCGGCACCATCCTGGCCAGCGGCTCCGCCGCCACGATCGGCGCGCTGGCCGCGTACATGAATTCCGAAACCGCCACCATCCAGAACAGCGGCGCGCTGATCGATATCCGCCATAGCGGCAATGGTGCCGTGATCGGCGGATTGGTCGGCTTTGGCGCCGGGCTGATCACCGGCAGTTACGCGATGGGCAGCATCTCCATCAGCGGCAGTGGCTCGCAGGTCGGCGGGCTGGCCGGCGTCAACTTCGCCCAAAACACGCTGGTCGACAATTATGCCCAGGTCAACATCACCGTCGGGGGTGCTGCCACCGCCGTGGGCGGGCTGATCGGCAACAACAGCGTGTCGACGGCCAACGGCGTGCTGAGGAACTATGCCGCCGGCGTCCTCTCGGTCGGCACGGTCACCAGCGTCGGCGGGCTGATCGGCGTCAACACCAATACCGGCGACGCCCTGGTCAGCAATTACTGGGACACCACGCTGTCCGGCCGGACGCTGGGCATCGGCAACGGCACCATCACCACCGGGTTCACCGGCCTGGCCACCAGCGCCTGGGTCAGCAACGGCCCCGTGGCGAATTCGGTCTTCCCCAGTTCCGTCTGGATGGCGGGTTCCCCCTATCCGGTGCTGAAGACGGTCCCCTATATCCTGGTCACCGGATCGGGCGGCCATGTCTATGGCGGCACTGCCGGCTCCGTCACCACGACGGGTGCCTTCGACCAGTTGGGCAATTCCGTCACCAGCGGCCTGTCCACGGGCGGGGTGTCCTGGACCCTGGGCACGACGCCCACGGTGGTTGGCTCCGCCACCGCCACGGGCACGGGTGCGGTCTATAGCGGTACGGCGCTTTACCAGCTGGCCTATGGCGGCACCTATTCGGTGACAGCCGCTCCCCTGACCATCACCGCCGGCAACGTCACCAAGACCTATGGCACCAGTGCCGGCTTGACCGGCTTCAGCGCTGCCGGTCTGGTCAATGGCGATAGCGTCGGCACCGTGATCCTGGCCAGCAGCGGGGCCGCCGCCAACGCCAAGACCGGGTTCACCGCCAGTGGGCTGGTGAATGGCGATAGTGTCGGCCAGGTGGACCTGTCCAGCCCCGGTGCCCCCGCCGCGGCCATCGCGGGCACCTATGTCATCAATGCCGCATCCGCCACGGGCACGGGCCTGGGCAATTATACGATCCGATACCAGGAAGGGCAGCTGACGGTGACGCCGGCCGCGACGCTCAGCACCGGCACCGTGCAGCGCATCGTTGTCAATGCCGTCGTCCCCACTGTCGTTCCCGTGGCTGCCGGACCGGCACCTGCCACGACCCAGACGACGGCCGCCGGCTCCGGCGGTCCGGCGGTTCAAACCGGTGGGACGGGTTCCAGTTCCGCCGAAAGCGGTTCCCCGCTATCCTCGCTCCAGACCTTCCCCGTAGACGTGGCCGGCGCCGAGGGTGGCGTTTACAGCCAGATCCAGATGACCTCAGACCCCATCAAAGGCACGCAGCAAGATGAGCAGCAATAACGCCGACCTCTCCATTCCCATCGTGGAGCGGAGCGGAGCCGTGCTGATGGAGATTGGCCGCCGTGTTCCCGCCTTCGCCCAGGGGCTGCATCTGCAATCGACCGGCCAGTTGGACCCGGCGCGCCAGGTGTTCCTGCAACTGACCGAACGCCCGGAACTGACCGCGCCGGCCCTGCACCAGCTGGGCGTCATCGCCGCCTATCAGGGTGACAATCTGCGTGCCGCCGGCCTGTTCGAACATGCCCAGCGGCTGGAACCGAACGAGCCGCTTTATTACTGTTCACTGGGCACGGTGTTCGAACGCATGGGCGACATCCCCCGCGCCGTCGCCACCATGATCAACCTGGCCGTCATGGTGCAGACCCAGGGCAAGCACGAGGATGCGATCCCGCTTTATCGCCGCATCCTGCATCTGTCGCCGCTGAACTATTCCGCCTGGGTCAATATGGGTACCGGCCTGGCCTGGATGGGCCAGGCGCGTGAGGCCGTGGTGCCGCTGATGATCGGCGTCATCCTGTTCGGCCGCATCCTGCCGGAGGCCCGCGATCTGACGGAGCGGCTGCTGGTCGATCTCGGCGACCGGCTGCCCGAACTGACCGCCGCCCTGGCCGTCCTGCCCGATGGCCTGCCGGAAGGGCGGCTGGAGCGACTGGAGGAGGTTCTGCAGACGCTGGACAAGGCCCTGCGGTCGGCCGGCTTCATCAAGGCCACGGCGTCGTCGTTGTCCGTGGCGCTGCGGTTGGCACCGGGCAATGCGCTGGCCCGCTGGAACCATTCGCTGTCCTGCCTGGCCAAGGGTGATTACGCTCAGGGCTGGGCCGATTATGAATGGCGCTGGGTCTGGGACCAGTTCCCGGAGCCGCGCCGCATTCTGGCGGCACCGCAATGGCGGGGTGAGGACCTGACGGCCAAGCGTATCTATGTCTGGGGCGAGCAGGGTTTCGGCGACATCATCCAGTTCGCGCCCCTGGCGCAGATCCTGGCCGACCGGTACAGCCCGGCGGAGATCGTGCTGGAAGTGTCCTCACCCCTGGTGCGCATCCTGGGGACGGCGCTGGACCGTCCCGGCCTGCGTGTCGTCTCCCGTCCCGACAATCCGCACAAGTTCGGGATCGAGGAAGGGTTCGATTATCATGTGCCGCTGCTGAGCCTGCCGCATTTCCTGTCGCTGCGCGTGCCAGACCTGCCGCTCCTGCCCGGCTGGTTGAAACTGCCCGACGCGGAGGTGGCGCGCGGCGCCTCCCTGCTGCCGGCCAAGGTGGAGGGGCGCCGGCGCATCGGCGTGGTCTGGGCCGGCCGTCCGCAGCATTCGGAGGATGCGCGCCGGTCCCTGCCGCTGGCCCTGCTGGGCTCGGTCTTGGACGCCATTCCCGATGCCGACTGGATCTCGCTCCAGGTCGGGCCGCGGGCCGGCGATGCCCTGGCCTTCAAGGGCAGGCTGCATGACATGAGCCCGCACCTGAAGGATTTCATTGATACGGCGGCCGTCATCGCCAATCTCGACCATGTGGTGGCGGTTGATACGGGTGTGGGCCATCTGGCGGGATCGATGGGCACGCCGGTGTCGCTGCTGCTGGCCCATGCCGTCGACTGGCGTTGGGAGATTGGCACCACCCATTCCCCCTGGTATCCCAACCACCGCATCCACCGTCAGCAGACGCTCGGCGACTGGGCCGGCGTCATCGCTGAACTGAAGGCCGAACATGTCCAGGCAGAGGCGGCGGCAGGTATGGAGGTGGCACCGGCCAGAGCAGGTCGCAGGAAGGTCACGCGGTCATCGAGAGGAATTGACGTTCATCGTCTTGCTCATGAGGCTCCATCCTGTTCAGGAGTTGGAGCCTCAGGCGAACGGCGTATTTTTTCCTCATAAAATTATTCCATATGGACAATATTTGTGATCTTATTGGTGCAAATGGAATGGTATCGCCAGGTGTCATGGCGGACCCTGGGGAGGAGTGTGACCATGAATGGCCTGTCACAGGACGGCGCACCGCCACCGGCCGCAATCGGCGTGGATGAGGATACAGGCGCCACGACGCTTGTCCATCCAGCGGGCCGGTTCGATGCCGTCAGCCGGCGTCAGACACTGGGCGATATGCTGGCCCGTACGGCTCGCCGATACCCGGACAAGGGCGCTATAATGTGCGGCGGCCAGTCTTGGACCTATGCGGAACTGGACATGCTGGTCGACGACCTGGCGGCAGGGTTGCAGGCGTCCGGCGTCCGGCTTGGCGACCGGGTGGCGCTGATGTCGCGCAACAGCCACTGGTTCGTGGCCTTACGCTTTGCGGTGGCGCGGGCCGGTGGGGTGCTGGTGCCCATCAACTTCATGCTTACCGTCGATGACGTCGCTTATATCCTGGATCATAGCGGTGCCGGCTTCCTGTTCACCGATGCGGCCTGTGCCGCCACGGCGCTGGCGGCGGCCGACCGGGTGGGGCTGGCGATCCGCTATGGCATTCCGGGCGAGACCCATGACGGGCGGATCGACGGCACGCGCGATTTCCAGGGTTTGCGCGGGCGGGGCGGGGTGGCGCTGCCGGCCATCCATGCCGGCTCCATCGTCCAGATCATCTATACCAGCGGCACGGAATCCCGGCCCAAGGGCGCGATGCTGAGCCATGAGGCGGTGATGTGGCAATATCAGAGCTGCATCGCCGATTGCGGCTGGTCCCCCGACGCCGTGGTGCTGAACGTGCTGCCGCTGTTCCATTGCGCGCAGTTGGACGCCTTCCTGGGGCCGTCGCTGCATGTCGGGGCCAGCAACATCATCGCCGCCTCGCCGGCGCCGGATATCGTGCTGCCGTTGATCGCGGCGCATGGCGTCACCTCCTTCTTCGCGCCACCCACGGTGTGGATCGCCCTGTTGCGCTCCCCGCTGTTCGACCCGGCCAAACTGACCAGCCTGACCCACGGCTATTACGGTGCCTCGATCATGCCGGTGGAAGTGCTGCGCGAACTGCGGCAGCGGCTGCCGGGTCTGCGCCTGTGGAACTGCTATGGCCAGACGGAGATCGCACCCGTCGCCGCCGTGCTGCAGCCCCAGGACCAGGAGCGCAAGGCCGGTGCCGCCGGCCGCCCGACCCTGCATGTGGAAACCCGCATTGTGGATGACGGGATGCGGGACGTGCAGCGCGGGCAGGTGGGGGAAATCGTCCACCGTTCCCCGCAGCTGATGACCGCCTACTGGCGGGATCCGCAGCGCACGGAGGAAGCCTTCGCCGGCGGCTGGTTCCATAGCGGCGATCTGGGGATCATGGATGAGGAAGGCTACATCACCGTCGTCGACCGCAAGAAGGACATGATCAAGACCGGCGGCGAGAACGTCGCGTCGCGCGAGGTGGAGGAGGCGATCTATCTCCACCCCGCCGTGTCGGAAGTGGCCGTCGTCGGCACCCCGCATCCGCGCTGGATCGAGGCGGTGACGGCCTTCATCGTGCCGAAGGCGGGTGCGGCGGTGACGGAGGCGGACATCCTGGCCCATTGCGCGGCGCATCTGGCCGGGTTCAAGGCACCCAAGCGCGTGGTCTTCGTAGAGAATTTGCCGCGCAATGCCAGCGGCAAGATCCTGAAGCGCGA
This sequence comes from Niveispirillum sp. KHB5.9, assembly GCF_048066115.1. NCBI lineage: Bacteria > Pseudomonadati > Pseudomonadota > Alphaproteobacteria > Rhodospirillales > Azospirillaceae > Niveispirillum > Niveispirillum sp. KHB5.9. The sequence goes on along the minus strand of NZ_JBLTYX010000002.1, from coordinate 418,545 downwards.
CCTGAGACAACTGGCCTAGTTTTTGTTTTCCTCAAGCGCCGGCGCTGCCATCCGGCAGCTTGGCTTCACGCCGCATGGGCGGCGCGGCGGCAGTCGCCGCCGGAGCGGCTTTCACCTGAAAGCCGCTCTATCACCCAGTTCCATTCTTGGAGGTAGCATGAACGCGGACGCATCGGGCGCCGCGACCGGGACGCTGCGCGCCTGGTCCATGGTGGCCATCCTGTCGACCCTTTACATCGTGTCATTCGTCGACCGGTTCGTGCTGGGTCTGCTGGTCGGGCCATTGAAGGCCGATCTGGGCGTGTCCGACCTGCAGATCGGCTTCCTGTTCGGCACCGCCTTCGCCGTCTTCTACGGCATCGTCGGCATCCCTGTGGCGCGGTTGGCGGACAAGGGCGACCGTCGCCGGCTGATCCTGGCCGGGGTGGGACTCTGGTCCTGCTGCACCATCCTGTCGGGTTTCAGTTCCACCTTCCTGGCCCTGGTGCTGCTGCGCATCGGGCTGGCGGTGGGGGAGGCGGTGCTGACGCCCGCAACCTATTCCCTGATCGGTGATGTTCTGCCCAAGGAACGGCGTGGGCTGGCGGCCAGCATCTACAATGCCTGCGGCATGTTCGGCGCGTCGGGCGCCTATATCGTGGCGGCATTGGCCATCGGCTGGATCTATGCGGTGGAGTCGTCGGGCGAACTGGGCGGCCTGAAGCTCTGGCAGGTGATTTTCATCATCGTCGGTGTGCCGGGACTGGTCCTGGCGACATTGTTCGCGCTGGTGGCGCGGGAGCCCGCGCGCAGCACCGTGCCGGGATTGGCGGGTGCGCCGACATTGCGCGATGTCATGCGCTATGCCGTCGGCAATGCCAGGCTCTATTTCGCGTTGTTCCTGGGGGCGGGCTGCCTGCAGATCATGACCAACGCCTATCTGGCCTGGGGACCGACCTTCCTGTCGCGGACCTATGGCATGCCGGTGGCTGAGGCCGGGCGCACCTATGGCCTGTTCAACATGCTGGCTCTGGTGGGCGGCACCATTCTGATCCCGATGCTGACCAGGCGGTTGCGGCGGCCGGATGCCCTGCCGCTGGTCTCCGCCGCCTGTGGCTTCGTCGGTGGTGGTTTCTGTCTTGCGGCACCGCTGCAGGGCACAGCCACGGGGTTCCTGGCGCTGGCCTGGGCCGGGCTGTTCCTGGCCGGCGGCGGTGGCAACAATGTGCTGGCCGCCATCCATTCCATCGTACCGCGACCCATGCAGGCCACCATGACGGCCCTGCTGCTGATCTGCATGAGCACGCTGGCGCTGGGCGTCGGACCATTGGCCGCCGCCTTCTTCGCGGGCCTGGCGGCGGGCGCTGCCAACCCGCTGGCCATGGGGCTGATGATCGTCAGCGTGCTGGCGGCGGCGGTCGGCGTCACCCTGTTCGCCCTGGCCCGCGCACCCGTCGCGGCCTATGTCACGGCGAACCGGTGATCTTTTTTGATGGAAAAAATGTCTTGCTAAAATATTCCAACTGTATAATTTTAACCCACAAGAAATCCAACAAATCGGGGAGGATCGAATGCCGGCATGGCCCTATGCCGCCACGATCTCTAGTGCCAGCCTGCATGAGGCGGCTGGCCGGCGTGGCGCGCTGCCATCGGTGATCAAGCCGATCGACCGGCGGATGAGCGTGGAGGGACCGGCCCTGCCGGTCCGTTGCCCGCCCGGCGACAATCTGTGGATCCATCGTGCCCTGGCCGCCGTGAAGCCCGGTGATGTGCTGGTGGTGGAATGCGGGCCGGGAACCGAGTTCGGCTATTGGGGTGAGATCATGGCGACGTCGGCCATTGCGCTCGGTGCCGCCGGCCTTGTCATCACCGGTGGCGTGCGCGACAGCCAGCAACTGATCGACCTGGGCCTGCCCACCTTCGCCGGTACCGTCTGCATCCAGGGGACGGGCAAGGACCCCAAGGGCGACGGAGCGGTGGGGGAGCCGGTGCGTATCGGTGCCGTCACCGTGCGCCGCGGCGATCTGGTGGTGGGTGACGCCGATGGCGTCATCGTGCTGCCGGCCGCCGACGGTCCTGCCCTGGTCCAGGCGGCGCGCGACCGCGACGCCAAGGAAGCCGGTATCCTGGAACGCGTGCGCGCCGGTGCCCTGACGCTCGACGTCTACAATCTCTGAAGAACGGGAGACATCTCCGTGATCATCGACGTCCATTCCCATCTCTGGGCACCACCGGAATTCAATGCCGGCGGCATGATGCTGGTCGGCAGCGACGGCCATTATTCCGGGATGGAGCCGAAAATCTCCGACGACCGGTATCTCGATTATCTCCAGACCCTGTTCAAGGCACTGGACATGGTGGGCACCGATTTCCAGATGGTCTCCCCCCGGCCCTTCACCATGCTGCATTCACGGGGGCAGCGGCTGGTCGATATCTGGACCCGCTGGACCAACAATGCCATCGCCCAGCAGGTGCGCCTTGCCCCCACCCGGTTCGCCGGCATGGCCGGCCTGCCTCAGGTGCCGGGGGAACCGATTGAGCGGGTGCTTCCGGAAATGGAACGCTGCATCAAGGAACTGGGCTTCAACTCCATCCTGATCAATCCCGATCCGGCGGAGGGGACGGGTCATGTGCCGCCCATGGGCGATGCCTACTGGTATCCGCTCTATGAGAAGATGTGCGAGCATGATGTGCCGGGCCTGATCCATGCCTGTTCGTGCTGCAACGGGCGGGAAACCTACGCCAACCATTTCATCACGGAGCATTCCATCGCGCTGCTGTCGATGATCAAGGCCGGGGTCATGCAGCGTTTCCCCAAGCTGAAGATCATTGTGGCCCATGGCGGCGGCTCCGTGCCCTATCAGGTCGGCCGTTGGCGGGCGGAACGCGGGGCCTTCCCCGATCTGGGCAAGGACGGGGTGCAGGGCAAGCTGTCCGAAGCGCCCGGCAGCTTCGACGATGCGCTGCGCGCCTTCCATTTCGATACCTGCCTGCATTCGCCCTTGTCGGTGGAACTGCTGCTGAAGGTGGTGGGCACGGAGAATGTCTGTTTCGGTACCGAACGCATCGGCAGCGGCAGCCAGATCAACCCCGATACCGGCCGTTCCTATGACGATATGAAGCCGGATATCGAGGCGATGGGCTTCCTGACCGACGCCGACCGCCACAAGATTTTCGAGGGCAATGCCCGCCGCCTGTTCAACGGACTGCCGGGGTGAGAAATGGCCAGCATCATATTGGGACTTGCGGCCTCCCACAGCCCGCTGCTGACCATCGACTGGAGCGAATGGCAGTACCGGGCCCAGGCCGACCTTGCCAATGAGCAACTGAACCTGTCCGACGGGCGGTTCGTCTCCTACGCCCAGTTGCTGGCCGAACGCGGCGACGTCTATGCCGCCATCGCCACGCCGCAGGCGTTCGAGGCGGCGGCCATGCGCTGCCAGGCCGGGCTGGACCGGCTGGCCGATGCGCTGGCGGCCGCACGGCCGGACATCGTGATGGTGATCGGCGACGACCAGGGGGAATTGTTCCCGCTGTCCAACACGCCCGCCATCTCGATCTATTACGGGGCGGAGATCGCCACAAACGATGTCTGGGGCCGCGACGACAAGCCGGCCTGGATGCACCAGATGGCCAAGGGCTATGCCATGGATCAGGTGCACCGTTTCCCCGGCGCCCCGGAACTGGCCCGCGATGCCATCGCCGGGCTGATCCGCCGGCATGTCGATATCGGGGCGGCATCGAAGGTGGATGATCCGGTGAAGGCCGGGTTCGGCCATGCCTTCGGCTTCGTGGCGGAACGGCTGTTCCGCGACCGGGCCATTCCCATGCTGCCGGTGCTGCTGAACACCTATTTCCCGCCAAACGTGATGAGTGCGGCCCGCGCCTTCGATATCGGCCGCCTGTTGCGTGCCGCCATCGAGGACAGCCCGTCCGACGCGCGGGTGGCCGTGGTGGCGTCGGGCGGCCTGTCGCATTTCGTGGTGGATGAGGAACTGGACCGTCAGGTGCTGGCCGGGTTGAAACCGGGGGAGGAGGGGCTGTTGCGCTCCATCCCGCCGGAAGCGCTGAATTCCGGTTCGTCGGAAATCCTGAACTGGGTGATGACGGCAGGGGCGGCGGACCATCTGCCCCTGTCCTGGACAGAATATGAACCCATCCGGCGCACGCCGGCCGGCACCGGCATCGGCGTCGGCTTCGCGGCCTGGGGGGCGTGAAAGGGAGAAAGAGATGGCAAGGCGCAGCATCAATGTTGAAGGCTTCAATCATGGCGCCCAGCCCATTCCGGCGGCCAGCCGCGTGGGCGGGCTGGTGGCGACGGGCGGTATCTATGGGCTGGACCCGGCCACGGGCACGCTGCCCGATGATGTAGCCGAACAGGCCCGCCTGATGTTCTGGCAGTTACAGCGTGTCCTGGCGGCGGCCGGGGCGGGCATGGGCGACATCGCCCGCATGACCATTTATGCCAAGGTGCCGGAAGCACGGGCCGCCGTGAACGCGGAATGGCTGAAGGCCTTCCCGGATGAGGCGTCCCGCCCGGCCCGCCATACCCTGGCCTATGAGCATCTGCCCGCCAACATGCTGGTGCAGTGCGACGCCATCGCCATGGTGGCCGATCATGGCTGACGCAGGCATCGTGAAGCGGCTGCTGCGGTTCGACAGTTGCACCGTGTCGGACGCGCTGGACAAGCTGGGTCTGTCCGGTGCTGTCATCGGTCTGGCGCCTTTGACCCTGCCGGGCCGGCGCGTCGCGGGCCGGGCGGTGACGGTGAAGCTGGGCGCGCCGATGCCCAACCTGCCCAAGCGCCATCTGGGGGCCGGGGCGGTGATGGCGGCGGAAGCCGGCGACATCATCGTCGTGGAGCATCGCGGCCGCACCGACGTGTCGGGCTGGGGCGGGCTGCTGAGCCGGGGTGCGGTGGGCAAGGGCGTGGCGGCGGTGATCGTCGATGGCGCCTGCCGCGACGTGGACGAAAGCCGCGACCTGGGCCTGCCCGTCTTCGCCCGCGCACCCGTGCCCGTCACGGCGCGCGGCCGGGTGGCCGAACATGATTTCAACTGTCCTATCACCATCGCCGGCCTGGCCGTGGCACCCGGCGACTGGCTGGTGGCCGATGGCAGCGGCGTGGTCTTCATCCAGGCCGCACGGCTGGAGGAGGTGATCACCGTGGCCGAGGACATCCTGGCGCGCGAGACCCTGATGGCCCGCGACATCGATGCCGGCGTGCCCATCGGCGATGTGATGGGGGCGAATTACGAAGACATGCTGAAAAAGCCGGAGATTGCGAATGTCTGACCAACAATGGGTCGAACGGCTGAAAAAGGCCGGGGTGACGGCCCTGTCCGATGCGCTGGACCGGCTGGGCATCGATGGCCAGGCTGTGGGCATCATGCCCGTGGCCCGTACCATGCGCTTTGCCGGGCCCGCCTTCACCATCCGCATGTTGCCCGTCGGCCTGACGGGCGGGGTGGTCGGCGATTATATCGACGATGTGGCGCCGGGTTCCGTTGTGGTCATCGATAATGACGGCCGGCCCGACCAGACGGTCTGGGGTGACATCCTGACCTTCGTGGCCCATGCCAAGGGCATCGCCGGCACCGTCATCGACGGGGTGTGCCGTGACAGTGATCGTTGCGTGGAACTGGGCTATCCGGTTTTCGCGCGCGGCAACACGATGCGCACCGGCAAGGACCGGGTGACGGCCGATGCCTACAACGTGCCGGTCCAGCTGGCCGGGGTGCGTGTGGCGCCGGGCGACTGGCTGGTGGGCGATGCCGACGGGGTGCTGTCCATCCCGGCCGACAAGGTGGCCCAGGTATTGGCCATCGCGGAGGAGATCGAGGCGGCGGAGGACCGTATCCGCACCGCCGTGGCCGGTGGCATGCGCCTGGACGAGGCCCGGCGCGCCGCCAACTATCACAGCCTGCAGACCCGCGCGGCGGAGGGGAGGTGACGCGATAGAATGAACTGGCAAAACCCCTTTGGTCCCGTATAGATAGGTGCCATGTCGACCGACCTTGAGACGCCCGAAACCAAGCCCGTGCGCCGCCGCCAGCAGCAGCGTGCCATCGACACGCGCGAGCGTATCGTCGAGGCCGCCATTGCCGAGTTCGCGGCCCGCGGGTTCGAGGCGGCGTCGACCCGGGCGGTGGCGGACGCGGCGGATGCCAAGCACACGCTGGTCACCTATCATTTCAATGGCAAGGAAGGTCTCTGGCAGGCGGCGATGGACCGCACGGTCAAGGCGTTCACCACGAAGCAACGTGAAAGGCTGGTGGGCCTGCACGGTGTGGATGACGCCATCAAGCTGCGGCTGGTGCTGGAGGATTTCGTGCGCTACAGCGCCGGAAACCTGCATCTCCACCGCCTGATGACCCATTCCTCCAGCGGCGCCAGCCCGCAACTGGATGCCATGGTCACCGATTACCTGAAGGGCTATTTCGATCTGGTCGCCGACCTGATCCGGTCCTGCCAGGCAACGGGGCAGTTCGTGGAGGGTGACCCCCATCACCTCCATTACCTGTTCATCGGTGCCGCGACCCGTATCTTCATGCAGTCGGCGGAAGCGACACGGATCACTGGCCAGTCGCCGTTGGATCCCGTCTTCATCGACCGCCATGTCGACCGTTGCCTTGCCCTGTTCTTCCGCGACCCGCCGAAGAAACGCGACCGCAAGGGTTCCTGAACCAAGCCATCCGCACCCGGTCCGACGCCATGGGAATTCCCTTGGCGAATCCTCTTCGCTGCCTGCAATCTACATCCCATCGTAGGCAAAATTATTCACCGGATGGCATATTGGTCTTTACTAATTAGTCCATCTGGAATAAATAAATCCTGTGCCCTCCATGAAGGAGAGGACCCAAGAAAGCAAACGGCCGGTGCCGATGCGGGCGCCGCCAATCACAAAACAGGGAGGAAAAAAGATGCGCGGATTTTCGCGTGCGCTGCTGCTTGGCCTGGTGGCGACGGTCAGCCATGGCGCCTTGGCCCAGGAACAGAACCCGGCCGGTGATGCCATCCTTGAAGAAATCATCGTGACGGCCCTGAAGCGGTCGCAGCCTTTGCAGGAGGTGCCGGCATCGGTGACCGTGGTCGAAGGGGAGGCCTTCACCCGTGCCGCCGTCGTTTCGCTGGACCAGATCACCCAGGTCGTGCCGGGCATCCGCATGCAGTCGGCCCCCGGCGGCACCATCAATCCCGTCGTGCGCGGGCTGGGTACCAGTTCGTCCAATGACAGTTTCGAACAGACCATCGGCCTGTTCATCGACGGCGTCTTCGCCGGCCATGCCCGTGACTATGCCGCCGCCCTGTTCGATGTGGAGCGGGTGGAGATCGTCAAGGGCACGCAGGCCGCCATCCTGGGCAAGAATACCAGCGTCGGTGCCCTGACCCTGACCACGAAGAAGCCGGGCAGCGAATTCGCCTATGAAGCCAGCTACATGCACGAGTTCGAACTGGGCTCCGACATCCTGGACGCGGCGATCAACCTGCCGGTGAACGAGACCTTCGCCATCCGCGTGGCTGGCCAGTTCTCCGACGAGGGCGGCTGGATTCGCAATGCCCTGACCGGCGAGGACGAGCAGTCCAGCAACCGCAAGGCCCTGCGCGCCACGGCCCGGTGGGAGCCGACCGACAATCTGGAATGGATCGTGTCGGCCCAGGCCCATTGGATCGACCGCGACGGCCAGACCTTCTATGCTGGTGCCGACACGTTGGGCCGGCTGGCGCAGACGGCGGCACTGTATGGCGACCCCGCCTTCACCGCCGCTATCGGCGATGTCAGCCGCGGCACGGTGCGGCCGGGCTTCGACAAGATCTTCGATTATACCCAGGGCTGGCGCACCAGCTCGACCATCAACCTGGCGCTGGGCGACCATACGCTGACCGCCGTCACCGGCTATGCCGAATATGACATGAAGCGGGTGATCAACCCCGCCGGTGTGCGCGGCGCGCCCGTGCTGCGCACGGCGCGGGAGCATAATGAGAGCTTCGGCCAGGAACTGCGCCTGACCTCGCCCGAATATGACAAGTTCAGCTATATCGCCGGCGCCTATTACTATCATGACAAATGGGGCAATTTCGACTTCCTGGACGTGCTGCCCCAGGCGGGCACGCCGCTGAACGGTGCGGTGGCCACCGACCAGGAATACAAGACCGAGGCCATCTCCCTGTTCGGCCAGTTCAACTATTCGCTGACCGAGGAACTGGAGCTGACCCTGGGCCTGCGCAGCGACAACCAGAAGAAGCAGGTCGATTATACCCGGGCCATTGTGCGCCCGGGCCTGCTGACCACCGCCGCCTACCCGGCGTTTGCACCCACCAGCCTGGATCGCAAGGACGATTTCGTCGATTACTCCGGCTCCATCAGTTACAAGGTGGCGCCGGGCGCCATGCTCTATGCCAGCTACGCCACGGGCAGCAAGGGCGGCGGCTTCCAGGCCTCGCCCAGCACCATCGCCACGGCGGAGTTCGGGGATGAGGGGGCGAAGACCGTGGAACTGGGCGGCAAATTCAGCTTCGGCCGCGGTACGACGTTCAATGTCGCTTTGTTCCAGACCCGCATCGCTGACTATCAGATCGCCATCAATACCGGTGCGGGCTTCGTGGTCCGCAACGACCAGATCCAATCGCGCGGGGCGGATGCCGAGCTGAGTGTGGCGCTGACACCCGACCTGACCTTCTCCACCAGCGTCACCTATGCCGATGTGGAGAAGCGCGGGGCGCTGCCGGCCAATTCCATCGCCGGCATTCCCTTTGCGCCCAAGCTGACGGGCGTGGTGCAGATGAATTACGAGACCGCGCTCAGTGAGAATTTCTCCTTTAATGCCAATGCCTTCGTGGAGTTCCGCACCGAACAGCACATCATCGATCTGGCCAATGCCGTCATTCCCACGTCGGACGGCTATGCCAAGCTGAACCTGCGGGTCGGGCTGGCGCATGATCCGTCGGGCGTGGAACTGGCCCTGGTGGGCAAGAACCTGACGGACAAGCGGGTGGTCAATTACGGCTACAACGCCTTCGCGCAGGCTGGTGCCGCGATCATCTCCACCGACGTGTCGCGGACCATCGGCCTGCAGGCCTCCATCCGGTATTGAGGGGCTAGAGCGGCGGAAGTCGCTCCGGCGGCGACTGCCGCCGCGCCGCACGTGCGGCGTGAAGCCAAGCCGCGGATGCGGCGCCGGCGCTTGAGGTAATGAGAAAGGAAGATGTGGTGATGAACGAAGGCCTGAACCGGCGCCAATGGCTGGGCGCCGCCGCCGCCCTGGCCGCCGCGGCGTCGCTGCCGGCGGGTGCTGCCGGCAGGCCGGTGCCCAATATCATCTTCATCATGGCGGATGATCTCGGCCATGCCGATATCGGCTGCTATGGCGGGCGGATTGTGGCCACGCCCCATATCGATGCCATCGCCACTGCCGGTGTGCGCCTGACGCAGGCCTATGCCAATTCCTGCGTCTGTTCACCCACCCGGCTGGCCCTGCTGACGGGGCGTTACCAGTACCGGCTGCCCATGGGGCTGGAGGAACCGCTGGTGCGGGCCAGGGTCGGGTTGCCGGCAGATGCCGTTACCCTGCCGCGCCTGCTGGCCGATCATGGTTACCGCACCGCTTTGGTCGGCAAATGGCATCTGGGCGAGGCGCCGTTTCCCGGTCCGCTGGACAGCGGCTACCAGTCTTTCTACGGCATCCAGAAGGGTGGGGCCGACTATTTCACCCATCTGGCCCAGGGACAGCCGGTGAAGGAGGAGGATGGCCTGTTCGACGGGCGGGAGCGGTCGGGCGACATCGGCTACCTGACCGACCTGTTGACCGACCGCGCCGTGGCGGTGATCGGGCAGGCGGCCAGGGCCCGTCAGCCTCTGTTCCTCAGCCTGCATTACACCGCCCCCCACTGGCCCTGGGAGGGGCCGGAGGATGAGGCGGTGGCCAGCAGCCTGAAGGATATCCGCCATTACGAGGGCGGCAGCCTGAAGACCTACGCCGCCATGCTGTCCAGCCTGGACCGGGGCGTCGGGCGGGTGATGGCGGCACTGCGCGGGGCCGGCCTGGAAGGCAACAGCATTGTCATCTTCACCAGCGACAATGGCGGGGAACGTTTCTCCGACGTTTGGCCCCTGATCGGCATGAAGGGGGAACTGCTGGAAGGCGGCATCCGGGTTCCTTGTCTGATGTCATGGCCCGATCGCATCGCGCCGGGAACGGTCAGCCGGCAGGTGGCGATCAGCATGGATTGGGCACCGACCCTGCTGGCGGCCGCCGGTGCGGTGGGGGGCGATTGGGACGGGGCCAACCTGCTGGCACCGCTGACCGGTCGGGCACCGGTGCGTCCCCGCACCCTGTTCTGGCGCCACAAGCACAACGACCAGATCGCTGTCCGGCATGGCGACTGGAAATATCTGCGAATCAAGGGGCGGGAGGGGTTGTTCGACCTGGCCGTGGATGAGCGCGAACGCGCCAACCGCATCGCAGAGGAGCCCGCCATTGCCGCCGATCTGAAGCAGCGTTTCGCGCAATGGAATGAAGGCATGCTGCAATATGCCGACGGCAATTACAGTTACGATGCCGGCGCCCAGGCGATGGACCGGCCCTGACAATGATATTGGGCGCCAGGGAGGAAACAGATGACCATGTTCAATCCGGCCGATCCGGCCTTCATTGAGGATCCCTATCCCACCTATCGCCGGCTGCGCGATGAGGCGCCAGTCTGGCAAGACCCGGACAGCGGCCTGTGGCTGATCACCCGCTTTTCAGGGGTGGAACGGGCGACGGCGGATTATGCCAGCTTCTCCTCCGCCAAGGGCAATGTCGTGCAGGACAGCCCGACGCGGGTGGGCAAGACCCTGGGGTCCATCGACCCGCCACGCCATGACGAATTGCGCCGCGTCATCCAGCGCGGGCTGGGCAATGCCCGGATCGAGGCGATGCTGCCCGGTATCCGCATCGAACTGGCCGACTGCATGGCGCTTCTGTCGGAGAAGCGGGAATGCGATTTCATCGCCGATATCAGCCAGCCCATCCTGTTCGGCGCGCTGGGTCGCATGCTGGGCCTGGATGCCGAAGCGGCGGTGAAGGCCACGAAACTGACCAAGGGCCTGTTCCACCAGGATGACGGGCCGTTGGGCTCCATCCTGCCGCCGGAAATCTTCATGGAGATCGCCACCTTCCTGCGCGACCAGCTGGACAACCGCAGGCAGGCGCGCGGCGACGACCTGATCTCCGTACTGCTGAGCGCCAAGGAGAATGGTGCGCCGCTGAGCGACGAGGAGATCGTGGCCAACGTCTCCACCGTGCTGATGGCGGGCAACGCCTCCATCGGGCATTTCTTCCCCAATGTCATGCATGCCCTGTGGCGCCATCCCGACCAGCGGCGGATGCTGCTGGACGATCCCGGCCGCATCCCCGCCGCCATCGATGAGGCGGTGCGCTGGGACACTTCCACCCAGTGCTTCGCCCGCCAGGTAGCGCAGGAGGTGGAGATCGACGGCGCGCTGATCCCCGCCGACAGCCGCGCCATCATCTTCTACGCTTCCGCCAACCGGGACGAGCGGGTGATCGCCGACCCCGACCGGTTCGATATCTCCCGCGCCCGCGTGCGCCATTTCGGTTTCGGCATGGGGCCGCATTTCTGCGCCGGGGCCAACGCCGCCCGCCTGATGCTGAAGGAGATCATGCGGGAATTGCTGCCTTATCTTGGCGACTACGAACTGGATATCGGCAAAGCCAAGCGGGTCAGCCACATCATGGTCAGGGGCTTCGCCAACCTGCCCATGTCCTGGTGAGCCGCGCCATGGGGGTGGATAGCGGAGACATTTGACATGGAAGCGAACGGGGGCGCCGCGATCAGCGCGCCCGAGAACCCACCGCTGGTGCTGGAGCGGGAGGGGGCGGTCATGCGGCTGGTCATGGACAGGCCGCGGGCCGGCAACAGCATCAGCCTTGCCATGGCCGAGGCCCTGATGAAGGCGGCTATCGACTGCGACGAGGATGACAGTATCCGCTGCGTGCTGCTGACCGGCCGGGGCCGGCTGTTCTGCGCCGGTGGCGACATCACGGAGTTCGCGGCGGCGGGTGCCGGGATCGGTGCCTATCTGAAGCGGGTCACGGCCTGTCTGCACGCAGCGGTCACCCGCTTCCGGCATATGCGCAAGCCGCTCGTGGTCGCCGTCAACGGCCCGGCGGCGGGGGCCGGGTTCAGCCTGGCCATGGCCGGCGACATCGTGCTGGCGGCCCCGGAGGCACGCTTCATCGCCGCCTATGGAACGCTGGGCTACACGCCGGACGGGGGCCTGTCCTGGATGCTGCCGCGTCTGGTGGGGATGCGACGCGCGCAGGAAATCCTGCTGGCCAACCGTGCCGTGGGCGGGGAGGAGGCGGTGGCCATGGGCCTGGCCACCCGGCTGGTGCCGGGACCGGAACTGGATGCCGCCGCCATGGCCCAGGCCGGGGAACTGGCCGCCGCCGCGACGGGGGCGTTGGGCCGAATGCGGGGATTGCTGGGCCAGGCGTTCGACACGTCGCTGGAGGCCCATCTGGAGGCCGAGGCACGGTCCATCGCGGCCAGCGCCCGCACGGCGCACGGGCGCGAAGGGGTGGCGGCCTTCCTGGGTCGGCGGCCGGCGCTTTTCATTTAAAGGGAGATTGGGATGTCCAAACTGATCATCGTCATGCGCAGCGGCGCCGAACATGAGGTCGAGGGGATTGTCGGCCGTTCGGTCATGGAAATCATCCGCGACGCCGGCATCGACGAGTTGCAGGCCCTATGTGGCGGAAGCTGTTCCTGCGCCACCTGCCATGTCCATCTCGATCCGGCCTGTGCCGGGCGGGTGGGGGATATGCAGGAGGACGAGAACGACCTGCTGGATGCCTCCGCCCATCGCACCGGAACCTCCCGCCTGTCCTGCCAGATCCGGTTCACGGCGGCCATGGATGGGCTGCGCGTCACCATCGCCGCGGAAGATTGAGCGATGCGGCGGAGCGACATCATCATCGTCGGGGCCGGTCACGCGGGCGCGCAGGTGGCCGTGGGTTTGCGCCAGCGGAATTTCGCCGGCTCCATCCTGATGGTGGGGGAGGAGGCGGACCCGCCCTATGAACGCCCGCCCCTGTCCAAGGACTATCTGGCGGGAGAGAAGGTTTTCGACCGTCTGCTGTTGCGCCCGCCTGCATTCTGGGTGGAACGGCGGGTGGAGCTGTCGCTGGGCGCCCGCATCCTGGCGGTCGATCCCGTCCGCCATCAGGTCACCGCCGACAATGGCGAGGTTTTGGAATATGGAACCCTGATCTGGGCGGCGGGTGGGCATGCCCGACGCCTCTCATGTCCGGGGCACGACCTGTCCGGCATCCACACGATCCGCACGCGGACCGATGTCGACCGGCTGCGGGCCGGGTTGCCGGGTGTGGAGAATGTCGTGGTGATCGGCGGTGGCTATATCGGTCTGGAAGCGGCGGCGGCGATGGTCAAGGCCGGCAAGCAGGTGACGCTGCTGGAGGCGCAGGACCGTGTGCTGTCCCGGGTGGCGGGAGAACCGCTGTCCCGCTTTTATGAGAGCGAACATCGCGCGCGGGGCGTCAAGTTGCGGCTGGGCGTGGCGGTGGCCGCATTGCGCGACCGGGACGGACGCGTGTCGGCGGTGGAACTGGCCGACGGAACGGTGGCACAGGCCGACATGGTGATTGCCGGCATCGGCATCACGCCGGCCGTCGGGCCGTTGACGGCGGCCGGCGCCTTGGGAAGCGATGGCGTCAGCGTCGACGCCCTGTGCCGTACCAGCCTGCCGGACATCCATGCCATCGGCGATTGCGCGGCCCAGGCCACACCCTTCGCGGGCGGCGCCTGCGTCCGGATCGAGTCCGTCCAGAACGCCATGGAACAGGCCGCCATCGTGGCGCGGCACCTGATGGGCGAGCCGCCGGCTCATGTCGGTGTCCCGACCTTCTGGTCCAACCAGTATGATCTGCGTCTGCAGACCGTGGGGCTCTGCCTGGGCCATGACCACATGGTTGTGCGGGGTGAGCCTGCCACCCGCAGCTTTTCCGTGATCTATCTGCGCGAGGGCCGGGTGATCGCGCTCGATTGCGTCAATGCGATGCGTGACTTCGTGCAAGGCAAGGTGTTGGTGAATGCGCGCGTGATGGCTTCACCGGGCCGGCTGGCCGATGCGGGCATTCCCCTGAAGGGGTTGGAGATGTAGTCCGCGAAAGGGTCCGCCAGGGGCGCGAGCAGGCCCGTTTCCCAGAAGGCGGGCTTGCTTACAGCATTGCCGCCCTTGTCGTCCCAGGCGCGCACCCGCCACCAGGCACGCTGGCGGCCGGCCATCATTTGCGGATGGCCTTTATCATAATATCATTTATATGATAATTCTATGCTTCCGCAAGCGCTCCAGATCGCCTAGGTTCATCGTCAATCGACGCCGCCCCACAGGAAACAGGAAGGTGAGTGGTGGGGCTGCAACCATGCCCGGCCGATCAGGGCCCAAGGCATCCGGCCCGTGCGGCCGTCCCAATCATAAACAGCCATCCCCGACAGCAAAGTCGGAGGGTGGCGACATGCAGGAGAGGATTGATGGCGGTTTTGCGGAATCTGGTGCTTGGCTTGGGTATCGCGGTGTCATCGGTGCCCCTATGCGCCGTCCCTGCCGCGGCGGAACGTCCCGGAGCCGTCATGGAGCAGCCGCTGCCGGCCCGCCAGGACGTGCTGGCCATCGTGGCGCGGTCGGCATCGGCGGAGGTGGCGCGGCTGAAGGAGATCGAGGCCAACCCGTCCGTTACGCCCGCGCGCGGCCGCTGGCCCATCAATACCAACTGGATTTCCGCGACCTTCTTCGTCGGCGCCATGAAGCTGGCCGATGTGGCGGCGGTGCCCGATGTCCTGGATTTCTCCCTGCATACCGCCCGGCGCTTCAACCATGCCCACCAGGGTGACGGCGCGCCCGTGCATCTGATCAACGCCGATGATCAGGCCATCGGGGACCTGTACCAGGCCATCTACCTGCGCACGGGCTCTCCCGGCGTGCTGATGCCGTTGAAGCAGCGGCTGGATTATACGGTGCCCTATCTGACCTTCATGCCGCAGCCCGACAAGCTGGTCTGGTGGTGGTGCGACAGCCTGTTCATGGCGCCGCCGGTCCTGGCCCGCATGTCGGTGATCACCGGCGATCCCAAATATCTGCACGCCATGGATGTGCAATGGTGGCG
The DNA here is from genome assembly GCF_048066115.1 of Niveispirillum sp. KHB5.9. Classification (NCBI taxonomy): domain Bacteria; kingdom Pseudomonadati; phylum Pseudomonadota; class Alphaproteobacteria; order Rhodospirillales; family Azospirillaceae; genus Niveispirillum; species Niveispirillum sp. KHB5.9. The sequence goes on along the minus strand of NZ_JBLTYX010000002.1, from coordinate 403,374 downwards.
CACCTATGAGAAGCTGTACGATAAGGAACAGCATCTTTATGCGCGCGACGCCCGCTTCATCGACCGGCGGTCCGCCAACGGCAGGAAGATATTCTGGGCCCGCGGCGAGGGCTGGGTGCTGGCCGGGCTGGCGCGCGTGCTGGAGGTGATGCCGGCGGATTTCCCCTCCCGCCCCCGTTATGTGGCCCTGTTCCAGGAAATGGCGGCGCGGATCGCGTCGTTGCAGCAGGATGACGGGTTGTGGCGCGCCAGCCTGCTGGACACACAGGCGTTTCCGGAGCCGGAAACCTCGGGCACGGCCTTCTACACCTATGCGCTGGCCTTCGGCATCAATCACGGGCTGCTGGACCGGTCGGCCTATCTGCCGGTCGTGCTGAAGGGCTGGGAGGGGCTAAACCGGTACGTGTTGCCCAGCGGCATCCTGGGCCAGGTACAGTCGGCCGGCGACCAGCCGGTACCGACCAGGCGCGAGACGACCGCGCTCTATTCCAGTGGTGGCTTCATCCTGGCCGGGCTGGAAGTGGCCGATCTCGGCCGGCCGGTGACGGCGCTTCCCATTGCCCTGCCGACGCCACCGGCGCTGGCATATCACGCCAGTGACATGCGCGACGTTCCCATTCCCCCCGATGCGACGCCGGAGGTGGCGCGTGAACTGACCCGGCGGGCGGCGGAACGCCAGGCCGTGCAGGATCTGGCCTTCGATCCCATGGTCGCCGATCCCCAATACCGCTCCCCGGTGGAAGGAAAATGGGTGGGTGGCAAGCCGTAGAAACTGGTGGAGGTGGAATAGGTGCCACAAGCCACGGTGCTGGGTACCGCGCTGGGGAATGCCGTGCATCGGTGTTCTCCCGGACGCACTCCCGCTGGCAGGTATTGTCGCCAGTGATATCAATTGCTTACGGTAAAACCCGCCATTCCCTCACCGCTCGCCGCGCGGGGCCTGTATATCGACCTCCACCACCTCGCTGACCCGCGCCATGAAGCTCATCCCGGCATGGATCTGCGCGTCGCTGAGATGATCGACGATCTGGGCGATGAAATCGGCACCGCTGGCGACCATCCGCGCCACGAATTCCTGGCCGGCCGGGGTCAGGGAGATGATCTTCTCCCGCCCCGACGCCTTGCTCTCATCGATGGAGATCAGGTCCAGTGGCGGCTGCGCCAGCTTGCGCAGCGCCTTGGTGATGGCGGGGCTGCCCAGGTCGTACCATTCACCGATCAGCTGTTCGATGACCTTGCGCGGCAGGCTGGTGCCGCCCTCGCCTTTGGAATGGATCAGCCAGAGGATGACCGTCTGATGGCGGTCCAGCACGCCGCTGGCCAGATGCTTCTCCACCGCCATGCCGACCGCGTAATGGTAGGGGTAGAACAGCTTCAGGAAGTTCAGCGGAGCATTCTCCCGCGTGATCGGGTGCTCCAGGGCGTAACGCTGCGTCATGCTCTCTCTTTCGGGCCGCTTCCGGCCGGGCGGTCTTATGGGGCGCCCGGCCAACAGGATGAAGACTATCCACCCGGCCCGTTCCCCGCAACGGACCAGTCGGTGCCGCTTCAGGCCGGGAACCGCCGCCGCAGCTCGGCCTTCAGGACCTTGCCTGTCGCACCCATCGGCATTGCATCGATGAATTCCAACCGGTCGGGCACCTGCCAGCGCGGCAAATGGCGTTCCAGATGGGCCAGGATGGTGCCGGCATCGACGCTGGCACCGGGTTGCCGGCGCACGATCAGCAGCGGGCGTTCCCCCCAGCGCGCATGCGGGATGGCGATGGCGCTGGCCTGACTGACACCATCCACCTGACAGGCGAGTAGTTCCAGTTCTGTCGGGCTGATCCATTCCCCGCCGGACTTGATCAGGTCCTTGGCGCGGTCGGTGATGGACAAATAGCCTTGGGCGTCGATCTCCGCGATATCACCCGTCGGCATCCAGGAACCGAAGGCGGTATCGCTGCCGAAATAGGCGCTCGCCACGCCCGGCCCGCGCACCAGCAGTTCCCCCGGCGTGATGCCCGCCGCTTCGCGGCCATCGGCGATGCGAAGTTCCACGCCGAAGACGGGTCGGCCCTGCTTCAGTTTGACGATTCTGCGTTCCCCGACCGGCCAGTCGAGAACCGATGCACCGGCCGGCCCCAGCATGACGAAGCGGCGGATGGGCGACCGGTCTTTCAGCCCGCGCGCGATCTCCAGGAAATCCACGTCGAAGAACAGCACCCCGTCCTGTGCATCCGCCACGATCCGCCCGATGGTTGCCGCGTCCAGGCGGGGATTGACCGTGTGGCAGACGGCGCCGATGCCGGGGATGGCGTAATAGAGTTCCAGATGGCGATGGCTGTTCCAGGCCAGCGTCGCCACCCGGTCGCGGCTACCGATACCCAGTTCAAGCAGCAGCGACGCCGCCCGCCGTGCCCGTGTGGCCATAGCTGCGTAGGTCAGCCGCAGGCGGGTTCCATCGGCCTCCACCGACACGATCTCCCGTTCGGGATTGGCGCGGACCGCATGGTTCAGGATCGAACTGGTGGTCAGCGGGCAATGCATCATCAGGCCTTGCATCTTCATCTCCTCCCTTGTCCTGCGGACCGGCTTCGTGCTGGCCCGGATTTGGCTGTTGACAGGCCGAACGGACCGTAGCAAATTCTTTCCATAAGAAATAGTTTCTAAAATAAATAATGAAGCATGGGAGATGAACGCTTGAATCCCGACCATTTCACGGTGGAGATGCTGACCCGGCCGGAGGTCGTGGCCGATCCCTATCCCTTCTATGACCTGCTGCGGCCGGTGGCGCCGGTATACGGGTACCGGGACTATCCGCCGGGCACGGTACCGGGCGTGGACCAGCCGGAGCCGGCCTGGGTCGTGCTGTCGCATGAGCATGTGGCACGGGTGGCTTTTGACCACGAGACCTTTTCCTCCCGCGACAGTTTGCAGGAGGCGTCGTCGGCGCCGTCGCTGATGCTGGTCAACCATGACCGGCCGGAGCACACCCGCCTGCGCCGGATCGCCGCCAAGGTGTTTACCCCCGCCGCCATCGAGGCGACGCGCCCCGCCGTGCGCGACATCGTGCGCGCCACCATGGACGCCTTCTTCGATGACGGCCTGGGCACCGATGTCATGGACAATTACTGCGCCCTGCTGCCGGCGCGGGTCATCGCCCAGATGATGGGCGTGCCGCCGGAACGGGACCGCGACAACAGGCGCTGGGCCACGGCCTTCATGCTGTCGGCGGACATGGCGCCCGCCGACCGCCAGCGTTGCAACGAGGAGGTGCTGGCCTTCTACGCCGCCCATGTCACCGACCGGGTGGCGGCCCTGGGTCGCGGCGAGCGCCCGCCCGGCGAATTGCTGAACGCCTTCATCGAGGCGGAGGTGGAGGGCGAACGCCTGACGCGGGACGAGATCGTGCGTTTCTGCGTGACCGTGACCGTGGCGGGGGCAGAGACGACGAGTTTCCTGCTGGGCAATACGTTCGCCGTCCTGGCCGACCTGCCTTGGGTCTGGGATGAATTGCGCGCCAATCAAGCCCGGTTCAACGCGTTTTATGAGGAGACGCTGCGCTTCCACGGGCCGCCGCAGCGGCTGTTCCGGGTGGCCACGGCCGATGTCACCATCGGTTCGGCGCAGATCCGGCGGGGCGACTGGGTGGCCTGCTTCTTCGGGGCGGCCAATTACGATCCGGAGATCTTCCCGCAGCCCCACAGCTTCCGCCTGGACCGGCCCAACGGCAACAAGCAGATGAGCTTCGGCCACGGCATTCATCGCTGCCTGGGCGCACCGCTGGCCCGGCTGGAGGCGGAGATCACCGTGCAGGAACTGCTGCAACGCTATGAGCGGCTGGAACGGTCGCAGCCGCTGGTCTGGCAGGGCGTCAGCCTGCTGAACCACGGGCCGGAGCGCAACCCGATCCGCTTCGTGCCCAAGGGGACGCCGTGACCGCGCCCCCCGTCATCACCATCCGTTTCGTGCAGCGCGACGGGACGGAACGCACGGTGCGGGTGCCCGCCGGCTGGACCGTGATGGAGGCCGGCCGGGCCAATGATATCGACGGCATCATCGGGGAATGCGGCGGCACGGGATCGTGCGGAACCTGCCGTGTCACCGTTACCGACCCTGCCATGCAGGCGCTGGTCGGGCCGGCCGCCCCGATGGAGGCGGACACGCTGTCCTATTTCGGCGATTGCCCGCCGGGCGGACGTCTGGGCTGCCAGATCACGCTGAGCCAGGCGATGGACGGCATGCGGCTGCTGATCCCGGTGGAGGGTTAACATCACCGGTCTGACAAATAACCAAAACACGAAAAACCCCGAAAACCGGGGACAGGGAGGAAACATGTCGAAGAGAAGCACCATCCTGCTGGGCGGGACGGCTTTGGCCGCCTTGCTGGCACTGCCGGCCACGGCACAGGAAACGGGCCTGCTGGAAGAGATCGTGGTCACCGCCAACCGCCGGGCGGAAAGCGTGCAGGACGCGCCCGCCGCCATATCGGCGCTGACGGCCAGTGCCTTGGAGGAGAAGTCGATCACGGCGGTGGAGGGGATCGCAGCACTGGTGCCGGGCGTGCAGATATCCACATACCAGGGCGACACCTCCATCTTCATCCGCGGTATCGGCACGCCGACCATCATTGCCGGTACCGACAGTTCCACGGCCACCTATATCGACGGCGTATATATCAGCCGTGCCGCCGCCATCGGGCCGGCCTTCTTCGACGTCGACCGGATCGAGGTGCTGCGCGGGCCGCAGGGCACGCTCTATGGCCGCAACGCCACCAGCGGTGCCGTCAGCATCATCACCAAGGGCCCGACCGACAGTTTGGAGGCGGAAGGCCGCCTGATCCTGGGCAATTACCAACGCATCCAGGCCAATGGCGCCGTCAGCGGACCGTTGAGCGAGCACATCCGCGCCCGTCTGGCCGCGCAGGCGGAAAACCATGACGGCTATGCCAAGGTCGTGCGGCCGCGCGGCACGCTGCCGCCGACCCAGCCCGACATCACCCAGGATGTCGGCGACAAGGACGATGTCTCCGTCCGGCTGAAACTGGAAGCCGATCTGTCGGAGACTGCCACGCTGGGCCTGTCGGCCGACTATTATCACGCCGACGACCGGTCCAACGTCTATTACTTCGCCAGCGCCGGCTATGGGGAGGAGATCCCCGGCTGGTACGCCACGCGGGAAGGCTCGCAGACGCTGCCCTATTTCGCCATCAAGAACAGCGGCCGTGTGACGGCGCCCAAATCCCGCACGCTCTATGCCGACACGCCCTATTTCAACAAGAGCGAGGTCTGGGGGCTGGCCGGCGATCTGAAATGGGACATCGGCGAGCATGTGCTGGCCGTCAATGCCAGCTATCGCGCCACCCACCCCGTCTCCCAGAACGAATTCGACCTGTCCGACAGTTTCAACAATTATGTGGGCCGGGCGGAGGACCATTGGCAAGCCAGCGGCGATGTCCAGCTCAGCTCCCCGACGGGTCAGCGCTTCTCCTAGATCGCCGGCGCCTCCTAGTTCAAGGAGGATAACCGCATCGACAACAACATCTTCGGCGATTTCTGGGAACCGATCCTGGTCGGCGGCCTGACCGACCTGCAACGGGCCGGGGTGATCCCCACATTTCCCATCGATCTGCCGCAGACCAATCTCTGCTGTGAACTGCATCTGAGCGGCCGGCAGAAGACCCAGGCCCTGGCCGGCTATGTCGATGCGACGATGGACGTCAGCGACCGGCTGCGGCTGCGGGCCGGGGCGCGTTACAGCCATGAGAAGCGAGACGGGGACCAGCGGTTCGAACTGGTGACCCTGACCGGTATGCGCCTGGCCCCCAATCCGCAGCTTTTCCCCGGTTCGGTTTCCACCGGCCGCACCGGCGTGCAGCCCGACCCGTTCGGTTTCGTGGTCGCACCCGTCGATGGTCCGGCCCGCTTCAACGCCTTCACGCCCAAAATCGGCATCGATTACGCCCTGGATGACGATGTCCTGCTCTATGCCACGGCGCAGCGCGGGTTCAAGAGTGGCGGTTACAATATCGGCAGCAGCCAGCGCGAGCAGTTCCAACCGGAGAAGATCTGGTCGTACGAGGCCGGCGCCAAGACCGAGTTGCTGGACCGAAGGCTTCGCCTGAACGGCGCCCTGTTCCATTACGATTATACCAACCTCCAGGCCCAGGACAGCATCGGCAACCAGCCGATCATCCGCAATGTCGGCGAAACCGCCGTCAATGGCGCGGAGGTGGAAGGCGTGCTGTCTCTGTCCGACCAATGGCAGCTGGACGGCGCCGTCACCTGGCTGGATGCCAAATTCACCAAGGGCGAATTGACGGAGCCGCTGCGCCCCGCCCCCTTGACCCAGGCGCCGGGAACGCTTGTCCGCGACCTGGACGGGCTGCGGCTGCCGCGGGCCCCGGAATGGAAGACGCAGGTCGGCTTGCAGTTCACCCGGCCGCTGGACGGGGTGGGCACGGTGACGGCACGGGTGGATTATGCTCGGGCGAGCAAGATCTACTTCACCGTCTTCAATATCGATGCCGCGTCGGAAGGCGGGTACGGCCTACTGAAGGCGCGTGTGGGCTGGACCAGCGAGGACCGGCGGTGGAGCGTGGCGGCCTTTGCCGACAACATCACCAACGAACGCTATTTCACCAACCAGATCCTGACCGGTACCGTATATGGCGCCGAATTCGTCGGATCGATGGGCCCGCCGCGCCTGTACGGCGTCGAAACCGGCTTCCGGTTCTGAGGGTGCCATGGAACAGACAACAGAGCTGGCGGCGACACTTGCCCATCTGCGGTAGGGATATGCGGCAGACCCCTATCCCAGTGCCGCCACCCGCCGCGACCGCCTGTCCAGGGCCATCGACCTGCTGGCCCGCAACAAGCACGCCTTCTGTCAGGCGCTGGAGGCCGATTTCGGCGCCCGGTCGCACACGCAAAGCCTGATCGCCGACATCTACACCACCATCGAGGCGCTGAAACATGCCCGCGCCCATGTCCGGCGCTGGATGCGGCCGGAACGGCGGCCCTTGCGCTTCCCCCTGGGCCTGCTGGGCGCACGGGCGGAGGTGTTCCATCAGCCGGCGGGGGTGGTGGGGGTGATCGGGCCGTGGAACTTCCCGCTCAACCTCCTGCTGGGGCCGCTGGCCGGCATCCTGGCCGCCGGCAACCGCGCCTTCCTGAAACCGTCGGAACACACACCACGCGCAGCTGCCTTGCTGGCCGAATTGCTGCCGACCTTTTTCGCGGAGGATGAGGTGGCGATCGCGACGGGCGGGCAGGAGGTGGGCGCCGCCTTCAGTCGCCTGGCCTTTGATCACCTGATCTATACGGGCGGCGCGTCGGTGGCCAAGGCCATCATGCGTGCGGCCGCCGACAATCTGGTGTCCGTCACCCTGGAACTGGGTGGCAAGTCGCCGGTGCTGGTCGGCCGATCCGCCAACCTGGAAACGGCGGCGCTGCGCATCGTCGGTGGCAAGATGCTGAACATGGGCCAGGTCTGCCTGGCACCCGACCATGTACTGGTACCGGAGGCGGCGAAGGAGGGCTTCATCACCGCTGCCTTGGCCGCCGCCCGCCGGCTGGGCCCCGACACGGGTCGCAATCCCGATGTCGCCGCCGTCATCAACCAGGGTCATTTCGACCGGCTGTCGCGCTATCTGGACGATGCAAGCCAGCGCGGGGCCCGCGTCATGGCGGCGGATGCGGGTGATGCCGTCACCCGCCGCATGCCCATCACCCTGGTCATCGATCCGCCCGATGACAGCCTGATCGCGCGGGAGGAGATTTTCGGGCCGCTGCTGGTGGTGCGCACCTATCAGCGGTTCGATGATGCCATCGCCCGCATCCGTGCCGGGGACCGGCCGCTGGCGCTCTATTATTTCGGGCATGACCGGGGGGAGATCGACCGGCTGCGGCGGGAAACGCATTCCGGCGCCCTGGCCCTGAACGACGTGATCATGCAGTACACGGTGGAAAACCTGCCCTTTGGCGGCACGGGGGCCAGCGGCATGGGCGCCTATCACGGCCATGACGGGTTCAAGACCTTCTCCGTGCGCCGCGCCATCTATCGCCAGACCTGGATCGACAGCAGCGCCATCGTGCGCCCGCCCTTCACCCGGCTGAAGGCGCGGCTTTTCGACTTCCTGACCACACCTTGAACGATAAGGAAACCGCCATGACGCTTTCCCCGCTTGATGTGACGACCGCCATCTTCACCGCCTTCGGTGCCCATGATGTCGATACCATCGTCAGCCATCTGCATGATGATGTGGTCATCGAATTCTATGGCCCCGCCATCATCCCCTATGCCGGCACCTATCGCGGCCGGGTGGAGGCGCGGCGGTTCTTCGATACCGTGCTGCGCTCCGTCGATATCCACCAGTTCGATCCGGAGGAATTCATCTGCCAGGGCGACAAGGTGGTGGTGACCGGCCATCTGCGCCTGACGGCGCGGGCCACGGGTGGCGGGATTGAGTCCGACTTCGTGCATGTCATCACCGTCGCCGACGGCAAATGGCTGCGGTTCCGCGACTTCATGAACACTGCCGTGGCCCAGGCTGCCTTCAGTGGTCCGGTGCCGGCATGAACGCCGCCGGCATCGTGCGGCAGACCGCCCTGTCCGATCTGGTCATCCTGGCGCCCTTTGCCATTCCGGGTCTGGCACCGCTCTATCTGGACCTGTGGTTCGGGCTGGACGGGCTGCTGGGCGGCGGGGGGATCGCGCCCGACCTGGGGCCGACCGGCTGGCTGCTGGTCAACCTGTTCGGCCTGTTCGCCGTGTGGTCCGCCATTCTGCGCCTGATGGGGCCGACCGTGCTGGTGGCGCGGCGGGCGGCCCTGGCCAAGCTGGTCGCCGCCATCATCATCGCCGTCGGCCTGATGCAGGGGGCGGCCCCGGTCTTCGCCCTTCCCCTGGCCGCCGATCTGGGGGCGGCCGTATTCCTGGCCTGGGGCGGCTGGCGGGGGGACCGGGAGATTGGCTGAGGCGGCGGACGGGATCATCATCGCCGGGGCCGGGCAGGCCGCGGCGCAACTGGCCCAATCCCTGCGGGCCGGCGGATATGCGGGGCCGGTGACCATGGTGGGGGATGAGGCGTTCCCGCCCTATGAGCGCCCGCCCCTGTCCAAGGACTACCTGTCGGGCAAGCGGCAGGTGGAACGGCTGTTCCTGCGCCCGCCGGCATTCTGGGCCGAAAAGCAGGTGGAGCTGCGCCTGGGCCGGCGTGTCGCCGGGGTCGATCGGCTGGCGCGCCGGGTCGTGCTGGATGACAGCACGGCGCTGCCCTATGCAAAGCTGGTCTGGGCGGCGGGCGGGCGTCCGCGCCGCCTGTCTTGTCCCGGCACCGATCTGGCCGGCATCCACCATATCCGCTCCATCGCCGATATCGACGGGCTGAAGGCCGGGCTGGTGCTACCGGAACGGCGCGTGGTCATTGTCGGTGGCGGCTATATCGGGCTGGAAAGTGCCGCCGTGCTGCGTTCCGGTGGCCACCATGTCACGGTGCTGGAGACGCAGGATCGGCTGCTGGCCCGTGTCACCGCCTCTCCCGTGCCGCAATTCCTGCTGAACCTGCATCGGGGCCATGGCGTGGATGTGCGCCTGTCCACGGGCGTGGAGGGGCTGACCGGCGGGGACGGACAGGTCGCGGGCGTACGGCTTTCCACCGGTGAGCTGCTGCCCGCCGATCTGGTGGTTGTCGGCATCGGCATCATCCCCAATGTCGAACCGCTGGCGGCAGCCGGCCTTGCCTGTCCCGATGGCGTGCAGGTGGATGAATATTGCCGGACGTCCGATCCGGATATCCTGGCCATCGGCGACTGCGCCCTGCATCCTAGCCGCTTCGCACCGGTACCGGTGCGGCTGGAATCCGTCCAGAACGCCATCGACCAGGCTAAGTGTGCTGCCGGCACCATCCTGGGCCAGGCGGAGCCTTACACCGCAATGCCCTGGTTCTGGTCCGACCAGTACGCGGTGAAGATGCAGACGGCCGGCCTGTCCATCGGCCACGATACGCAGATCGTGCGCGGTGCTGTGGGTGTCCCGCCGTTCAGCGTCGTCTATCTGAGGGACGGTCGCGTCATCGCACTGGATTGCCTTTCCTGCCCGCGCGACTTCATGCAGGGCCGCGCCCTGGTGACGGGCGCGGTTGCGGTGAACCCGATCCGGTTAGCCGACCCGACGGTTGAATTGAAGGCCTTGGTACCCGCCTGACTTTGGCTATCCGCCGGGCATGCGCCGGCAGTTCGACGGGTGTGCAGCTCTCAACCCGCTCTAACCGGCGCTGCTGCGGATCTGATGGACGAAGCCATCCACGGTGTTCAGCAACTGCCGGGTTTCCTCCCCAAGGGTCTCCGACAGGCGGGTGATGCTGTCGGCGGAACGGTCGGTCTCGTTCCAGGCATCGACCATGGCGCTGCCACCCGTGGCACTAGCCTCCGCACTTTCGGCGGCCTGACGGGCGCTGCGGGCGATCTCGCGGGTGGCGCTGTCCTGCTCCTCCACAGCGGCGGCAATGGCGGCGGTGACATTGTCCAGATCGAAGATGGCCGTGGCGATGGCCTCGATCGCCTTGCCGGCGCGGTCGGTGGTCTCGCGGATGGCCACTACCTTCTCGCCGACCTCGCTGGTGGCCCGTGCGGTCTGCCCGGCGAGATTCTTCACTTCCGAGGCCACGACGGCGAAGCCCTTGCCGGCCTCGCCTGCCCTTGCTGCCTCGATGGTGGCATTCAGGGCCAGCAATTGGGTGTGCTCGGCGATCTCGCTGATGGTGCGCAGCACCCCTTCAATGCTGGTGGCGGCTTCGGTCAGGCCCAGAACGATGGCCCGGGTCTCGCGGGCCTGGGCGGTGGCACCGCGCGTCTCGGCGCTTGAGCGGGCGATCTGGGTGGCGATCTCGGTGATGGCGGAGGAAAGCTGGCCGGCGGCAGCGGCCACGGCGCCGGCGCTGCCGACGGCATCATCGCCGGCGCGGTGCACGGCATGGGACTGGTCGGACCCGGCCCGCACCAGACCGCGCAGGCCCTCGGCATCCGCTTCGGCGGACGCGGCGGCGTCGGCCACCCGGCGCGCCAGGCTGCCGACCTGCTGTTCCAACTGGTCGGCCACTTGCAACAATATCCGCGCCCGTTCCCGGCGTGCCGTCTCGGTGCCGGCTTCCCGTTCGGCGGATGCCCGCGCCACTTCGGCGTGGGCGGTCTGGGCATCGGCCAGGGCGGCCTGCGACTGGTGCAATGCCTGTGACAGGGTGGCGGCGATCCAACCCATCAACGCGCCCTCGAAGGTGGCGAACCAGGGATAGACCAGCAGATTGAGAAAGCTATCCCCATCCACGCCCAGTGCCTTCGGCACCACCAAGCCGCCGAGGAAGAAGCCTGCCGCCAGCGTCGCCGCCCCCAGCGCCACCTGCCGCCAGTTGCAGGTACCGGTGATCACCGCCAGCAGCACATAGGAATAGATCTGCATGCCGGTCTGCCAACTGGTCTGGCCATGGAAGGTGACCACAGCCACCAGGCCGGCCATGGGCAGCAACATCGCCAGCAGCCACTGGGTGAATTGCGGTGGCAGAAGGCGCCATGCGGCCAGCCCGAGCAGGGTCAGCACGGCGCTGCATGCCGGGCCGAACCAGCCCACCGAGCCGCTGACGATCCATGGTGCCGCGACCAGCACCGGTATCTGGATCGCCAGCAGGCCGAGGGAGAGAAGAGTGGTGGTATTGCGGATCCGTTCGATCGGGGTCATGGGCCGTCCAGCTTTCGGCTGCTCTGGGGCGGGCGCCCCGGTTCGTTTGAAGAGCCATTATCCAACAAAGCCGTTCCACCTGCATTGACCCATGTCATTCGCCGGCAGAACGGTTTCGCATGGCGCCATCCCTGTTCATCATCGAAGCATTGCCAGCCCCGCCCTGGTTTTCAGCGACCTGTGCCGGGGCTGGTCCTGTGGCCGCAGGGTCAAGGCGGAAAGCCTATCTCTTCCCCGCTCAACTGGCCGGACAGGGTGCGGGCAGCCGACACCAGGGCCTGCTGCAAGGCGGGCAGGCCCGTGCGGCGGAGCGCGCTGCCGATGCCGATGGCGACGATGGCGTGGCTCATCGGGCCGCGCGCCTTCCAGACGGGGGCGGCGACCACGGTGACGCCGGAGATATATTGCCCGTAATCCAGGGCGAAGCCCTGCCGACGGACATCCTCCACCTGCGCCTTCCATTCCTGGAACCCCGGTGCCTCATCCCAGCGTAGGGTTTGGAAACGTGCCGCCAGTTCGGCTTCCGCATGGCCACCGAAGGCGGCGACGCAACGGCCGGTAGCGGAGATCAGGGCGGGAAACCGGCTGCCGACCTGGGCGCTGAGCCGGAAATTCTGGCCGGTCTGGGACACATTCACCACGATCATATGGTCCAGCCCCACGACATGCACGCCCAGGACGGTCGTGTCGAATTCCCGGCTGATCCTGTCCAATTGCGGTTGTGCCAGGTCGGTGAACTGATTGCGGCGCAGCCAGTGCCGCGCCAGGGTCAGCACGCCCGCCTCCAGCGCGTACCGCTTGGTGTCGGGGTGGTAGGAGACGAACTCCTCCGCCACCAGGGCCCGCAGCACATAAAGGCAAGTGCTGGGCACCAGCCCCAGCTCGCGCGCGATGGCATGCACGCCCAGCGGCGCATCGCTCTTGCCCAGCAGGCGCAGCACGGCGGCGGCCCGCGCGATGGCCGGCGCCTTGCTCTCCTTCACCGCTTTGGCCAGTTCGCGGTCGGGCGTTGCCGCCCGCTTGGTGCCGCCGGTCATGCGCATCGCTTCCCCCTGAAAGACGTGTTGTCCGGATAAATCTTAAGTGTTCAATATAGACAATAATATTCTATATTCACAACAACAATCGATCGTGCCACAAATCCACCCACCACCGGCGACGGCCCCGATGCGCGGCCCGCCAGGATGGACAAAATCAAGAAAACCTTGGTGGATCAATGTCTAAGCTCACGGACTACACCTCCTTCGCCGATGCGCGGTCGCATGCTGGATCGGCGGCCTTGTGGGCGCTTTTCGATGGTGACCGTGACCATCTGAACATCGCCCATGAATGTATTGTCCGGTCTGTCGGCGCTGGAGGTGGCCAACGGCATTGCGCGCGGCATCACGAAGGTGCTGGCCCTGGTGACGGAGACGGCGGATGGCATGTTCACCACGGGTGATTATGCCGGCGCGCCGCGTCTGGTGGCGATGAGTTGGGGGGCGGAGGATCTGGCCGATGCCCTGGGCGCGTCGCAGAACCGTAATCCCGATGGCAGCTATGGCTTCACCTACCAACTGGCGCGCAGCCTGTGCCTGCTGGGGGCGGCCAAGGCCGGCGTGCTGCCGGTGGAGACCATCCGGGGCGATTTCCGCGATGTTGACGGGTTGCGCCTGCGGGCCGAGCAGGTGCGACGCGACGGCTATCGCGGCATGCTGGCCATCCATCCGGCCCAGGTGGAGGTGATCAACGCGGCCTTCAGCCCGACAGAGGCGGAAATCCAGGCGGCGCGCGAAATCGTCGACCTGTTCGCCGCGAACCCCGGTGTCGGGGCCATCGGGTACAAGGGCGGCATGCTGGACCGGCCCTATCTGGCCCGCGCGCAGACGCTGCTGCGTCAGGCGGGGCTGTCGTGAGCATCGATCTGACGCGCTATCTGCGCCGTGGCGACCGCATCGTCTGGGGCCAGGCTTGCGGGGAGCCGACATCGCTGGTCGAGGCTTTGATCGCGCAGGCCGATGCCATTGGCGACCTGTCGGCCTTCGCGGCCACCAGTTTTTCCGGCCTGTGACCCCCGATGCGGCGGCCAGGGTCCGGATGTCGAGCATGGGCGCCATCGGCGCCTTGCGGTCGCTGACGGCGGCGGGGCTGCTGGACGTCATCCCTTGCCATGTCGGGCAGGTGGCACCGATGATCGGCCAGGGGCTGATCGGCTGCGACGTGGCCTTTGTCCAGGTCAGCCCGCCCGACGCCGATGGCAATCACAGTTTCGGCCTGATCAACGACTTCGTGCAGGCGGCCGTGGCCAAGGCGCGGGTGGTGATCGCGGAGGTGAATGAGCGTGTGCCCTTCACCCATGGCGACGCCATGCTGCCGGCCGCGCGTATCACCGCCTCCCTCCATGTCAGCCGTGAACCGGTGGAAGTACCGCCGGCCCGGATCGGGGAGACGGACGAGGCCATCGCCCGCTTCGCAGTAGATTATATCGGCGACGGAACAATCTTGCAGACCGGTGTCGGTGCGGTGCCGGATGCCATTCTACGCTTGTTACGGGATCGACATGATCTGGGTGTTCATTCCGGCATGATCGGTGATGGGCTGGTCGATCTGGTGGAGGCGGGCGTGGTCACCAACGCCCGTAAGAGCATCGACCGGGGCATTTCCGTCACCGGTGCCCTGATCGGCACGCGCCGGCTCTATGATTTCGTCCACCAGAATCCGTCCGTGGGGATGCGCAACTCTTCCCATACCCATGGCGACGGGGTGCTGTCGCGGCTGGAACGGCTGGTCAGCATCAATTCCGCCATCGAGGTCGATCTGACCGGCCAGGTGAATGCCGAACAGAGCGGGGATCAATATATCGGCGGTACCGGCGGGCAGGTGGATTTCGTGCGCGCTGGTGCCCGGTCGCCCGGCGGCCGGTCGATCATCGCCCTGCCGGCCACGGCGCGCGGCGGCAAGGTCAGCCGCATCACCGCCAGCCTGTCCGGCCCGGTCACCACGGCCCGCACCGATGTGGATGTGGTGGTGACGGAATTCGGGGCGGCCGAGCTGAAAGGGGTTGGTCTTGCCGAGCGCACGCGCCGCCTGACCGCCATCGCCCATCCGGACTTCCGCGAGGAACTGGACCGGTCGGCCCATATCATCCGTAAAAGGGGTTTCTGATGAGCGATGCCGTGCTGTTCGATGCGCGTGATGATGGCATCGCCATCATCACCCTGAACCGTCCTGAAAGCCGCAACGCCCTGGGCCGGGATATCCGCCAGGGTCTTTTTTCTGCCTGGGACCGGTTCGAGCGTGACCCTTCCCTGCGCGTCGCCATCCTGACCGGGGCGGGGGAGAAAGCCTTCTGCGCCGGCGGCGACCTGAAGGAGATGCTGGAACTGGGCCTGGAAGTACCGCCGCGCGACATGTTCCCCGTGCCCGGTGACAATATCGAACTGAGCAAGCCCACCATCGCCGCCGTCAACGGCGTGGCCTTCGCCGGTGGCTGGATGATCGCCCAGGCCTGCGACCTGTGCGTGGCCAGCACAAACGCGCAATTCGCCGTGACGGAGGTGAAGGTGGGACGCAGTTCCCCCTGGGCCGCCCCCCTGATCCATATGATCCCCCAGCGGATCATGATGGAAATCCTGCTGACCGGCCGGCCGGTCAGCGCCCGGCGCGCCTATGAGATCGGGCTGGTCAACCGCCTTGCCGAGCCCGCCGATCTGATGGCGACGGCCCTGGCCCTGGCGGCGGAAATCCTGGAAGGAGCACCCTTGTCGGTGAAGGCGGCGCGGGAGACGGTGATGCTGTCGACCGAGATGGGCCGATCCGCCGCCCTGCGCGCCGCCCGCCACGCGTCCGAGGTCGCCTATCGCAGCGCCGACGCCAAGGAAGGGCCGTGCGCCTTTGCGGAGAAGCGGCGGCCGGTTTGGAAGGGGTGAGCGGTGCCCATAGGCGCCAACTTAGCCACTTGGAATGAGGTGCTTGCCCCGCGTAAGTGGGACATTGGCGAAACTCGCGGTCACCATCGTTGCCATCCTCACTACCGTCACCCCGGCCTTCGCCGGGGTGACGGTAGATATTACTGAAACCCTCGCTGCACAGACTTTCGCGGGGAGGGGGATTTATCACGCCACCACCGGCTGCCGCTTCAGCAGCAGGAACATAAAGCCCCCCAGCAACGCCGCCGCACTGGTCAGGGTCAAAAAGGCGGTGAAGCTGTTGCCGGTGATATCCAGCATCGTGCCCAGCAGCAGCGAACCCAAGGTCACCGATAGGGCCAGCCCGGCCAGGACCAGGCCCAGCACCGTGCTGTATATCTCGATCTTGAAATAGCGCATGACCGTATAGGCCAGCACATCGCCTTCCGCCCCCAGCGACAATCCCAGCAGCAGCACGGCACCCGCGACGATCACCGGGCTGGATGTGCCGGTGGCCAGCAGGCCCAGACCGATGCCGGGCAGGCCCATGGCGATGGCCGTCACCACATATGTCGGGAACCGGTCCAGCAGCACCCCGCACAGCAGCCGCCCCACAATCACCCCCGCGGCATAGAGCGATAGGGCCAGCGCGCTGGTCGCCCCGTCGATACCGTGATCCTGCAACAGCACCTTCAACTGCGCCGTCTGCAACGTCCAGGACAGGTTGCCCAGCACCACGCCGGTGAAGATCAGCCGGAATGCCGGGCTGGCCAGGATGAAGCGATAGCGCGCGATCGTGTCCGAGCGCAGACCGGCCGCAGGCTTGGCCACCTTCACGGCCGGCGGGATCAGGGCCAGGGCCACCACGCCGCCCACGGCGGCACAGGCGGCCAGCAACTGGTAGCCTGCACGCCAGCCATTTGTGTCGATGAAGGTGGACAGGAACGGTATGGCCAGGGCGGCTACCGCCGGGGTGGCGCAGGCGGCGATGGCCAGCGCCACGCCGCGCGCCCGGCTGAAATTCTGGGCGATCAGGCGGCTATAGACCACGGTGCTGGTGGTGCCGCCGACGATGGTGACCTGCGCCAGGCACAGCAGGAAATAATGCAGCAGGTTGCCGGACAGCATGCTGAGCCCTAGAAAGATCAGCGGGCCGGTGATCACCCCGACCAGCGCCACCCGGCGCACGCCGAACGCATCGGTCAGACGCCCGGCGATGGGCTGGCCGATGATGCCCAGGATGGCGGTGGCGCCCACCCACGCCAGATCGGCGCGTGACCAGCCGAATTCCTGGATCAAATGGGGAGTGAAGACATTGCTGATGTAATTGACCAGCAGATAGCCCGCCGCCATGCCGATGCCGGCCGCCGCCAGCGCCCGCCAGTTCGCCCGGAATTCCGTCAGATAACCCATCCACTCTCTCCGAACTGATACTCGTTCCCGATGATCGTGAACGATCATCGGGCCTCAATCGCCGGCGCCCACATCCGTGGGCTTGGCTACGCGGCACGTGCCGCGCGGCGGCAGTCGCCGCCGTACCAGATCCGGGGAGTTCAACTCACCGGATCTGGTATCAGCCGCCCTTGTATCCATCGACGGGAATGGCCGCACCCGTTTTGGCGGGCACGGCCATCGTCGAACAGGTTCTCGGATCAGAAGCGCGCCGTCACATCGACGCCGATCAGGCGCGGCTTGGCCAGCGCTTCGGAAATACCTACGCCCGTGCTGGCCGTATAGATGCTGTATTTCGTATCCAGCAGATTGTTGGCCCAGATGGCATAGGTCAGGGTGCCCGACGGTTCGGTCCAGGCGATGCGGCCATTGACCAGCCCGTAATTGTCCTCGGGGCTGAAATTGCCCGGCTGCCAGTAGAAGCCGTCATTGTAGGAATAGCTGACCGACGCCTCCAGATCGCCCTGGGCAACCGTGTCCTTGTAGGCCAAGCGGACATTGGCCTGCCATTCCGGCGCACGGATGATGCGGCTGCCCGATGCGTCATAGGGCACGGTGCTGGTGGTGCCGCCGGTGGCGTTGGGGATGAAGACCTGGGCGCCGGGGAAGCTCTTGTACTTGGCCGTCGGCATGGCTGACAGGCCGACATCGAAGGAGATGGTGTCGGTCAGATTGCCATTGGCCCCGACCTCGAACCCTTCGATCTTGGCTTCCGCCGCGTTGGACAGGGTGATGACCCAGGCGCCGCCGGCGATGAAGGTCTGACCCTGCACCTGGATGTTGGAATAATCATAGCTGAAGGCGGCGGCGTTCAGGGTGATACCGCCGACGCGGCCCTTCATGCCCACTTCCAGCGCGTCGATCTTTTCCGGCTCCACGGGAATGGCGGGCAGGGAGCCGGCATTGAACACGCCGCTCTTGAAGCCGTTGCTGGCCGAGGCATAGACGTTCCAGTCATCGGCCAGGTCATAGCGGGCGACCAGGCGATAGGTGGAACTGTTCCAGGTCTTGTCGGCCGCACCCGTGCGCAGACCCGCCGCCCGCACGATGTCGGCGAAGGTGAAATCCTTGTTTTCCGTCGTATAGCGACCGCCGGCCGTGAAATGCAGCTCGTCCGTGGCGTTCCAGGTCAGTTCGCCGAAGGCCGCATAGCTTTCGGTGATCACCTTGTTGCGATAGTTCGCGACGATGGTGCCGTTGGGGGCATCCCGCTATAGGAGGCGAAGGACGGGTTGCCCGCCTTGGAATGGTAGTAGAAAAGCCCGGCGATCCAGCTCAGCCGGTCATCGCCGGGGCCGGAGAAATTGAATTCCTGGCTGAACGTGTCCTGATATTGCGGCAGGACCAGCGCGCCGATGGGCAGGTTGGTGCGGTCGGTGTCGGTCTGGTAATAGCCATCGACGGTGCGATAGGCGCTGATCGACCGGACCGTCAGATAATCATTGGCCTGCCAGTTGGCATCGATGCCGCCGCCGCCACCTTCGACATCGACGATGGGCTGCGTGCCGCCTGCATATTCGAAGGGACCGGCGATCACGGCGGCGGAATTGCCGCGATTGCCGTTCTGCCGGTTGTGCGGGGACAGGGCGAACAGGGCATTGTCATGCCGGTTGGAATAATCGGCGGCCAGGGTCACATCCAGATCATCACCCAGGTTGAACAGCAGCTTGCCGCGCGTGGAGAAGGTCTCGTTCACGCCGCAGCGCTTGCCCTGGTTGCCGGCCACGCCTTTGATATAGCCGTCATTATTCGTGTAATAGAGGTTCAGCGAGCCCGCGACATTGTCGGCCAGCGCCCCGGTCGCATAGGCGCCCAGCTTGACCTCCTTGAAGTCGAAGCCATAACCGGCCGACACTTCCGCGCGCGGCGTGAAGGACGGGGCCAGCGTGACGATGCGCACGGCACCACCCGTGGCATTGCGGCCGAACAGGGTGCCTTGCGGGCCCTTCAGTACCTCCACCCGCTGGATGTCCTTCAGGTCGAACAGGCCGGCCAGCGGCGCCCCCATATAGACATCGTCAAGATAGAGGGAGACGTTGGTCTCGTCCCCCGGCGAGGTGCCGACGGACGAGATGCCGCGCACGGCCGGCGTGAAGGACAGGCCGTTATTGACCGTGACCAGACCGGGGCTGATCTGGCCCAGATCGCCGGTGGAGCTGATGCCGGCGGAAAGCAGCTGCTCGCCCGTGGTTACCGAAACGGACATGGGCACGTCCAGCAAACGCTCGCTGCGCTTCTGGGCGGTGACGACGATCTCTTCCAGCTCGATTGTCTCTGTCGGCGCTGCGGGTGCCGCCGTCTGGGCCGAGGCCAGACCGGCAACGCCGAGCGAGGTGATCGCCGCGCCGATGAAAAGTTGGGCCCGGAAGCTTCGCATAGGTTTCCCCCTTCGGATGGGCGCCCGTTATCGGGCAGCCGATGTTTTTCGTCATCTGAAGGTACCAGCCCGTTCCGCCCACGGTGCGACATAGTCTTGACGCCCCGCGACAGCTCTGTCGCACGTGGCGGCCACCGGGGAAGTCCTATGGGATCATCTGCTAACATTTTGATTATAAGGTATTATTATCTTGGGTATGTGCTGGTCGCGGAATCCCCGCGCCTGGGCGGCTGTTGAATCCAGCAGCCTTCCATTCGCCGGTTCAGCGGCAGCCGCAGCGTGAGGCAGGTACCTCTCGGGCCTGATTGCCAGTTGTCAGCCGTCCAGCAGGCCCAGGATCCTGGCCTCATAAATGGCTTCGGCCTTGGAGGTGACCTCCAGTTTGCCGTAGATGCGCCGTACGAAGGTCCGGACCGTGAAATGCGACAATTGCAGCAGCCGGGCGACCTCTACCGTCGTGAAGCCTTTGGTGATGAGGTCCAGTACCTCCTTCTCACGCGGGGAAAGCAATGACGACGTTTCCTGCCGCACAACCGTCCCGCCGACATCGATCGGGGGGGCATCCACCCCGCGTTGCCGGAAACGCAGCAGGATCTGCCGGGCGATGATCGGGCTGATCGGGCTGCCACCTGCGGCCAGATTACGGATTTCGTCGATGATGCGGTCCGGGGTGCTGTCCTTCAGCAGATAGCCGGCGGCCCCGGCTTGGATCGAGCGCATGACATGCGCCTCATCGTTGAAGCTGGAACAGACCATGATGTTGCATTCCGGCCACCGCTGCGTGGCAGCGCGGATGATATCGACGCCGGAACCGTCGGGCAGGTCCAGATCGACCAGCAGCACATCAGTCGGCGGCCCGTCCAGCATCCGCACCGCTTGCGCGCAACTGGCGGCCGCGCCCGACAGCATCATGTCGGGAGCGGCTTGAACGGCCCGTGCCAGCGCCTCCTGAAACCCCGCATCGTCCTCGACGATTGCGACGGAGAGGGGAGCCGGGGCGGGGCTGGCGACTTGCATGCTGCACTGCCGAAAAATGGACGACAACCAGTGTCACGCGATTGTTCTACAGACAGTATCCGACCCCGTAAATACTCTCACGCGAGATCAGCCATCAGGACACCCGTGGTCTGGTGCCGAGGTAAAAGGCGGCCCTTTCCAAAGCTTTAGCGGTGGAGGGTGTTTCCTTCCGGTCCCGGGGTGTCGACGGTATCGGTCGGCCGCGCTGGCGGGATGCCCTGCACTTCGACAATCCTCACCCTGTCCGAACGGACGATCACGCGACCAAGGAAAGCTGTGATGATGAATGAAGCGAACGACAAGGCCGCCAGCAAGATCATTGCCAAGGCCTGGGCCGATGACGGATTCAAGGCCCGGCTGCTGGCCGATCCGGCCGCCGTGCTGAAGGCGGAGGGGCTGGAGATCCCGGCCGGGATCGCCGTGCGCGTGGTGGAGGAGACCAGCACCACCCGCACCCTCGTCCTGCCGGCCCGGCCCACCGACCTGTCCGATGATGAGCTGGATTCCGTCGATGGTGGCGGGGTCGCCTGCTGGTGCCGGCCTCTTTCGGCGCTTTAATACGTAGCTGCATTGACCAGAACCTGCGGTCCTGGCCAATGCAGCCCCTCAGGCGCCAAGGGCGCCAACCAACCTGCGATGAGTATCACTCATCGCAGGTTGGTATAAGGCATCGGTCCCGCCCATCCAAACCATAGCAGAGGTAGAGAAAGATGAACGAAGAGAGCGCCAAGATCACCGGCCGGATCATCGCCAAGGCCTGGGCCGACGAGGGGTTCAAGGCCCGTCTGCTGGCCGATCCGACCGCTGTGCTGAAGGCCGAAGGCCTGGCAATTCCCGCCGGGATCGTCGTTTCCGTGGTGGAGGATACCAGCAGTTTGCGTACGCTGGTCCTGCCGGCCCGACCGACCGATCTGTCCGATGATGATCTGGATACCGCTGCGGGTGGCATAACCGCGATATGCAATTTGTGTAATTGTTTCTAAGGTACAGTACCCGTCCAAGGCCCTTTCCGACGGCATATCCAGTGACGTCGGAAAGGGCCTTGGCAATTGTCGATTACAAACACCTTGATACCGGAAGGGCTGTGCGATGACCCATGATGAGAAGGCCGCAGCCTATGGCAGGATCGTCGCCAAGGCCTGGAGCGATGAGGGGTTCAAGGCCAGGCTGATGGCCGACCCCATGGCCGTGCTGACGGAGGAGGGGATGGAAATGCCGGCCGGCCTGACCGTCAGCGTCGTGGAAAATACCGCCACCGCCTATACCCTGGTGTTGCCCGCCCGGCCGGTTGATCTGGCCGATGAGGAACTGGATCTGGTCACCGGCGGTTTCGATCTTGCCGCCCATTCGGCCTGTGCGCCGCTGTTCTGATCCCCCCTGTTCCAATAGCGGCCCTGTCTTCATGTTGAGCATCCCCGCCCTGAAGGCGCATCTGCGCGCGGTCGTCATTCCCGGTGAAGGCGTCATGCTTTTGACCGATGATGGCGGCAAGGTGCTGCATGGCGCCGTGTACGAGAAGCTGGTGCCCCTGATCGACGGCCGGCGTACGGCCGACGAGATCGTGGATGCGCTGGCTGGACAGGTGGAGGTGGCGCGCGTCTATTTCGCCCTGGGCCGGATGGAGGCGCTGGGGCATCTCGCCCCGCCGGCACCAGACGTGCCCCCCGCCATTGCCGGCTTCTGGCATGCCGTGGGTGCCGATGCAGGCGCTGTCCAGGACGCGCACATCACCCGGCATGTGGCCGTCCTGACGGTGGGGGAGGTGGGTGCGGCCCCCCTGCATGCGGCCCTGGCCGTCGCCGCCCTGACCGAAGTGGCGCCCGAGCGCGCGGATCTGTGGATCGTTCTGGCCGACGATTATCTGCGGCCGGAGCTGAAGGATATCAACGATGCCGCACTGACGGCGGGGCGGTCCTGGCTGCTGGCGCGGGCCGGCGGACGCGAACAATGGCTGGGCCCGTATTTCCAGCCGGGGACCACCGGCTGCTGGCAGTGCCTGCAACGCCGTTTGTCCCGCAACCGCGCCGTCCATAATTTCGCGGTCGCCAGGTTGGGCGACGCAGGTCCAGGGGAGACGGGCTGTCTGACACCCAGGGTCGGGCTGGCCGTTGCCCATGCCGCCACATGCCATGCGGTTGCCCTGGAGGCTGCCCTGATCCTGGCCGGCCTGCCCAGCGGCATGGGTGGTCGCGTGATCAGCCGGGATTGGGTCACCCAGGCCCAGCAGACCCACATCCTGACGCGCAATCCGCTATGTTCCGCCTGCGGTCGTCCGGCGGCACCCGCGGCCCGGCCCTTCGAACTGAGCGCCGGCCGGGCGGCGTTCCAGGCGGATGGCGGCCATCGCATTGTCGCACCGGAGGCGACGCTGGCCGCCTTCCACCATCTCGTCAGCCCCATAACGGGATTGGTCGGCATGGTGCAGCCGGTGACCCCGCCGGGGGAGACCCTGGCCCATGTCTATGCCGCCGGGTTCAACGCCGCGCGGCCCATCCGGTGCTTGCGCGACCTGAAGCGCAATCTGCGCAGCGCCGCGGCGGGCAAGGGCGTGTCGGAAGCACAGGCCAAGGTCAGCGCCCTGTGCGAGGCGCTGGAGCGCTGCAGCGGCGAGATCGCGGGGGACGAGGTACGTGTCCGGCGGGCCTGGAAGGACTGGGAGGCAGGGGAGGCCATCCACCCCAACACCGTCATGGGTTACAGCGACGCCCAGTTCGCCGACCGCGAGGCGCAGAATGCCAAGGGCTCGGTCTTCAACATCACCCCCATGCCCCTGCCGGATGATCTGGCCATCGATTGGACGCCGCTCTGGTCGCTGAGCGGGAAGCGGCACAAATATCTGCCCACGCAACTGGTCTATTATGGGGTCGATGGCGGACGCGACAGCCCGGAATTCCATGCCGTGGGCTGTTCCAATGGCAATGCTGCCGGCAACACAAGGGAGGAGGCCCTGCTGCAGGGCTTCTTCGAACTGGTGGAACGCGATGGCGTGGCGCTGTGGTGGTACAACCGCCTGCGGCGGCGCGGCGTCGATACCGCAAGCTTCGACGATCCCTATCTGCCGCGCATCGCCGCGCATTACCGGGAGAAGCATGGACGGGAAACCTGGGCGCTGGACCTGACGACCGACCTTGGCATTCCCGTGTTCGTCGCGCTGTCACGTGCCGTGGACCAGCCGCAGGAAAGGGTTCTGTTCGGGTTGGGCTGCCATCTGGATGCCCGCATCGCCCTGCAGCGCGCCTATGCCGAGATGAACCAGATGCTGGGACTGTCTTCGGGCGAGGCCGAGGGCAAGCTGGAGGATGAGGAAACGCTGCACTGGCTGCGCACCGCGACGCTGGCGAACCAGCCCTATCTGGCGCCCGACCCCGGTCAGGTTCCCGCGCGGCGGGACGATTTCCCCGTGCAGCACAGCGGCGATTTCCTGACGGACATCCATCATTGCCTGTCCATCCTGGATCGTGCCGGCCTGGAGATGCTGGTGCTGGACCAGACACGCGAAGAACTGGGCCTGCCGGTGGTCAAGGTGGTGGTACCGGGTCTGCGGCATTTCTGGGCGCGGTTCGCGCCGGGGCGGCTCTACGACGTTCCCATGCGCATGGGCTGGCTGGACCGCCCCCTGGCCGAGGCCGACCTGAACCCCGTCCCGATCTTCATATAGGGAGAGTATCTTGGCTGACTTCACGGAAAGGCTCTTCCTGCCCGGCGGCCTGCTGCTTGAAGCGTCGGTGAAACGGTTCCGCCTGCATCATCTCTCGCCATGGCAGGACCATCCGGCCGAGACCCTGTCGCCGGAAGGCGATGCGGCATCGACCCGGCAGCTGATGTCCGGCGCCCTTTATGCCGGCCTTTCGGTGGCAACGATGGTCCGGCCATCTTCCGCCGGGCGTGACGTCCTGTTGCGCTATATCCACGGCCTGGCGTCCGCGTGGCGCACCACGGGCGCCACGCCGGGGGCCATGCGCCGCGCGGCCCAGCGGCTGGAAGACCGGGGGCAGGTCGCCCTTGCCGATTATTGCCGCCATGTCGCGGAGGAGGAAACGGGGCACGACATCCTGGCCTGGCGGGATATCGAGGCGCTGGACCTGCCGGCAGAGGCGTTCGTCGAACAATGCCAGCCGGCGGCGGCAATGGCCTTGGCCGGACGCCAGCAGGCGCTGGCGGAATCCGACGAGCCGGTGGCCGTCCTGGGCTACGCCTATGCGCTGGAACGCACCAGCTTGAACGTCACGGCCGAGGTTGTCGCCGAGGTGGAAGGCGCCCTGCCGGCCGGGGTCAACGCCACCCGTTGCCTGCGGGTCCACAGCGCCGTCGGCACCGACATCCACCATGTCGCGGAAAGCCTGGAATTCATCGCGACGCTGCCCGCGTGCGATCGGGCCATCATCGCGCGGGAGGCATTCAACACCGGCCGGATCATCGGCGGCATGGATGATTATCCGGGCAACGGGGCCATGCATGCGCTGCTATCCTCGCTGGGATGGCGGCATCTGGAACCCGCTGCTGCTGCCTGTGCCTGACGGTCGGGACAAAGGGTGATGAAGGGGCGCGATGCATAATCCGATTTTCAGGCAGGCGGCGCAGGACGGGCTTTCCTCGCCCGAACAGCTGGATCAGCTCGTCCGGATCACGCCGGCCCGGACCTGGATCGCGCTGTGGACTATGGTCGCCATCCTGGCGGCGGTCGTGGTCTGGAGCGTCTTCGGCACCCTGCCGTCGCGCATGTCCGGTCGCGGCGTGCTGATCCATGATGGCGGCACGTTCAACATCGTGGCCGGCATCCCGGGCATCCTGGTCGATCTGCCACAGCTCACGCCGGGTCAGCATATCAGCAAGGGCGAGGTGCTGGGACGGGTCGTCAACCCTACCCTGGAACAGCATATCGCGTCGGCCGAGGCCTATGTGCGCGACCTGGCCCTGGCTTCGGGGGCGGAGGCGCGGGCCAGCCTGGCAGAAGCGCGGCGGGAGCTGGACCGGATGCGGTTCGAGGCGGCCCTGGATCAGTCCCTGGTCAGCGATCAGGATGGCGAGGTGGTGGAGGTCATGGCCACCAACGGCCATCCGGTGAAGCCGGGGGACCCCATTCTGAGCGTGGAATACGGGGAGTCGCCGCTGCGCGTCGTGCTGTACCTGCCGCCAGGCAGCAATGCCAAGCTGTTGCGGCCGGGCATGCTCACCGAAGTCTCGCCGGTCACCAGTCTGCGTGAACGCGATGGCTATATGCTGGGGCGGATACGGTCGGTTTCCAAATATCCCGCCACCAGGGCGGGCATGCTGGCCCTGGTGCCCAATCCGGCGCTGGTGGATGAGCTGGCGCCCGACGGTGCCCCCATCGCCGTCGAGGTGGACCTGATCCCCGACGCGGACGCACCGGGCCGCTATCGCTGGTCCTCACCGGAGGGCGAGGCGCTGGAGATCAGCAGCGGCACCTTGTGTACCGGCAGCTTCGTGCTGGAGAACCGGCGGCCGATCGCCCTGCTGTTTCCCTTCCTCGATGATGGCGGGCGCAATTGATGGCCCCGGCCGCGCCCAGGCGCCGGGTCCGGACGCCCACGATCCTGCAGATGGAGGCGGTGGAGTGTGGTGCCGCCAGTCTGGCCATCATCCTGGCGCATTACGGCCGTCATGTTTCGCTGGAGGAATTGCGGGCGGCCTGCGGCGTCTCCCGCGATGGCAGCAAGGCCAGCAATATCGTGAAGGCCGCCCGTACCTATGGCCTGATCGCCGGCGGCAAGCGCTATGACATCGCGCAACTGCGCGAGGCGGCCCTGCCCGCCATCGTCTTCTGGAACTTCAACCATTTCCTGGTGGTGGAAGGGTTCGGCCCCGGTATCGTCCATCTCAACGATCCGGCCGCCGGCCCCCGCCGGGTGACGGATGCGGAGTTCAGCGACGGTTATACGGGCGTCACATTGGCGATGGAGCCGGGGCCGCAATTCACCAAAGGCGGTCATGAGCCCAGCCTGGCCAGGGCCCTGTCATCGAGGCTGAAGGGTGTGCGCACGGCCTTCGCCTTCGTGGTCATCGCCACGCTGGCCCTGGTGCTGCCGGGGCTGGCGCTGCCGATGTTCACCCAGGTATTCATCGATGAAATCCTGATCAAGCGGCTGGACGGCTGGCTGGCCCCCCTGCTGATCGGCATGCTGGCCACCGCCGGCATGCGTATGCTGCTGACATCCCTGCAGCAGTCGCAGCTGCTGCGGTTGGAAATGCGGTTGTCGCTGCAATCCTCGGCCGTCTTCTTCTGGCATGTGCTGCGTCTGCCAGTGGCGTTCTTCAATCAGCGTTACGTGGGCGATATCAGCGTCCGCGTCGCGGCCAATGATCGCGTGGCCCAGCTGCTGGCCGGCGACCTGGCCACCAACGCGGTCAATGTCCTGTCGGTGATCTTCTATGCCGCCATCATGGCGACATACGATGTCGGGCTGGCCCTGGTCGGCGTGGTCATCACCGCGTTGAATCTGCTGGTCCTGCGGGCCATCGCGCGCAAGCGGCGGGACGACAGTTTCCGGCTGTTGCAGGACCGGGGCAAGCTGATGGCGGTCACCATGGGCGGGGTGGAAACCATCGAGACCCTGAAGGCCACCGGCGGCGAGGGGGATTTCTTCGCCCGCTGGTCGGGCCAGCTGGCCAAGGTGATCAGCGGTGAGCAGAAGCTGGAATTGAACACCCGTCTGCTGACGGTGCTGCCGGGCGTG
This sequence comes from Niveispirillum sp. KHB5.9, assembly GCF_048066115.1. NCBI lineage: Bacteria > Pseudomonadati > Pseudomonadota > Alphaproteobacteria > Rhodospirillales > Azospirillaceae > Niveispirillum > Niveispirillum sp. KHB5.9. The sequence continues at coordinate 376,231 of NZ_JBLTYX010000002.1, read as the reverse complement.
CTGAACGCGCTGGCCGCGGTCGCCATCCTGGGGCTGGGCGGCCTGCGGGTCATCGATGGCGACATGTCCATCGGCATGCTGGTGGCGTTCCAGGGACTGATGTCCGGTTTCACCCAGCCGGTGACCAATCTGATGGGCCTGGCAGGCAAGTTGCAGGAGGCCCAGGGCGACATGGCCCGCCTGGACGATGTCCTGGATTTTCCCATCGATGCCGGATCGGCGGCGGGGGGAAGCCATACGGAGGAACTGCAAGGGCATCTGGAGCTGCATGGCCTGCGCTTCGGGTACAGCCGGCTGGAACCGCCCCTGATCGAGGATTTCAACCTGACGCTGGAGCCGGGTCGGCGCGTCGCCCTGGTCGGCGGGTCGGGCAGCGGCAAGTCGACCGTGGCCCGGCTGGTCACCGGCGTGCTGACGCCGTGGGCGGGGCAGGTGCTGCTGGATGGCATTCCCCGCGAGGAGATCGACCGCGACCGGCTGCACGCCACGATCGGCAGTGTGGATCAGGATATCTATCTGTTCGCGGGCACCATCCGCGACAATCTCAGCCTGTGGGACGCCACCCTGCCGCAGGAGGACATGGTCAATGCCGCGCGGGATGCCGTCATCCACGACGTCATCGCCGCCTGGACCGGCGGCTATGACGCCCCGGTGGAGGAGGCGGGCGTCAATTTCAGCGGCGGGGAGCGCCAGCGGCTGGAGATCGCCCGGGCGCTCGCCGGCCGGCCGCGCGTGCTGGTGCTGGACGAGGCGACGGCCGCCCTGGACCCCGTGACCGAAGCGGCCATTGACGGAAACCTGCGCCGGCGCGGCTGCGCCTGCCTGATCGTGGCCCACCGTCTGTCCACCGTCCGCGATTGCGACGAGATCATCGTCATGGATCGCGGCCGCATCGCCGAACGCGGAACCCATGACCAGCTCATGGCCCGCGACGGTCATTATCGCAGCCTGATCGGCACCGGCCAATGAATGACACGCCCGCTTCCGAAGCCGCCCTTGAGATCGTTCCGACGCCGGACAAGGCGCCGGCCCGCCGTCTGCTGGACAAGACACGGGCCGATCGCCGGATGTTCGCCACCGCCATCGCCGATCTTGCCCAGGTTCTGACCGGGCCGGATAGCGATGCCACCACCCTTCCACGGACGGGTGATGCGATGGTCGATGCCTGTCAGCAGATATTCCGGGCTATTGGCATCCATGCCGACATTGCCGCCCCGGCGGCCGAGGATTCCGACCAGCGCCTGGAAATCCTCGCCCGGCAGGCGGGTGCGGCCTGGCGCGTGGTTTCGCTGGCGGGGGAAGGGTGGTGGCGGGAAAATGCCGTGCCCTTGCTGGCCTTCCGCAAGGACGGGGAGGCCGTGGCCCTGTTGCCTTCCGCCCGTGGGGATCTGTGGCTGTGGGACCCCGCCACGGGTACGCGGGTGCGCCTGGATGCCGAACAAGCGGCTGGGTTGGAACAGCAGGCCTTCATGTTCTACCGTCCTCTGCCGGACGAGCCGGTCAGCCTGATGGGGCTGGTGCGTTTCGCGCTTCGCGGCAGCGATCGCGATATCGCCCGCCTTCTGCTGCTGGGCATGCTGGGCGGGATACTGGGCCTGGGAGTGCCGATGGCGACCGGGGCGGTGATCAGCACTGTCATTCCGGCGGGGGAACCGGGCAGCCTGGCGCAGTTCATGCTGCTGCTGCTGACGGCGACCCTGGGTGTCGGTGCCTTTGAACTGACCCGAGCCATCGCCCTGCTGCGGGTGGATGCGCGGGCCGCCATCACCGTGCAGGCGGCGGTCATGCAAAGGGTGCTGCGGCTGCCGGCCCCGTTTTTCCGGACCTTCGCCGCCGGTGACCTGACACAGCGGATATTCGGCGCCACCCAGATCCTGCATGTCATCAGTGCCGCCGCCCAGACGGCACTTGTCAGCTGGATATTCAGCCTGGCCAGCTTCGCCTTCCTGTTCACGGTGGACTGGCGCCTGGGTTTGCTGGTCGGTGTGCTGGTCGGCGGCGGGGTTGCGGTGGCGGTGCTGATCAATCTGCTGCGGCTGCGGCTGGAACGGCAGATGGTGGCCGTGCAGGGCGATCTGGCCAGTCGGGTTTTCCAACTGCTGACCGGTGTGGCCAAGCTGCGGGCCAATGGCGGCGAGAGGCGGGCCTTTTCGCTCTGGGCGACGCGGTTCGCGCGGCAGAAGACCCTGAGCTTCGGCGTGCAGCGTCTGGTCAACCGGCTGGAGGTGTTCAATGCAGGCTATGTGGTCATCGCCTCGCTCTGCCTGTTCGCGGCGGTGGCATCCTTCGCACCGCTCGGCACCGGGGCGTTCGCCGCCTTCAATGCCGCCTTCAGCCAGTTCTTCGCCGCGACCCTGGCCATGACCATGGCCATGACCAGCGCGCTGAGCGCGGCACCGCTCTATGAACGCCTGAAGCCCCTGCTGCAGGCCATGCCCGAACCCAACCATGTCCAGGCGGCTCCGCGGCTCTTCACCGGTGCTGTCGATATCAGCCATGTCAGTTTCCGGTACGCACCGTCCGGTCCGCTGACGCTGGACGATGTCTCGCTGCGCATTCAGCCGGGGGAATTCGTTGCCATCGTCGGTGCGTCCGGGTCCGGCAAATCCACGCTGTTCCGCCTGTTGCTGGGCTTCGAGCAACCGCAGGGCGGCGCCATCTATTATGACGGCCAGGACCTTGTGGGGCTTGATCTGGGCGCGGTGCGACGGCAGCTGGGGGTGGTGCTGCAAAATGGCAAGCTGATCCCCGGTCCCCTGTTCGCCAACATCATCGGTTCCACCCCGCGCCTGACGGTGGATGATGCCTGGGAGGCGGCGCGGCTGGCGGGGCTGGACCAGGATATCCGTGCCATGCCCATGGGTATGCACACGGTGATTGCCGAGGGGGCCGGCGTCATTTCCGGCGGACAGAAGCAGCGCCTGATGATCGCCCGCGCCCTCGCCGCCCGCCCACGTATCCTGCTGTTCGACGAGGCGACCAGCGCCCTGGACAATACGACCCAGGCCATCGTCACCCAAAGCCTGCGGGAGTTGAAGGCGACGCGGATCGTGATCGCGCATCGCCTGTCCACCATCATCGAGGCCGATCGGATCTTTGTCATGGATCGCGGGCGTCTGGTGGAAAGCGGCACCTATGCGCAGCTGATGGAACAGGGCGGCGCCTTCGCCGCCCTGGCTAAACGACAGGTGGTCTAACCTTCCAAACCCTTCAGCATCGGGGTGTGCCTTATCCGCCGGCCAGAGGCGGCGAAGATCGCGTTTGAAAGGGCCGGTGCCAGTGGCGGTACGCCCGGTTCGCCCAAACCGGTCGGCGGCTCGTCATTTCCCATGAAATGCACATCGATGCGCCGGGCGGCCCGGTCGATCCGCATCATGTTGTAGCTGTCGAAGTTCGACTGTTCGACCTGCCCGTCCGTGATGGTGATCACCTGCCCCAGTGCCGCCGACAGCGCGTCCTGGATGCTGCCCTCGATCTGTGCCCGGGCGCCGTTGGGATTGATGATCCGCCCGGCATCGACCGCTGCCGTCACGCGCTCGACAGTCAGTTTGCCATCGACAAAGGCGACCTCGACGATTTCGGCCGCATAGGTCTCGAACGTGAAGTTGGCGGCGATGCCGCGTCCGTGGCCTTTCGGCAGCGGCTGGCCCCAGCCGCTCTTCCCGGCCGCCAGTCGAATGACATTTGCCAGACGCGCGGTATCGAAGACCCGCGGCGGCATGCCCGGCAGATAGAGATAGTCGAGCTTGCGGCCCGGCCCGATGAGTTCGAGCCGATATTCGACCGGATCACGGCCAAGTGCGAAGGCGATCTCGTCAAGGAAGCATTCGATGGCAAAGCAGTTCACATTGTGCCCGGGCGCGCGCCAGGAGCCGCGCGGGGCCGCCGAGGGCAGCGGATAATAATCGACCCGGAGATTGGGAACATGATGGGCCGGAAATCCGTCGGGATAATATTCGATGAGCTGTGGTGGCACGCCCCTGGAAAAGGCCGTGCGTGAATGTGTGGCCAGCTTGTGCCGCCAGCCCGACAGCTTGCCGTCACCGTCGATCGCGGCCTGCATCAGATGGCAGGCGCCCGGCCGGTAGAGATCGTGGCAGATGTCGTCTTCCCGCGTCCATACCAGCCGTATGGGCCGGCGTAGCGCCTTGGCGATCAGCGCTGCCTCGGCGACCATGTCCTGGTCGAACTTCCGTCCGAACCCGCCGCCGAGACGTGCCAATTTTACATCGACCTTGAGCGGATCGACCCCCGTGACGCGCGAGATGACGGATGCCGCCATGTCCGGCGCCTGGGTTGTCACGATCGCACTGGCATGTGTGCCATCGGACGACACCGCAACCAGCGCATTGGGCGGTTCCATGCAGGCATGTGCCACCATCGCGGATTCATAGCGCGCCTCGATGACCCGGCTGGCCGTCGCGGCGACTGTGTCGAAGTCGCCGTCCTGCCGCACCATGGCGCCGTCACCCTGTTCCATCTTCGCCCAGGTTTCGCGATAGGCGGCGGCGCTGTCCTCATTGGCGGCTTCGCCGGGCCCCCGGTGCCATTCGATGATGAGCGCGTCCCGCCCCTTGATCGCCGCCCACAGGCTGTCGGCGACGACCGCGATGCCATCGGCAAGCGGTATCGAGAGGGGCTGGACCGGCGGCAGCTGGTCTTCGGGCCGCAAGCCGCGGATCGGTACCAGGTCAAGCACGCCTGGAACCGCCCGGGCGGCGGTGTCATCGATTTTCGCGGCCGTTCCGAAAAGATAGGGCGAGCGTGCGATCACGGCATGCAGCATGCCGGGCATCTCGGCGTCGATGCCGAAAAGCGGCTCACCGCGGACGATGCGGTCGGCATCGCGGTGGCGCTGGGGCTTCCCGATGATGGTGAAGTCCTTCGGGTCCTTGAGCGGCAGGTCGCCCTGGGGGTCGGGCCGCCGGGATGCGGCCGCCGCGAGCGCGCCATAGGTCGACCGCCGGCCGGAGGCGGCATGGGAGACCATGCCATCCTTTGTCGTCAGTGTTTCGACGGGCAGTGCCCATTGCTCGGCCGCCGCTTCAAGGATCATGCGGCGTGCGCGGGCACCGGCCTTGCGCAACGGCATATAGCCCACGCGCACGCTGTTCGATCCGCCGGCCGTTGTCTGGCCGGCACCGACATAGGAGCGCACCTGGCCTTTCTCGTTCCTGGCGAGCAGCAGCGGCATAGGCTCGACGGTCACCCGGTCGAAGGAGACGTCGAGCTCCTCGGCGATCAGCATCGGCAGCGAGGTGAACGTGCCCTGGCCCATGTCGGGCACGTGGGCGCCGATAACGACACTATTATCGGCATTCACGCGCACGAACGGGCCGATTTCGCCTTTGAAGCCCGCAGGTGTGGAAGCGGTGGCCGGAGACGCCTGCCGGGCGAACACGATGAGCGCGCCTGCCGCGGCGGCGGCTTTTAGAAAGGCGCGTCGGGAAGGGGCGGGGCTCCGCATGCAATCATCCGGCATCGCGGATCTCCCGGGCGGCCCGGTGGATGGCGGCGCGCAGCCTTGTATAGGTTCCGCACCGGCAGAGATTGGTGATGCCGGCGTCGATATCCGCGTCCGAGGGATTGGGGTTTGCCTTGAGAAAGGCCGCGGCCGCCATGATCTGGCCGGCCTGGCAATAGCCGCACTGGGCGACATCCTCCTCGATCCAGGCTTCCTGAAGCGGGTGAAGCCTGTCGCCCTTCGCCAAACCTTCGATCGTGGTGATCCTGGCGGCGCCGATGGTGCCGACGGGTGTCACGCAGGACCGCACCGCCTCGCCATCGATATGCACCGTGCAGGCGCCGCAAGAGCCGATACCGCACCCGAATTTCGGGCCCTTGATACCTAGTTTTTCACGCAGCACCCACAAAAGCGGCATGTCTTCGGGTGCATCGATCAGATGTTTGCGTGCATTCACACGCAGGTGGAAAGCCATGATCTTGTCGTCCCCTGTAATTTGAGCACAGTGGGCTCGATCAGGCGCCGCCTCGACAAGGGTGCAGTTCGCCAATAGATTTCGGTTTTTCGTCAACGGCGGAACCATGCAATTCGCGAAGCGTGAACGGAAGTTCCCCGACCAGCCGCGGCGGTTGGCGCTGGCCATCGGGCTTGGGGTGGTCATGGGTTTTGCCGGCCCGTTCGGCACCTATCCGGCGCTTGAACGCCCGGTGCGCTATGCCTTCTGGATCGGGCTCATTCTGGCTGGCTATGGCTTTGCTATCGGCGCCATGCGGCTCTGCGAACTGTTTCCAGGCATCGCCCGCGCGGGCCGCTGGACGATGAACGCCCTCATCGCGCTGGCGTCCGCTGTTCCAATGACCTTCGTGGTGGCCTGGACGCTTGTGCTTGTGCAGCCGGGTCGCGTGGTTCCGCCGACGCAGTTGCCCATTCTTTTCCTGTGCGTGGCGGCGGTCCAGATCGTCATCGTCGTCGCCTTGATCCGGCCGGTTGCGGGCACACCGGTCCAGACGGCCGAGCTGAGCCAGCCGGAGCGGACGGAGATACCGGAGGAGAGCGCTCCCCTTGCCCCGGCCGATCGGGCCGCAGACACAAGCGAGATTCAGGTGTCCTCCGACGCCTCACCAGCCTTTCCGGCCGCCCTTCTCGCGCGGGTGCCCAGCGAACTCGGGCCGGAGATCATCGCGCTTGAGGCCGAGGACCATTATGTCCGGGTCCACACGCCCAAGGGTTCGACGCTTGTGCTGATGCGCCTGTCGGATGCGGTGGGGCTTCTTGACGAGGCTCTGGGCATGCGCGTCCACCGGAGCTGGTGGGTCGCGAGGCGGGCGATCGGAAGCATCCAGCGCGACAGGCAGCGGCTGATGCTTCGGCTCACCAATGGCGCCCAGGTGCCTGTCGGTCGCATGTATGTCACGGCCGTCCGCGACGGACTCCGCGACCGCTGACCGTCAATATTTTCAGCCCCTCAGGCGCCGGCGCCAACATCCGTTGGCTTGGCTCACGCCGCACGTGCGGCGCGGCGGCAGTCGCCGCCGTACCAACGGTCACAAATTATGACCGTTGGCATTACGCGGCAGGAGCCGCGCGGCGGCGGGAATAAACCCGGTCAGCCGTGCAGGCCCGGTGCCTCCTGCCCCGTACGCGCCACATATTCCGTATAACCGCCGCCATATTGATGGATGCCGTCTGGCGTCAGCTCCAGCACCCGGTTGGACAGCGTCGCCAGAAAGTGCCGGTCGTGCGACACGAACAGCATGGTTCCCTCATAGGCGGCCAGTGCGGTGATCAGCATCTGCTTGGTGTCGAGGTCCAGATGGTTGGTCGGCTCGTCCAGCACCAGGAAATTCGGCGGGTTGTACAGCATGATCGCCATCACCAGCCGCGCCTTCTCCCCACCCGACAGGACCCGGCAGCGCTTTTCCACATCATCGCCGGAGAAGCCGAAACACCCGGCCAGTGCGCGCAGCGATCCCTGGCCCGCCTGCGGGAAGGCGCTCTCCAACGCCTCGAACAATGTCTGCTCGCCATCGAGCAGTTCCATCGCGTGCTGGGAGAAATAGCCCATCTTCACGCTGGCGCCGACGGTGACGGTGCCGGTGTCGGGTTGTGCCGCACCGGCCACCAGCTTCAGCAGCGTCGACTTGCCTGCACCATTGACGCCCATCACGCACCAGCGTTCCTTGCGGCGGATGGTGAAGTCGAAGCCCTGATAGATGGCCCGGCTGCCATAGCCCTTGTGCACGTTGCGCAGGACGGCGACATCATCGCCGGAGCGCGGTGCCGGCGGGAAGTCGAACGCCACGGTCTGGCGGCGCCTCGGCGGCTCGACGCGTTCGATCTTGTCCAGCTTCTTGACCCGGCTCTGCACCTGGCTGGCGTGCGACGCCCGGGCCTTGAAACGCTCGATGAACTTGATCTCCTTGGCCAGCATGGCCTGCTGGCGTTCGAACTGCGCCTGCTGCTGCCGCTCGTTCAACGCCCGCTGCTGTTCATAGAAGGTGTAATCGCCGCTGTAGCTGTTCAGCGACCCGCCATCGATCTCGATGATCTTGTTGACGATCCGGTTCATGAATTCCCGGTCATGCGAGGTCATCAGCAAAGCACCCTCATAGCCCTTCAGGAAACCCTCCAGCCAGATCAGGCTTTCAATGTCCAGATGGTTGCTGGGCTCGTCCAGCAGCATGGCGTCGGGCTTCATCAGCAGGATGCGGGCCAGTGCCACGCGCATCTTCCAGCCGCCCGACAGTTCGCCGACATCCTTGTCCATCATCTCCTGGCTGAAGCTGAGGCCGGCCAGCACCTCCCGTGCCCGCCCGTCCAGCTCATAGCCGCCCAGCTCATCGAAGCGCGCCTGCACCTCACCATACCGTTCGATGATCGCGTCCATCCGGTCGGCCTGGTCGGGATCGGCCATGGCCGCTTCCAGGCTCGCCAGCTCCTTGGCGACCACGCTGACCGGCCCGGCGCCGTCCATCACCTCCTGGACCGCGCTGAGGCCGGACATTTCGCCGACATCCTGGTTGAAATAACCGATGGAGACCTGCTTCTCCACCGACACCTGGCCCGTATCCGGCGGTTCCTCGCCCGTGATCATCCGGAACAAGGTGGTCTTGCCGGCCCCGTTGGGACCGACCAGCCCCACCTTCTCCCCCCGGTTCAACGCCGCGGAGGTCTCCATGAAGAGAATCCGATGACCATTGTGTTTGCTGATATTTTCGAGGCGGATCATGGGCGGCCGGGTTCCAGGGGCTTGGGGTTGGCCCCCTTATGCCACAAGATGCGGGAAGCGACAGTGCCCTGATCGGCCCAAAGCCGACCTGCCGCGCAGCCCAGCCCAGCTTCCGGCCGCAAGCCAATACCATTTCCCAGTGATCGAAACCGATCACCGGGCCGGCATTTGACGGTATCATTCAGGCCCCTCAGTCGCCGGCACCCACATCCGTGGGCTTGGCTTTCGCGGCACGTGCCGCGCGGCGGCAGTCGCCGCCGTACCACCGGTCAAACAGTTTGACCGGTGGTATCAGAAGCTATAACCCAATTTGACGCCATAGATCGCCGGTTGCCCGGCGAAACCGATGATCGTGTTACCCAGCGCGTTGACCGTCCGCCGGTACTTCTTGTTCGTGACGTTGGTGCCGTACGCGTTGATCCGGAACGCGCCCATCTGATACGTCGCCCGCAGGTCCAGCAGGCCGTAACCGTCCTTGCGGGTCAGCGGGATGCCCGAGCCGAAGATCGGGTCGCCCTCACCCGGCTCATGATAGAAGGTGCTGAGCAGCGCGTAATCGGCGCGCAGGGTCAGCGTGTCATCCGCCACGGGGATGCGCCATTCGCCGCCCAGGTTCAGCGTGTTCTTGGGCGCGCGGACCAGCGCCGTGCCGTCGAACACCAGATTCTGGCCCAGGTTGAAGACATATTTGTCATAGGTGGCATCCAGGTAGCCGTAGGTGGCGCTCAGCTCGACATCGCGGGCCACGCGCATCAGCAACTCCACCTCGATGCCCTTCACCGTGGAGGTGGCGGCGTTGCTGATCAGGGTCTGCGGGCCGCTGGGCGTGTCGATGATGCGGGAGACCTGGAGGTTGCGGTAATCGTAATAGAAGCCGGCCGCGTTCAGGCGCAGCTTGCGGTCCAGCCATTCGGATTTCAGCCCGACTTCGTAAGTCTTGATATCCTCCGGATCGAACAGGGTGTTGGCCGAGGCGGCGTTGAACGGCACATACTGGAAGCCGCCCGATTTGAAGCCCGTCGAATAGCTGGCATAGACATTCACGTCGAGCGTGAACTTGTATGTGGCCACGATGCGCGGGTCGAAGGATGAATATTCGGCCCGGTTGGTGACGTCGAACGGGGCGGCGATGATGGGCAGGGCGTCCATCGTGGCGCCGGTCTGACGGGCCCGCTTCTTGTCCTTGCTGTAGCGGCCGCCCAGGGTCACGTCGAACTGGTCGGTGACATGCAGCGTCGCCTGGCCGAAGAAGGCATAGCTTTCGATCTTGTAGGCGGACGCAGCGGTATCGAAGGCCGGGGTGCCGGCGGCGGCGCGCACGGCGCTGTCGATACCGACCCGGAACACGTCCGTCCGGTCGCTCTTGTCATGGTAGTAGAAGGCGCCGGCGAATCTCTACGCCGATCAGGACAACCCGTCACTGTGGTTGGGGCGCAGTAAGCGGCTGGCCACGCTTTTCGCGACCCGCACGCGGGACGAATGGACGGCGATCCTGGAGGGGACCGATGCCTGTTTCGCGCCGGTGCTGGACCTGGACGAGGTGATGTCCCATCCGCACATGGCGGCGCGTGGCGCCTATCGGGAAGTGGACGGGGTCAGCCATTGTGCCCCCGCCCCCCGCCTGTCGCGCACGCCAGCGGATATCGGCCGCACCCTGGATGGCGCAACCGTATTGGCCGGGTGGCTGCAAGGCGAGGGGGCATAGACATGGACCCGATCACGCAAGGCAACTGGGTTCCCGTCGAGGCAGAAGACCATTTCGCGCGGCTGGCGGGGCCGCTTTTCATGCTGGAGATGAACGGCAACCCCGAAGAGCTTGTCCGTGTCGGTTTCCAGGTGGAGGAAAAGCACTGCAACAAGTTGGGCGGCTGCCATGGCGGCATGCTGGGGACGGTCCTGGACATCGCCTTGGGCTATGTCGGCAGTTTCGCCAACCGCGAGACAGGAACCCCGACCATCAGCTTGTCCCTGGATTTCCTGCGCCCTGTCGGGATCGGGGAATGGGTTGAAAGCCGGTGCCGGGTGATCGAATCCACCCGCCGCATGGTATTCGTCGATGGGACCTTGATGTGCAGACGGGGGCCGGTTGCGCGGGGCAACGCCATATATCGCCGCTCCGCTGTTTACAGCGGGATGAATCCAGGCTGAAACGGCGCGGTTTTCCTCAAATCTGGTGGGATGTGGTGCAAGGTTTTCACATCCGTTTCAGCATCCCGGCGCCACCACGTCGCGGTGTCAAAATTTTTCGCGGGCCCGCGTAACCTTTCTGTGAGGGCGGCGAATGACAGGATACGGACGACGATCGTCGGTCCGGATGATGCCGATCCCGGCACCATGATCACGCCCTGTCGAGGAACCAACCCATGAATACGCGCATCTCCGCCCTCACTCTTGGTGCGGCCGTCGCCAGTGCTCTGTCGCTGGCTGCCATCGCCGCCCCGGCCCATGCCGCGGAAGGGGAGAAGGTCCATTGCTATGGCGTGGCCAAGGCCGGCGAAAATGACTGCGCCAACAAGGCTGCCGGCCATTCCTGCGCGACCCAGTCCAAGGTCGATTACAGCGGCCAGGACTTCAAGGCCCTGACCAAGGAGGCGTGCGAGGCCGCCAAGGGCAGCCTGACCGCATACGAGGGCAGCAACCCCGCCATGGCCGCCAAGAAGTAAGGCCGGCCCCGCATGCGCCGCTCCACCATCCCCCGGCCTCATCCTTTTCCGGCTGCTGCCGGCGTCGGGCTCCGGCATGCGCATATGCCGGATTTCCTGGCGGCGACCCAACCGGTGGGGTGGCTGGAGGTGCATGCTGAGAATTACCTGGTCGCGGGCGGGCCGCGCCTGGCGCAACTGGAAAGGCTACGGCGGGATTATCCGGTCTCCTTCCATTCGGTGGCCCTGTCCCTGGGGGCCGCCGACGGGGTGGATGGCGATCATCTGGTCCGCCTGCGCAGGCTTTACGACCGGTTCGAACCGGCGATGGTTTCCGACCATCTGGCCTGGACCGGGCTGGCCGGCACCCATGTGCCGGACCTGCTGCCCCTGCCGCTGACGGGGGAGACGCTGGACATCGTCTGTCGCAATGTCGAGCGGGTGCAAGACGTGCTGGGTCGCCGGCTGCTGGTCGAAAATCCCTCCCTCTATCTGGGTTTCCAGATGGACCAGATGGATGAGGGGGAGTTTCTGGCGGCACTGGCCGCCCGCACGGGCTGCGGCCTGTTGCTGGACCTGAACAATCTTTATGTCAGCGCCCGCAACCGGGGGCGGGACGCGGTGCAACTCCTGTCCCGCTTTCCCGCCAGCGCGGTGGGGGAGATCCATCTGGCGGGTCATGCGGCGATGGAGATCGATGGGGCTACCCTGCTGATCGACGATCATGGCAGCGCCGTGCCCGATCCCGTCTGGGCGCTGTACGACATCGCTCTGCGCCGTTTCGGTCCACGCCCGACCCTGGTGGAATGGGACACGGCCCTGCCGCCGCTGCCGCTGCTGCTGGCCCAGGCCGCCAGGGCCGATGCGATAAGGGAGGCGGTGTCATGCTGATGGAATTGCAGCGATCGATGCTGGCCGCCTGCTATGGCGACCCCGCCGGCTTCGTACGGACGCTGCCGTATCTGGCGCCGGTATCGGTGGCGGTGGACAAGGCGCTCTATGTTCATACCGCAACCGTAACGGCGGCGCTGACCGGCGTGTTGGTACAGGCCTATCCCAGCCTGGAGGCCCGTTTGGGGCCGGAAGGTTTCGCCGAATTCGCCTGTGGTTACCTGCGTGCCCATCCGCCGCGACCGGCCGTGCTGGCCGGTTATGGCGAGGGATTCGGGAGCGACCTGCCGGACGAATTGTCCGTGCTGGCCGCCGCCGACTGGGCTGCGCATGTTGCTTATTTCGCGGCGGATGCCGATCCGATGCCGATCCATGCCCTGGCGGCACTGCCCCCCGATGCCTTGGCCATCCGGTGCCTGACGCCCGTGCCGTCGCTGCGGCTGGTGGAAGGCCGGATGGGCATGTTCTCCGCCTGGCTTGCGGGACGGCCGGATGTCAAATCCGTCGCGCCACCCTTGCCGACAGGCGGAGATGCCGCCATGGCGCTGGTCTGGCGAGGGCCTGATCTGCTGGTTGCGGCCACCCTGCTGCCGCCCGATGCCGGGGCCTTCGTCCGGGCGCTGGCCGATGGTGCGACCCTGCTGGAGGCGGTCAATCTCCTGGCTGATCCCGACTTTCTTTCCCCCCTTCTGGCGCTGCTGATCGGCCATGGGCTGATCGCCGCCGCAACCGACGATGTGACGCGATGATCCGCCCGCTGCTGCAATTCCTGACCGATCCCGGCCCCTCCATGCGCACCAGCCCGCCCGTGAAATGGGGGGTGGCACTGTTTCTGGCCTTTGGCCGCTGGTGGCTGGCCTGGCCATTCCTGACGGCGGGCTGGCATCGGGTGCTGACCTGGGACAGCCAGGAATTCCTGTTCACCGAGGTCCATCCGGTACCGTTCCTGCCGGCGGTGCTGGCGGCCCCGCTGACCACCGGGGCGGAAATCGCGCTGGGCCTGTCGCTGCTGCTGGGGCTGGCGGGACGTGCGGGGGCGGCGGGGTTGGCCGTCATGGCGGCAACCCTGTTCCTGGTCATCGGCCGCACGCCGCAGGGGATGGAGAATGGCATCGCCATTGCCGCGGAACAGATTCCATGGATCATGGTCGGGGCGGTCCTGTTCGTGTCGGGTCCCGGCCTGCTGTCGCTGGATGCCGCCTTGCGGCGGTTTCGATTGTTCCCCTTCGCCCTTGCACCGAGGTGACGCATGCGCTTTACCCACCGCACCGGCCTGTTGCTGGCCGTTTGCCTCGCGAATCTGCCACCCGCCATGGCGCAACAGGATGGCGCACCGTCGATGAGTGCCGCCGAGAAGGCGCAAAAGCAGGCGGCGAACGAGGAGGCGGAGCGCCTCTGCAAGCGCATCCAGGACCCGGACAAATTCAATGAATGCCTCGACCTCTATTTCCTGGATGCCGGGAAATTCAAGGCATTCCTGGAAGCCAACGGTGTCGCCAAGCCCGACAAGCCGGCCCAGTGACGCCTTGCCAGCCGGGGGAACGATGCGGGCGGCGGATGTGGAGGACGGTGATCTTGGCCTGTTGCTGGTCGCGGCGCAGGACGGGGACCGTGTTGCCTATGCCGCCTTTCTGCATGCCGCTGTGCCGCTGATCCGGGCCGTCGGGCGCGGCCGGCTGGCGCGCATCGCCGATCTGGAGGATTTCGTGCAGGACACGCTGCTGGCCCTGCATCAGGCGTTGGCCACCTATCAGCCGGGCCGGCCCGTCGGCCCCTGGCTGGGAACCATCGCCCGCAACCGTTTGGCCGATGCGCTGCGCCGCCATTACCGCCGCCGGGCGGTGGAGACGGATTTCGACGAGAATCTCGCTGAAACCGTGGCCCAGCCGGTAACCGAGGTGCCACCCGTGCTGGCATTGGGGCCGCTGATATCGCAGTTGCCGGAGCGCCAGCGGCTGGCCATCGACATGCTGAAGGTACGGGGCATGAGCCTGAAGGAGGCTTCCATCGCCAGCGGTGTCAGCGTCGGGGCATTGAAGGTGGCCGTGCATCGTGGCATCGCCGGCTTGCGGCAATTGTTGGGGAAGGATGCGGAAAATGGCTGACCTGGGCCATCTGATCGACCGGTTGAGTGCGGAGGCGGGGCCCAGCCGACGCTTGCCGCCGCCGGTTCTGCGGCTGGTACGTTGGGCCCTGCTGTCCATCGCGCTCATGTTGCTGGCCACCACCTGGCACGGTGTGCGGGGTGACCTGGCCATGGTCATGGGAACCCCGACCTGGTTGGTCGAACAGGGGCTGGCGCTGCTCACCGCCCTGTTGGCCGGGTTCGCCGCCATTTCCTTCTCCGTGCCGGGGCGGCGTGGATGGGAAAGGCTGGTCTGGCTGCCGGCCATCGCGTTCTGGGTGCTGGTCCTGTGGGAAAGCGGCAAGCCCGACATGGCGACGCAGGAGATGCCGGCCCTGGTGCATCTGTTCTGCCCTTACTGCTTCCCCGTGATCAGCATCGGGTCCGCCCTGTTCCTGGCGGCCGACATGCGGCGTGCGGCACCTGTGGCGCCTGTCCGGATGATGGGCCTGCTGCTGATCGCTGGCGGCGGCATGGCCGTGTTCGGGGAACGGATGATCCATGACGATCTGGATGCGCCCCTGCTGATCGCCATCCAGGTGGTTGCCATCCTGTTTCTGGGGGCGCTGCTGGCGCCGTTGGGCCGGCTGCTGTTCCGTTGGAAACGGGTTGTCGGGAAGATGTGACCGCCTTGGAGCGTTCCTTTCCATATGGCAGATGCGCGGTGTTGTGATCCTTCAATGGAAAATATCTTCTAAAATTTTGGAATATGGAATAATCTACCTTCCAACGCGACGGGCCGAACCGTCCGATCCGGGAGGACGTCATCCATGTTCCAGGCTTTGCTGGGCTTTTTCGCCACGGGGCCCGACCGGCCAGTGACGCGGCCGGCGGCGGAGGTCGATGCCGATTACCGCCGCTACCGCATCCGGGTGATGCTGGCCATCACGCTGGGCTATGGGCTGATCTATACCTGCCGACTGGCGCTGGGCGTAGTGAAGAAGCCGCTGATCGATGGCGGCATCTTCACCCCGGCGGAGCTGGGCCATATCGGGTCGGCCCTGTTCTACACCTATGCCATCGGCAAGCTGACCAACGGCTTCCTGGCCGACCATGCCAATATCCGCCGCGCGCTGACCGTCACTTTCCTGCTGACGGCCTTATGCAACCTGCTGATGGGTTTCGCCACCAGCCTGTGGGTGGCGGTGCTGATCTGGGGCCTGAATGGCTGGTTCCAGAGCTTCGGGGCGCCGGGCGGAGTGGTGGCCATGACGGCCTGGTTCTCCAACCGCGAGCGCGGGCGGGCCTATGGCGTCTGGTCCACGGCCCATTCCATCGGCGAGGGCCTGACCTTCCTGATCGTGGGCTCCCTGGTCGGCTGGCTGGGCTGGCAGAGCGGTTTCTTCGGGCCGGGCCTGATCGGCATCGCTACCGCCGCCGGCGTCTGGTTTCTGCTGAAGGACCGGCCGCAGACGCTGGGCCTGCCGCCGGTCAATGACTGGAAGGGCGACCATTATGGGGAGAAGCCCAAGCCCGATCCGCGGTCCGTCCTGGCCCAGCAGCTGCACATCCTGAAACTGCCTTCCATCTGGGTGCTGTGCCTGGCGTCGGCCACCACCTATGTCACCCGCTATGCCATCAATTCCTGGGGCATCCTGTATTTGCAGGAAGCCAAGGGCTACAGCCTGGCCATGGCCGGCACGCTGCTGATGACCAGCACCGTGGCCGGCATCATCGGCGCCGTCAGCTTCGGCCTGCTGTCCGACAAGCTGTTCCAGTCGCGCCGGCCGCCGGCCAACCTGCTGTTCGGGGCGCTGGAACTGATCGGCATGCTGCTCTTCTTCTTCGGCCCCAACCAATTGCCGCTGATGCTGCTGGGCATGGTGCTGTTCGGGGCCGGGATGACCGGCCTCGTCACCTCGCTGGGCGGACTGTTCGCGGTGGATATCGCGCCCAAGCGGGTGGCCGGTGCGGCGATGGGCGTCATCGGTATCTTCAGCTATGTGGGGGCCGCCCTGCAGGAACATGTCTCCGGCTTGCTGATCGGGCGGGGCATGACCATGGTGGACGGCGTCCGGCATTATGATTTCGGCCCGGTGATCTGGTTCTGGATCGCCGCGTCGGTGGTTTCCATGGTTTTGGCGGCGACCCTGTGGCGCACGCGATTGAGGGACTGATCCATCATGAATTCCCCATCCCCCGAACTGTCGGCGATGATCGATGCGGCCCAGGCCGCCGGTCACGGGCTTCTGCGCCGTTTCTCGCAATTGTCGGAACTGACCATCCGCACCAAGAGCGGACCGGCCGACCTCGTCTCCGTCGCCGATGAGGAGGCGGAGCAGACCGCCCGCACCATCCTGGCCCGCGCCCGTCCCGATTACGGGTTCCTGGGGGAGGAGGGCGGCATCGTCGGCGGCAGCGATCCCTCATACAGCTGGATCGTCGATCCGCTGGACGGCACCACCAATTTCCTTTTCTCCTGCCCGCTCTGGGGTGTGAACGTGGCCCTGGCCCGTGACGGAGAGGTGGTGGCCGGTGTCACCTATATCCCGGTGATGGAGGAGATGTTCGTGGCGGAAAAGGGCAGGGGCGCCTGGCTGAACGGCCGGCGCATCCATGTCTCCAGGCGCGCCACGCTGGGTGAGTCGGTGCTGTCCTGCGGCATGCCGTTCGCGGGCAAGCCCGACCATCCCGTGTTCGCACGCGAGGTGGCGCTGCTGTCCGCCGATATTTCCGGCCTGCGCCGCACGGGTGCCTGCGCGGTGGACATGGCCTATGTCGCCTGCGGCCGCTGGGACGCCTATTGGGAACGCGCGCTGAATGCCTGGGACATGGCGCCGGGTGTCATCCTGGTGCAGGAGGCCGGTGGTACGATCAGCAATGTCAGGGGCGACGCGCTGGACCTGCACGGGCAAAATGTCTGTGTCAGCAATGGCCGCATCCATGCGGCGTTGGTGGATCGGCTGAACCAGGCCTTGAACGGGGAGTGAGCGGGATGCGTTTGCACGGAAGCCGGCGGCAGTTTCTGGTCGGCACCACGTCGCTGGCGGGGATGTCGCTGTGGCCGGTGGCTGTGTCGGCGGCGGCCTTGGGCTATCCGCGTGCCCTGCAAGGGCCGATGGTGGGGGCGCCGGGGCCAAGCCATTTCACCGTCTGGGTACGGGCCAGCGGCGCCTTCGACGTCACCCTGGAATATGCCACCGACCGGGATTTCACCAAGGTCCTGACCGGGCCGACAGTGAAGGCGCGTTCGGAGGATAATTGCTGCGTCACCCTGCGGGCCGAGGGGTTGAGGCCCGATACCATCTATTGGTACCGGCTGAAATTCGACGGTGTGTACGACCGTGAACAGCCTTTCCCCTACCGCACGCGCACAGCCCCGGCGGGCAAGGCGGATTTCCGTGTGGCCTTCGGATCCTGCTGCCGCATCCAGTTCGATCCCGAACAACCGATCTGGTCGGTGGTGCAGGCGCTGGAGCCCGACCTGTTCTTTTGGCTGGGCGATAATATCTATGGCGACAGTGATGAGCCGGCGGCATTGGCGGAGCTTTACGGCCGGGGTCGTCTGGTCCGTCGGCTGGAGCCGCTGCTGCGCAGCAAGCCGCAGCTGGCCATCTGGGACGATCATGATTTCGGCTATAATGGGTCGGATGGTACCAGCCCCTACAAGGACGCCTCGCTGAAACTGTTCCGGAATTTCTGGGCCAATCCGTCCTATGGCGCGGCCGACAATCCGGGCGTCTATTTCAAGCAATCCTATGGCGGGGTGGATTTCTTCTTCCTGGATGGCCGCTATCACCGCGACCCCACGGAAAACCCCGACCAGCCGGGCAAGACCATGCTGGGGGCAGCACAGAAAGCCTGGCTGAAGGGCGCCCTGGTGGAAAGCAAGGCGATCTTCAAGATCCTGGTTTCCGGCACCGGCTGGTCCACGGCGGAGAATGAGCGGGGCGGGGATAGCTGGGGTGTCTATCTCAGTGAGCGCAACGAGATTTTCGACTTCATCCGCGACCGCAACATCACTGGCGTGGCCTGCATTTCCGGCGATAGCCATATGGGCGAGTTGAACTGCGTGCCCCAGTCTGCCCAGGGTGGCTACGACATCTACGATCTCTGTTCCTCGCCCCTGGCCCAGATGCCGGCGACGAAGAATTTGCGCCAGATGCCGGAGGTGCGCATCCGCGACACCTGGACCCGTAGCGTCAATGTCGGGGTGCTCGACTTCCACATGGGCGACCAGCCGCGCCTGACCATGACATTGCACGACGTGTCGGGCACGCGGGTATGGGAACCGCTGATCCTCACCCCGGCCGATCTGACCAACGGCAGGCGCACCTGGGACGTGAAGGCCGATCCGGGCGAGTTGAAGCGCCTGGAACGGTTCAAGAAGGGCGGCGGCTATTATGGAACGGATGTTCCGGAAGGCTGGCCGGATAGGCCTTATTACCAGTGACGGTGACGGCGGCGCCCTTCAGGCGCCGCCCGCCATGGCGATGGCTTTGAAACTTTCCGTGTCCAGGCTGGCCCCGCCGACCAGCACCCCGTCCACGCCGGGCAGGGTCAGGATGGCATCGGCATTGGCCGGCGTGACCGACCCGCCGTAGAGCACCCGGCACGACGCCCCGTCCGCCAACAGGTCCGCCAATTCGCGACGGATCAGGGCGTGCATTTCCGCGATGGTGGCGCCATCGGCGTGACGGCCGGTGCCGATGGCCCAGACCGGTTCATAGGCGATGGTCAGGTCGGTGGCGGCGATGCCGGGTGGCAGGCTGTCGCGCAGCTGCGCCGTCACGGTTTGCGCGGCAATACCGGTTTCCCGTTCCACCAGCGTCTCCCCCACGCAGATCAGTGGGCGCAATCCCGCCGCGAGTGCTGCGGCGGCCTTGGCGGCGACCAATGCGCTGTCTTCCCCCAGACGGCGCCGTTCCGAATGGCCCAGGATGACCACGCCGGCCCCGGCATCGGCCAGCATGGCGGCCGACAGGCTGCCGGTATGGGCGCCCGATGTCTGCTCATGGCAATCCTGGGCACCGATCCGCAGGGGGCCGCCGACTGTGCTGGCGGCGATCTCCGCCAGCAGGGTTGCCGGCGGGCAGATCAGCATCTCCACAGCGGGTCGTGTTTCCACCAGCCAGCCGGCCAGCGAACGCGCCAGGTTCCGGCCGCCGGTGCGCAGCCCGTTCATCTTCCAGTTTCCGGCAATCAGGGGAGGGCGCTTGTTCATTCCCGCCCCCACTTCACGATCTTTGCCGGTCGGGCCGCAGCGATGCGGGCCATGCCCAGGCGGGAGGGATGCTGGCCGGCCCGGCGCAGTGCCTCGCGCAGGTCGTTCCATCCGCGCGCATCCTGGGGTTCCGGTCCCAGCACGGTCACGGTTTGCATGCGGATCAAGGGATTGCGTACCCTGGCCATGGCAAGGCTCCTGGAATTTGGAATGGGGAAGGGGGACGCCCCGGCGTCCGTGGAATGCAAATTCCATCCGTCGCAGAAAAAATACAAGGAAAATTCCATTTTTGTTGACGAATGGAATTTTCATTCATATGATCAGCTCAACAATCGAAGCTGGCGACCGTCCCGATGACGGATGGCCGCCGAAATAACAATCCAGGGAGACGAAGATGACGTTCCGGGAATTGGGCGCCTGCAAGCACCAGCCTGTTGAAACCATACGATCGGCTGCCGTCCCGTGACGGTGCCTGGGGATGCCGTCGGCTGCCCCCCACCGGGCGCCCATCCCGGCCTCCCCGTTTCTCTTCAAGGTGCCGCTTCACAGGTGGCGCTTCTTAAAAACATAAAGTCCTTTGGGAGGAAGAAGATGTCGCCGTGCAATTCCCGTGGCACGTGGTCGCGTGCCCGTCTGGTTGGCTGCGTGAGCCTGCTGGCCCTGTCCACCGCCGTCGCATCGCAGGCCGCCGCCCAGTCGGCGCCGCCCGCCGGCGAGATGCTGGAGGAGATCGAGGTCACCGGCATGCGCCTGGCCGAGAAGAAGGCGCTGGAGCTGAAGCAGAACGCGGTGGGCATCGTCGATGCCGTGGTGGCCGACGATGTCGGCAAGCTGCCCGACCAGAACGTGGCGGAGGCGATCAAGCGCCTGCCGGGCCTGTCGGTGGCCAATGACCAGGGCGAAGGCCGCTATGTCATCATCCGCGGCGTCAGCCCGGATTTGGCCAACGTCACCCTGAACGGCCAGACGGCGGCGGCACCGGAGCCTGCGGGCCGGTCGGTGAAGCTGGACGACATCCCGTCGGCGATGATCGGGTCGGTGGAAGTGGTGAAAAGCCTGACCCCCGACCGCGACGCCAACGCCATCGCCGGTCAGGTGAACATCAACACGCTCAGCGCCTTCGACCGCAACAAGTTCTTCGCCACCGCGCGTGGCAGCGTCGGCCAGTACCAACTGAACAAGAAGCATCCGTTCGGCGGCGACATGACCGTGGGCGACGTGTTCGGCGACGAGCGTCAGTTCGGCCTGGTCCTGTCGGCCAATTATGACAAGCGGCCGATCCGGTCGGAGAATGTGCAGGGTTCCACCAACTGGCGCACCATCGGCGGCTATGCCGTGCCCGATGATTTCCGGCCGCGCGAATATAACCTGACCCGCAAGCGCATCGGCGGTGTGGCCAATTTCGACTGGAATGTCAGCGACACCACCCGCCTCTATCTGCGCAGCTCCTACGCCGAATATTCCGACAGCGAGGTGCGCGACCAGTTCCGCGTGGAAATCCCCACCGCCATCACCGCCCAGACGGCCACCACCGGCAGCTTCCGGGCGCGCGGCACCCGCTTCGTCCGCGTCCGGCAGGAGGATGACAATACTGCCACCGGCAATATCGGCGGCAAGTTCGACATTGCCGACGGCACGCTGGAACTGGACGCCACCTATACCCGTGCGGTGAAGGAGGACCCGCTGCGCAGCGAGTGGCAGTTCCGTACCGGTTCCAACGCCTTTGCCGCGACCTATGATACCAGCAGCGACATCTTCCAGGTGACGCCGGCGGCCGAAGCCTATAACGCCGCCCTCTATGGCGCGCGCTCCGTCTCCTACGACCGGCGCAAGGCGGAGGAAAACCTTTACCAGTACCGCGCCGATTACAAGCTGCCGGTGGAGATGGGCGACGATGCCTATGTGAAGGTGGGCGTCAAGTACCTGTCGCGGCGCAAGGCGAATAACCGCGACTATGAAAGCTATGACGCCACCGGCTTCACCCTGGCGTCGGTGGCCGGCGATGCGACGGGCCGGGCCATCTTCGGCGGGCGGTTCCCCATCGATCCGCGCGTCAGCTACGACGCCGCGCAGGCCTATGTCGCCTCCCATGCCGGGTCGCTGACCTACAGCCGTTCCGGCTCGATCTCCAACACGCTGGCCAACGATTACAAGGTGACGGAGGATGTGACGGCGGCCTATGCCATGGCGTCCGTCACCTGGGACCGGCTGACCCTGATCCCCGGCGTGCGCTTGGAGCACACCAAGGGCGACTATTCGGCCAAGATCATCAACGCCGCCTCCACCCCGCAGCAGGATTTCAATTCCTTCGGGGAGACCAGCTATACGGACTGGTTCCCCGGCATCAATGCCCGCTTTGATGTGAATGAACGGTTCGTGCTGCGCGGTGCCGTCACCACCGCCATCGGCCGGCCCAACTATGCCGACCTGCCGCCCTATATCACCGTCGATACGGGGGCGGCCACGGTCAGCAAGGGCAATCCCGATCTGACGCCGCTGAAGGCGGTGAATTTCGACCTGTCGGCCGAATATTACCTGACCAGCCAGGGCGTGCTGTCGGTGGCTTTGTTCCAGAAGGACATCGACAACCCGATCTATAGCCAGGCGGTGACGGTGACCAATGGCAGCTTCGGTGGCATCACCCTACCCACCGCCCTGGTCACCACGCCGCTGAACGCCAAGTCGGCCACGGTCAAGGGCGTGGAGGTGAATGCCAGCGTGCAGGGCACCTTCCTGCCGTCCCCGTTCGACGGGCTGGGCGTGTCGGGCAACCTGACCCTGACCGACAGCAAGTCCAAGGGCGTGCTGGGCCGCAGCGATACGCTGCCCATGTTCAGCCAGTCCAAGCGTGTGGCGTCCGCCCAGATCTATTACGAGAAGGACGGACTGTCCGCGCGCGTCGCCTATTCCTACCGTTCGCCCTTCCTGGATACGGTGGGGGCCAACAAGGCGACCGACATCTATACTGACAGCAACGGCGCCATGGATGCCCGCCTGGGCTACAACTTCACCGAACAGGTCGAGGTGTATGTGGAAGGTGCCAACCTGACCGATGCCAAGTTCCGCCGCTATATCGGCGAGAAGCACCTGCTGGCCGAGGCGGAGCGCTATGGCCGTTCCTTCAAGCTGGGCGCGCAGTTCAAATACTGATGCGGCCAAGCGAAGAGGGAGATCGAACGATGCATACGTTGTTGCGTCCGCTGCTGGCGGCGACCGCCCTGGCCCTGCCGCTGACGGCCGGTGCGGTAGAACTGCCGGCCCAGCCGGCGGGCCTGACCCTGGAAAAGGTGGCGATGTTCACCCGCCACGGCATCCGCCCCCCCACCAAGGAACCGGCAGCCGGTCTGGCGGAAGGCGCATGGCCCGCCTGGTCGGTGCCCTACGGCAACCTGACCGATCGCGGTGCCGCCGGTGTGGCCCTGCTGGGTCGCTTCGACCGCCAGTTCCTCACCGCCCGCGGCCTGTTCCCGGCCGAGGGTTGCCCGGCACCGGGTCAGTACAAGGTTGAAGCCAGCGCCAAGGAACGCGCCATCCGCACTGCCCAAAGCGTGGCGGAAGGTTTCGCCCCCGGCTGTGCGGTGGAGGTGTCCCATCCCAAGGGGGATGAGGAGGATAAGGTCTTCCACCCCCTCACCTTCAACGGCGCCAAGCTGGACCCCGCCAAGGCCATGGCCGCCTCTTCCGCGCATCTACCGCCGGGTGGCCTGTCGGCGGAGATGGCGCGGTACAGTAAGGAGTTCGACACCCTGCAAAGGGCCCTGGGCCGGCAGAGTGATGACTGGTGCGCCAAGAAGAAGCTGCCCGCCGGCTGCAAGCTCACCGACCTGCCCACGGCACTGGAGAACGACCCTGACGAGGGGCGGCCCGATGTCGGCGGCGCCTTCGGCCAGGGTTCCACCATCAGCCAGACCTTCCTGCTGGAATATCTGGAAGGCAAGACGATGGCAGAGGTGGCCTGGGGCCGGGTCAGCCGTGCCGATATCGAGCTGATGCTGAATTTCCACCCCGTGAAGTTCAAATATGAGAACCGGCCCGGCTATATCGCAGACCGGGCGGCCGCCCCCATCATGCGGCAGATGCTGTCCTATCTTCAGGACGACAAGGTGAAGCTGGCGCTGATGGCCGGGCATGACACCAACATCGCCGACCTGGCCGGCATGCTGGACCTGCATTGGCACATCGACAGCTATCCGGCCGACGACACGCCGCCGGGCGGGGCCATCGGCATCGAGTTGCTGCGCGACAAGGGTGGCAAGCGCTTCGTCCGCGCTTTCTATCGCGCCCAGACCATGGACCAGCTGCGCAACCTGGAACTGCTGGACTTGAAGGCCAATCCGGCCGTCGTCACCTACATGCCCTTGCCCGGCTGCGCCAAGGGCAAGGACAAGACGATTTGCCGGGCGGACGACTTCTTCGGTCTGGTCGACGCCAAGCTGAAATCCGCCTCTCAACCCTGACGGTTCCTCTCCTTCCCATCATTGGTGGCCGTCGGTTCTGCCGCCCCGGAGCGATCCGGGGCGGTTTTTTTGCTTAACCTATCTCCTTGCAATAAAGCACCTTCTCAACCCTCCGCGAGATTTTGGGCCGTGAGGGTTTCATCAATATCCACCGTCACCCCGGCGGAGGCCGGGGCCCAGATGACAAGCGCTTCGCTCTACGACTTGAGCCCCGGCCTTCGTCGGGGTGACGGTGGAGAGAGTGGGAATGATGGTGCGAACACCAGGGGCTTCGCCGGGAAGGTGTTGAGAGGTGTGATATGGGCGGCAAAAAGCCCGCCCCGGATCGTTCCTGGGCGGGCTTCTTCCGCGTAACCGGGCTCAATGCCTACAGCGTCACCACCTGGCCCGACTGCGCCGATTGCGCCGCCGCCTCGGCCAGAGCCAGCGCACCCACCCCATCCTCATAGGTGATGGCGGGGGCTGCTTTGCCCGACAGGATATCGGCGAAATGGTCCATTTCCAGGCGGTAGGCGGCGGCGTAGCGGTCCAGGAAGAAGTTCTGCAACCGGTCGGCGGCCGCACCCTCCGCCCCCCAGACCGACACGGTGCTTTCCAGCACATTGTCGGCCTTGACCATGCCCTTGGACCCGAACGCCTCGATCCGTTGGTCATAGCCATAGCCGCTGCGCCGGCTGTTGGAGATGACGCAGAGCTTGCCGCTGCCGGTGCGCAGCAGGATCTTGGCCGTATCCACGTCGCCGGCTTCCCCGATGGCGGGATCGACCAGGCAGCTGGCGGCGGCATAGACCTGGGTTACCGGCTCGGCCAGGAGCCAGCGCGCCATGTCGAAATCATGGATGCTCATATCCTTGAAGATGCCGCCCGACACCTTGATGTAGGAGACGGGCGGCGGGGCGGGGTCATGGCTGGTGATCTGCACCGTCTCCAGATTGCCCACCACACCGCTGTCTAGCCGCGCCTTCAGCGCCTGGAAATGCGGGTCGAAGCGGCGGTTGAAGCCCAGGAACAGGCGGGCACCGGCCAGCGTGGCGGAGGCAGAGCGGGCGCGTTTCAGATTCTGGTCGATGGGCTTTTCGCAGAACACCGCCTTGCCGGCGACGACGGCGCGGCAGCTATAGTCCAGATGCGTGTCGGTGGAACTGGCGATGATCACGCCGGCCACCGACGGGTCGGCCAGGGCGGCATCCAGGGACGCTAACTGTGCACCGGTCTCTGCCGCCAGGGCTTCCGCTGCGGCGGCCACCGGATCGACAATATATTTCAGGCGCAGGCCCGGATGGCGGGCGGCGTTGGCGGCATGGATGCGGCCGATGCGGCCGGCGCCGAGAATGGCGATGTCATGCATGTTCTGATCCCTGGTCACAGTTTAACAGGCTGGCCGGTCCGGACGGACAAAGCCGCCGCTTCGGCCAGGGCCAGCGCGTCGATGCTGGCCTGGTATCCGGTTTCAGGCCTGGCCTTGCCGGCCAGCACCTGGGCGAAATGGTCAAGCTCGGCGGCGTACGCACCGGCATAGCGGTCCATGAAGGCGTAGGGGAAGGCATCGGCCTGAGCGCCGTCGGCCCCCCAGACCCCAACCGTGCTGCGCACCTCATTGTCCATGCGCGCCATGCCCTTTGATCCAAATGCCTCGATCCGCTGGTCATAGCCATAGCCGGTCCGGCGGCTGTTCGACAGGGTGCAGAGCCGGCCGCTGCCGGTGCGCAGCACCAGCTTGGCGGTATCCACATCGCCCAGCCGCCCGATCTCCGGATCGACCAGGCAGGAGGCCCAGGCGAAAATCTCCACCACCTTCTCCCCCAGCATCCAGGGGGCGAGGTCCAGGTCGTGGATGGTGAAATCCTTGAACAGGCCACCGCTGCCGGGGATGAAGCCGGCCGGCGGGCTTTCCGGGTCGTGGTTCACGACATGCAGGGTTTCCAGATTGCCGATGGCGCCGCTGTCGATACGCGCCTTCAGCGCCCGCACATGCCGGTCGAAACGGCGGTTGAAGGCCACGAACAGGGCTGGGGCCTGCGGGCCGAAATGGCTTTCCGCCGCGCGCAGCCGGGCAAGGTCCAGGTCCAGCGGCTTTTCACAGAAGACCGGTTTGCCGGCACCCAGTGCGGCCAGCACATGGTCCAAGTGGCAATCGGTGGCGCTGGCCACGATCACGCCCTTCACATCCCCGTCGGCCAGCACCTGTTCCAGCGTGGCCACCTTGGCGCCCGTGGCCTGGGCCAGCCGGTTTGCCGCATCGGCGCGCGGATCGACGATATAGGCAAGGTCGAGCGACGGATGGGCGGCGGCATTGCCGGCATGGACGCTGCCCATCCGGCCGGCCCCCAATTGTGCGATCTTGAACATGGAAAACCTCCCTGGTGGCGGTCGGATGCCGCCTTTCGGGGAGGATTATCATGGAATGAAAATTCGTTCTATTTAAAAAATGGAATTGATTTGCCATCCACGTTCGATGGTCGATATTCCATGCCGGAACGGATATTCTATCCATGGGCATGTTGGAACCGAGGGGCATGATGGAAGACGAAACGCCGGACCTGACGACACCGCCGGCCACGGCCGACGAGTTGCGGGCTCTGATCCTGGAACGGTATGACGGCCTGTCCAAGCGCCTGAAACAGATCGCCCGCTTCGTGCTGGACCAGCCGAATGAGACGGCGCTGGAAACGCTGGCCGTCATCGCGGAACGCACGAATGTGCAGCCGTCCGCCATCATCCGCTTTGCCAAGACCTTCGGCTTCTCCGGTGCCAGCCAGATGCAGCGGCTGTTCCGCGATGGGCTGGTGTCGGGCAATGCCGCGCTTAACTATGGCGAGCGGGTGCGCAGCTTCGCGCAGAGCATGGTCGCCAACCCGGCCACCAATCCGGCGGAATTGCTGGCGGAATTCGTGCGCGGCAATGTCCTGGCGTTGCAGACGCTGGAACAGCCGGCCACGGTGGAACAGGCCGACGCCGCCATCCGCCTGATCCAGGCAGCCGATACCATCTATGTCGCCGGTTTTCGCCGTTCCTTTCCGGTTGCCTCGTACCTAGCCTATCTGCTGCAGCAGGTGGGGCGGCGCACCATCCTGATCGACGGGGTGGCGGGGCTGGCGCGCCAGCAGATGGGCGGCATCCGCAAGGGCGACCTGTTGATCGGCATTTCCTATCAGCCCTATGCCGGCGAAACGCTGGAACTGGTGGAACGCGCGGTGGAGCAAGGCGCCGACATCCTGGCCATTTCCGACAGCCTGGTCAGCCCCATCGCCAAGCCCGCCAATTGTGTGCTGCAGGTCCGGGAGTCGGAGGTGCGGGGTTTCCGGTCGCTGGCCGCTTCCATCTGTCTGGCCCAGGCCCTGGCCATAGGCCTGGCCTTCGCGGCGGAGGAAAAGCCCGAGGAACCGGTACCGCCGAAGCGCAAGGCACGCAAGGGGTAGCAACGAAGCGTTCGTTCTATTTTTTAATAGAATGAAATTTTTATTGCATTCCACAATGAAACGCCATAGCTATGGAGGCGAGATCACGGCCCGGACCAACGGGCCCAGCGATAAAACGCATGGGGAGCGCTTGAATGCCGCAGGACCATCAAACCCTGGACCTTCTGGCCATCGGCCGGTCCAGCGTCGATCTTTACGGACAGCAGGTTGGCGGCCGGCTGGAGGATATGGCGTCGTTTGCCAAATATGTCGGCGGCAGCCCCACCAACACCGCCGTGGGCGGCGCCCGGCTGGGCCTGCGCACCGGCTTGCTGACCCGTGTCGGTGCCGACCATATGGGCCGTTTCATCGCCGAACAGCTGGAACGTGAGGGCGTGGAGACCAGTGGCGTGCTGTCCGATCCGGCGCGGCTGACGGCTTTGGTCATCCTGGGTATCCGCGACCGGCATAGTTTCCCCCTGATCTTCTACCGGGAGAATTGCGCCGACATGGCGCTGGTGCCCGAGGATGTGGATCTGGAACTGGTGGCCCGCGCGCGGTCCGTGCTGATCAACGGCACCCATCTGTCGCAGCCGGGCGTGCGGGCCGCCAGCCTGAAGGCGGCGCGTGCCGTGCGGGCGGCCGGCGGGCGCGTGGTCTTCGACATCGACTACCGCCCCGTGCTCTGGGGCCTGACCGGCCGCGACGCAGGCGAAAACCGCTTCGTCGCCCACGGGGCGGTGACGGAGAGCCTGCAGGAGGTGCTGCCGCTCTGCGACCTGATCGTCGGCACGGAGGAGGAGGTGCATATCCTGGGCGGCAGCACCGACACCATCGCCTGCCTGAAGGCCATCCGCGCCAAAACCGATGCGCTGCTGGTGACCAAGCGCGGGCCGCTGGGCTGCGTGGCCTTCCCCGGTGCCATTCCCGACAGCCTGGATGACGGTATCGGCGCCCGCGGCTTCCCGGTGGAGGTTTACAATGTCTTAGGCGCCGGCGATGCCTTCATGGCCGGGTTCCTGCGCGGCTGGCTGCGTGACCTGTCGCTGGAGGAATGCTGCGAGCTGGGCAATGCCTGCGGGGCGATCGTCGTGTCGCGCCATGGCTGTGCCCCGGCCATGCCGACCTGGACGGAGCTGGAACAGTTCCTGGCCGATGATGACCGCCCGTTCCGCCTGCGCGAGGATGCGGACCTGGAACATGTGCATTGGGCCACGACGCGCGAGGGGACCTATCCGGAGCTGACCGTCCTGGCCATCGATCATCGCAGCCAGTTCGAGGATCTGGCGGCGGAGCTGGGCGTGGATATTGGCCTTGTGCCGGCCTTCAAGACCCTGGCTTTGGCGGCACTGGACCGGGTGGCCGGCGGCGATGCGCGGTTCGGCGTGCTGCTGGACGGGCGCTTCGGCTTCGATGCCCTGGCCAAGGCCGGCGACTTCCCCTACTGGATCGGCCGGCCCATCGAGGAGCCGAAATCGCGGCCTTTGGTGTTCGAGAGCAGCGCCGACGTGGCCACCGAACTGGCGGAATGGCCGCTGAACCATGTGGTGAAATGCCTGGTCTTCTACCATCCCGACGACCCGGCCGACCTGAAGGAACGCCAGGAGCGGCAGTTGCTGCGCCTGTTCGATGCCTGCCGCAAGACCCGCCATGAATTGCTGCTGGAAGTGATCGTGCCGGCCGGCATGTCCGTGGACAGCGACACCGTCGCCCGTGCGCTTCAGCGCTTCTACGATCTGGGCATCCGGCCCGACTGGTGGAAGCTGGAACCGGTGGAGGATGCGGCCGCCTGGGGCCGCATCTCCCAGGTGGTCGAACAGAACGACCCGTTATGCCGTGGCATCGTCCTGCTGGGCCTGTCGGCGCCGGAGGAGGAACTTGTCGCCTCCTTCCAGGTGGCGGCGACCTTCCCGCAGGTGAAGGGCTTCGCCGTGGGCCGTACCATCTTCCACGATGTGGCTAGGCAGTGGCTGACCGGCGCCATCGATGATGAACAGGCCGTGGAGGCCCTGGCCGGCAAGCTGAGGCGGCTGGTCACGGCCTGGCGGGATGCCCGCGAACAGGGGATGGCAGCATGAGCACGATCCGACTGACCGCCGCACAGGCCACAACCCGCTGGCTGGCGGCCCAGATGGTAGAGGGCGACGACGGCCCCGTGCCGTTCTTCGCCGGGGTCTGGGCCATCTTCGGCCATGGCAATGTCGCGGGCCTGGGCGAGGCGCTGCACGGCATGGGCGACGTGCTGCCCACCTATCGCGCCCATAATGAACAGGGCATGGCCCATGC
This sequence comes from Niveispirillum sp. KHB5.9, assembly GCF_048066115.1. Lineage (NCBI taxonomy): Bacteria > Pseudomonadati > Pseudomonadota > Alphaproteobacteria > Rhodospirillales > Azospirillaceae > Niveispirillum > Niveispirillum sp. KHB5.9. The sequence continues at coordinate 346,575 of NZ_JBLTYX010000002.1, read as the reverse complement.
CGCCATCGCCTATGCCAAGGCCAAGGGGCGCCGCCGGGCCATGGTCTGCACCAGTTCCATCGGGCCGGGGGCGACCAACATGGTGACGGCGGCGGCCCTGGCCCATGTCAACCGCCTGCCCGTGCTGTTCCTGCCCGGCGATATCTTCGCCAGCCGCCGGCCCGACCCGGTATTGCAACAGGTGGAGGATTTCGGCGACGGCACCGTGTCGGCGAACGACTGCTTCCGTCCGGTCTCGCGCTATTTCGACCGTATCCAGCGGGCCGAACAATTGCTGGACGCGCTGCCCCGTGCCATGGCGGTGCTGACCGATCCGGCCGATTGCGGGCCGGTGACACTAGCCTTCTGTCAGGACACGCAGACCGAGGCCTATGACTGGCCGGAAAGTTTCTTCGCGCCCCGCCTTTGGCATTTCCGCCGGGTGGAGCCCGATCCGCGCGAACTGGCGCTGCTGCGGGACAAGCTGTCCAAGGCAAAGCGCCCCCTGATCATCGCCGGTGGCGGCGTGCATTACGCCCAGGCCGGTGACACGCTCGCCCGCTTCGCCAGCGCCACCGGTATGCCGGTGGCGGAAACGCAGGCCGGCAAGGGTGCGCTTTCCTGGGACCATCCCGCCAATCTGGGCGCCATCGGCGTCACCGGCAGTGCGGCCGCCAACAAGGCGGCGGCAGAGGCCGACCTGATCGTCGGCATCGGCACGCGTCTGGCCGATTTCACCACCGGTTCCCGCCGTCTGGTCCATGGCACGGGCCGCGATCTGGTGCAGGTGAATATCACCCCCTTCGATGCCCACAAGCATGGGGCGGAACCGGTGGTCGGCGATGCCGGACGGGTGCTGGACCTGCTGGCCGCTGGGTTGTCGGGCTGGACGGCACCGCGCGACTGGGTGGCGGGGCTGGGTACTGCCCTGGCCGACTGGCACGCGAACGTGGACCTTGTGACGGCCGCCCCCACCACTACCACTTCCGGCCTGCCCACCGATGCGCAGGTGATCGGTGCCGTGCAGCGATCGGCCGCCGATGATGCCATCGTCGTCTGTGCCGCCGGCGGCTTGCCTGGCGACCTGCACAAGTTGTGGCGGGTGGTGCGGCCCGGCGGTTACCACATGGAATATGGCTATTCCTGCATGGGGTACGAGATCGCGGGCGGTGTCGGTGTCGCCCTGGCCCAGCCGCAGCGGGAAGTGCATGTCATGGTGGGCGACGGGTCCTACCTGATGATGAATTCCGAACTGGCCGTGTCGATCATGCTCGGGGCGAAGCTGATCGTCACCCTGCTGGACAATCGCGGTTTCGGCTGCATCAACCGGTTGCAGGCGGCCACGGGCGGTGCGCCCTTCAACAATCTGCTGGCTGACGCCCGCCACCGCACCATGCCCGACACCGATTTCGCCGCCCATGCCGCCAGCCTGGGCGCGCGGGGCGAGAAGGTGGCGAGCATCGCGGAGCTGGAGGCGGCCCTGGCCCGTGCGCGGGCCGCCGACCGCAGCAGCGTCATCGTCATCGATACGGACCCGCGACCCAGCGACGCCGGCGGTGGCGCCTGGTGGGACGTGGCGGTGCCGGAAACCTCATCGCGTGAGCAGGTGCGCCAGGCGCGCGCCGCCTATGAAACCAAGATCAACGAAGGCCTGTGACCATGAGCATCCGTTTCGGTGTCAGCCCCATCGCCTGGATCAATGACGACATGCCCGAACTGGGTGGCGACACGCCGCTCTCCACGGTGCTGTCCGACACGCGTGACCTGGGCTTTACCGGGATCGAGCTGGGGGGCCGCTTTCCCCGCGATCCGGCGGCCCTGCGCGACCTGCTGGGCAGCTACGATCTGGATCTGGTCGGCGGCTGGTACAGCGGCAACCTGCTGGCCCAGGACGCGGCGGCGGAGATCGCGGCGTTGCAACCGCACCTGGCCCTGCTGAAGGCGCTGGGCACCAACGTGTTCGTGTTCGCGGAGACCAGCAACGCCATCCATTGCCGCAAGGAAATCCCGCTGAACGACACGCCGTCGCTGTCGGAAGCCGAGTGGAAGCAGTTCGGCACCCGGCTGACCGAGGTCTCGGATTACCTGAAAAGCCAGAGCATGCGCATGGCCTATCACCACCATCTGGGCACGGTGGTGGAACGGCCGGCCGATCTGGATGCGTTCCTGCGCCATACGGGACCCAGCGTCGGTCTGACCGTCGATACCGGCCATGCCGTGCTGGGCGGGGTCGATCCGCTGGCCTTGCTGCGCGACCATCCCGAACGCGTGGCCCATGTCCATTGCAAGGATTACCGCAAGGATGTCTTCGCCCGCGTGCGGGAAACGGGGATGAGCTTCCTGGACGGGGTGCTGGCCGGCATGTTCACCGTGCCCGGTGATGGCGGCACCGACTTCACCGCCGTGATGAAGGTGCTGGCCGAGATCGGCTATCAGGGCTGGGTGATCGTGGAAGCCGAACAGGATCCCGCCATCGCCCCGCCGGCCGAATATGGCCGCATTGGTATCCGCACCCTGAACGAGGCCGCTGCGGCGGCCGGCCTGACAGTGGTTGGGAGGGCGTCATGAGCCAGCTTCGCGTTCGTCCCACCACGCCCGACGCCGATGGCCGCACCCTGTCGGTGACGCCGGAAAGTGCCGGCTGGGGCCATGTCGGCTTCGCCCTGCACCAGCTGAAGCCGGGCCAGAGCGTACACGGGCTGGAGACGACCCGCGAACTGTGCCTGGTGCTGGTGGCTGGCAGCGCCCGCATCACGGCTGGCGACACCGATCTGGGCATCACCGGCGGCCGGGAAAGCCCCTTCGTCGACGCCGCCCCCGGTGCCGCCTACATCCCCGCCGGCACGCCCTACAGCGTCACAGCCGAGGGCCCGGTGGAACTGGCCATCTGTTCCGCCCCTGGCCGTCCCGGCGGTGATGCCCGCCTGATCGCACCGGCCCGCATGGGGCGGGAGGTGCGGGGGCAGGGGACCAATACCCGCCATGTCCGCAACATCCTGCCCGAGGGTGAGCGGGCCGACAGTCTGCTGGTGGTGGAGGTGGTCACGCCCGGTGGCCATTGGTCCAGCTACCCGCCGCACAAGCACGACACGGCGCGCGGAGATGATGAGACCCTGCTGGAGGAAACCTATTACCACCGCCTGCATCCGCCCCAGGGTTTCGCCTTCCAGCGCGTCTATACCGACGATCGTTCGCTGGACGAGACCATCGCGGTGGAGGATGGCGATGTGGTGATGGTGCCGCGCGGATACCACCCGGTGGGAGCGGCCCATGGATACGATCTTTATTACCTGAACGTGATGGCGGGACCGGAGCGCCGCTGGCGCTTCCACAACGACCCCGCCCATGAATGGATCATCAAGCCGTAGGTCAGGTCGAGCCGCAGGCGAGCCCTGACAGAAGCGGATTGAAAGCAATGCTGTCAGGGCTCGGCTCACGCCTCGACCTGACCTACGGTCTTCATCGCAAGGAATGCCAACGATGCGCGAGATTTCGCATTTCATCGACGGGCAGCGCGTGCCTGGACGGTCCGGCCGCTATGCCGACGTGTTCGACCCCAATTCCGGTCAGGTGCAGGCCCGTGTGGCGCTGGCCAGTGACGGCGAACTGGATACGGCCATCGCATCGGCCAGCCGGGCCCAACCGGCCTGGGCCGCCCTGAACCCGCAGCGCCGGGCCCGTGTCATGTTCAATTTCAAGCATCTGCTTGAAAAGCACTTGGACGAGCTGGCCCATCTGCTGTCATGCGAACATGGCAAGGTCATCGCCGACGCCAAGGGCGATATCCAGCGCGGGCTGGAGGTGATCGAATTCGTCTGCGGCATCCCGCATCTGCTGAAGGGCGATTACACCCAGGGGGCCGGCCCCGGCATCGATGTCTATTCCATGCGTCAGCCGCTGGGTGTGGTGGCCGGCATCACGCCGTTCAACTTCCCGGCCATGATCCCGCTGTGGATGATGGGGCCGGCCGTGGCGGCGGGCAATGCCTTCATCCTGAAACCGTCGGAACGCGATCCGTCGGTGCCTGTACGTCTGGCCGAACTGCTGATGGAGGCGGGGTTGCCGCCCGGCATCGTCAATGTCGTGCAGGGCGACAAGTCGGCGGTGGAGGGCATCCTGGACCATCCCAGCATCCGTGCCGTCAGCTTCGTGGGTTCCAGCGACATCGCCCAAGCCGTCTATAACCGTGGCTCGGCCGCCGGCAAGCGCATGCAGTGCATGGGCGGGGCCAAGAACCATGGCATCATCCTGCCCGACGCCGACCTGGACCAGGCCGTGGCCGATATCATCGGCGCTGCCTATGGCTCGGCCGGTGAGCGCTGCATGGCCCTGCCCGTCGTCGTGCCGGTGGGTGAACGCACGGCCCTGGCGCTGCGGGAAAAGCTGGTGTCGGCCATCGGCGGGTTGCGCGTCGGCGTCTCCACCGACGAACAGGCCCATTACGGCCCCGTCGTCACCGCCCAGCACAAGGCCCGCATCGAACGCTACATCGCGCTGGGCGTGGAGGAGGGGGCGGAGCTGGTGGTCGACGGGCGCGGCCTCAGCCTGCAGGGCCATGAGGAAGGGTACTTCCTGGGCCCGACCCTGTTCGACCATGTGAAGCCGGACATGCAGGCCTATCGTGACGAGATTTTCGGTCCCGTGCTGCAGATCGTGCGGGCCGACAGCTTTGCCGAAGCCATCAGCCTGCCCACCCGCCATGCCTATGGCAATGGCGTGGCCATCTTCACCGCCAATGGCGATGCCGCTCGCGAATTCGCCGATCAAGTCGAAATCGGCATGGTCGGCATCAATGTGCCGATCCCGGTTCCCGTCGCCTATCACAGTTTCGGTGGCTGGAAACGCTCGGGCTTCGGCGATCTGAACCAATATGGGGTGGATGGCATCCGCTTCTTCACCCGCACCAAGACCGTCACCCAGCGCTGGCCGCGCCGGCAGGGTGCGGTCGTGGACCAGAGCTTCGTCATCCCGACGATGCGGTAAGACCGGTATCGATGACACAACCCCCATGGCAGGGGGGCGCTTTCCCTGAGAAGAACCTTAGAAACACAATGGGAGGTCCAAACCATGCGTGCGCTGATCCCGATTGCGGCCCTGCTGCTTCTGACCGCCTGCGGCAAGGAACAGCCCATGGCCTATGCCCCGCTTCCGTTGGTCAAGCCTGTGGCGGAGACCGCGCCCGGCATGCCCGACAGCGCGCAGAAGGGGGACGCCGATGATCCGTCCTTCTGGCTGCACCCGGATGATCCGGGCAAGAGCCTGATGATCACGGCGGTGAAGGGATCGGGCCTGCGGGTCTATGATCTTCAGGGCAATCTGGTGCAGCGCATCGATGCCGAGCCCGATGGCCGCTACAACAATGTCGACGTGGCCTATGGGCTGAAGCGTCCCGACGGCAGCAGCTTCGACATCGCCGTGGCCAGCGACCGTGGCCGCGACCGGCTGATGGTCTGGGCCATCGATCCGGCCAACCCCACCAGCCCTCTGACCGATATCACCGACCCCAACCAGGGTCAGGTCTTCCCCACCCGCCTGTCGCCCGACGGCAAGAGCGAGATCGACAATCCGGTGGCCGATCAGGTCAGCGCCTATGGTCTGACCCTGTGGCAGGACAAGGCCACCGGCGAGGTCCGCGCCGTGGTGGCGCAGCGCAAGGCGGCCCGCCTGGCCGAACAGCGGCTGGTGGTGAAGGCCGACGGCACGGTGGGCCACGAGCGCACCCGCCACTGGGACTTCCCCACCAGCCACAAGGGCCAGGATTTGTGGGCGGAGAGCGAGACCGATCCGGCGCAGGACTGGTCACCGCAGTTCGAGGGGCTGGTGGTCGATGCCGAGGCCGGCACCCTGTTCGCGGGGCAGGAGGATGTGGGCCTGTGGCGGGTAAACCTGACGACGGGCCAGGCCGAGGACAGGCCCTTCTATGAGACGCGCGGATCGGTGAAGAGCCCGTTCAACAACCAGGACAGCAGGATCGCCCGTGATGTGGAGGGGCTGGCGCTTTACCGTGGAGCCGATGGCACCGGCTATCTGATCGCGTCCAGCCAGGGCGATGCGCATGGCGATGGCGGCCATTCCGACAATGGCGGCTTGGATGACAGTTTTGCCATCTTCGAACGGGGCGGGGAGAACCGTTACCTGGGCAGCTTCCGGCTGACCGCCAACGGCCCCATCGATGCCGGTCAGGAATGCGATGGGGCGGAGCTGGTGTCGATCCCGCTGCCGGGATATCCGCAGGGGCTGCTGATGGTCCAGGACGGCTATAATGACGACCTGAACGGCTTGAGCGGCAAGCCCAACGCCACCAACTTCAAGTATGTCTCCTGGTCCGACGTCGTCGCGGCTCTGCCGCAGCTCACCGTAAAGGCCGGCGGCTGGACGCCGCGGTGAGCGGATAGACTGTCAGAACATCGGTGAATTCCGCTCCGCATCCAGGCATCAATACAGAAGCCCCGGCAAGATCGAAATCTTGCCGGGGCTTTTTGCCTGGTGATGCCTACCAGGTCTCCATCCAGGGGCGGAGGTCCTGTTCGAAAGTCCAGGCGGTGCGGTGCTGGGCGTGCATCTGCCAGAACGCCTCGGCGATCTGCGCAGGCTCCAGGATGCCGTCCTGGTCCTTCAGGGCGTACCTTTCGGGGAAATTCTCCCGGATGAATTCCGTGTCGATGGCGCCGTCGATGATCAGGTGCCCGACATGGATGCCCGATGGCCCCAGTTCCCTGGCCATGCTTTGCGCCAGCGCCCGCAATCCATGCTTGGCGCCGGCGAAGGCGGAGAAGCCGGCGCTCCCGCGCAGGGAGGCGGTGGCACCGGTGAACAATATGCTGCCCTTGCCGCGCGGCACCATGTGCGTGGCGGCCTCCCGCCCGGCCAGGAAGCCGGCGAAGCAAGCCATCTCCCACACCTTGCGATAGACCCGTGCCGTGGTTTCCCGGATGCCGAACCGCACATTGGCGCCGATGTTGAAGATCACGGCCGCCAGCGGGCCGATATCCCGTTCGATCGTGGCGAAAAGGTCGATCACCTGCTGCTCGTCCCGGGCGTCGGAACCGAACGGGTGGGCCGTTCCGCCATCTGCCTGGATCTGCTGCACCAGGCCTTCAAGGCGTTTCAACTCCCGCCGCGTCACGCACACCGCATAGCCTTCCCGCGCGAAGCGGCGGGCGATGGCACCGCCCGTGGCATCCCCGGCACCGATGACAAGCACTGTCGGCCGCAGCACATCCCCGTCCATTCCATCCTCCCGCCCCTCTCTTCCGGAAAACAGGATGGCATGCTAAGTTCTAAAAAGGAACTTAAAATCCGACGGTCAATATCAAGGGGAGGGGAACATGATGGGTGCGAAAAAGGTGGAGTTCCTGTTCGATTACGGCAGCCCGGCCAGCTATCTGGCCTATAAGCTGCTTCCGGCCATTGCGGAGCGCCACGGGGCGGAGATCGTGTGGACGCCCATCCTGCTGGGCGGGCTGTTCAAGATCGTCGGCAACCGTCCACCGGCGGAGGTGCCGGCCAAGGGGCGCTGGATGCTTCAGGACCTGATCCGGCACGCCGCGTATTACCAGGTGCCATTCGCCTTCAACCGCTTCTTTCCCGTCAACACCCTGATGCTGATGCGCGGTGCCGTGGTCGCGCAGCGGGAAGGCCGGCTGCTGCCCTATTCGGATGCCGTGTTCAAGGCCCTGTGGGTCGATGGCCGGAACATGAATGATCCCGACATCGTGGCGAAGGTCTGGGCCGGTGCGGGCTTCGACCCGGCCGCCCTGTTCGCCGCCGCCAATGAGGGTGGGGCCAAGGATGGGTTGCGGCACCTGACGGAGGCTGCGGCGGAGCGCGGGGTCTTCGGCGCGCCGACCTTCTTCGTCGGCGATGCCATGTTCTTCGGGCAGGACCGGCTGGATTTCGTCGATCGGGAACTGGCGGTGGCCTGATCGGGGGCTGGCCCGTTATTCCAGAATTTACGTACATATCGAAAATCAATTCATTTAACTTCCGACCCTGAACCCCGTAGCGTTCCCTCAACAAGCCGGGAGGGAGGCTCATGGTCAAAACGGTGCGGATGCTCTGCCTCGTCCAGCAGGATGCCTTCACGGCCGATCAGATCCTGCGGATCGAGGCGGGAATTCGATATATCTACATCAAGTATTTCGGCCCGCATCGCCTTGAGGGCTACTGGATGTATGCGCCGCCGGGCCAGGCCTTCGTGGCGGGTGCCCAATCCACGGCCAGCGCCGTGGTGCTGCCTGTCGCCGATGGTCTGGCCCTGGATATCCGGCATGCCTTCATGCGTGAGGTGACGGCGCTGTGGATGGAGCGGGCGCGATGCAGGAACAGCGAGATCGTGCTGAACGCCACCGATCATACCTATACCGTCAACCTGATCCGGGCGATGAGCCGCCGTTATCGGCCCACCATGCGCCTCTTCGGTCTGGCGCGCATGGTCTTCGGCTTCATGCGGTCGCGCCTGCGGCGGGGCCATGCCCTGATCAGCGTCAACATGGCCCATTGAGATCACGGGGAGACGAGGACGTGCCGGCCTATACCCTATCCACCAACCTTGTTTTGTCGGCGGAGCAGCGCCAGAAGCTGGCCGGCATCGTCACGCAGGTCCATTGCTCCGTCACCGGCGCGCCCGCGGCCCTGGTCCATGTCTTCTTCTCACACGGCATCCCAATCCGCCGCGGTTCGACCCTGTTCGTGTTCGGCAATGTCCGCAAGGGCCGGACCGGCGAGTTGAACAGGATGCTGCGCGCCTCCCTCTGTTCCACCTTGAGCCGGTCGCTGGGTGTGGAGGAGCGGGCGGTCGATGTGGAACTGTTCGAGATGAACCCCAAATGGATCATGGAATATGGTGAAATCGTGCCCGAGGTCGGCGAGGAGGAGGAATGGATGCGGCGGACCAAACTGACCTGGGCCAAGTCGGCGTGAGTCCATGTTCGATATCGACGATATCCGCCATATCAAGCTGATCGCTGAACTGGGCAGCATCAGCCAGGCGTCGGAACGGCTGAACATGTCGCAGCCGACGCTGAGCAAGCGTCTGGCCCGGCTGGAGCGGCATTTCGGCATCGCGCTGTTCCACCGTTCCAACAGCGGCATGATCGCGACGGAGGCCGCGACCTATATCATCGGGGCCGGCGAGCCGCTGTTCCGGCAGATTCAGGTGATCGAGCGCCATATCGAGCTGATGGCCACGGTGCGGGAAGGGCGGCTTTCCCTGGGCGTCGGTCCCATCGTCGAGCAGATCCACCTGCCTTGCGTGCTGCTGGATTATCATCGCCGCTTCCCCGGCATCCGCCTGTCGGTGCGAACGGGGTCGGCGGAGCAGTTGATGGCTTGGCTCATCAACGGCGAACTGGACGCCGCCGCCGGTCCCTTCGGCGATGACGTGGCCGGGCTGGCGCCGTTCCATGCCGAGGCCCTGCCGGAGGAGGAGATGGTGCTGGTCGTACGCTGCGGCCACCCGCTGGCCGGCCGGGACAGCCTGGGGGCCGGCGACCTGACAGCCTATCCATCCATCGGGCCCCATATCCCCGCCCATTGGGTCCACAGGCTGGGTGCCAGGGGGGTGGAGATCGTGCCGCAGATCACCTGCGACAATTACGCGACCTCCAAGTCCTTGGTGATGGCGTCGGATTTCATCACCGGCGGGCCGGAGCGGCTGTTCGCCCGCGAGCTGGCGGACGGGGTGCTGGCCAAGCTGCCGGTCCGCACCTCCATTCCCTGGTCGGCCCGTTTCGTGACACGGGTCGAATCCCTGCATCTGCCGGCCATCGTCAACCTGCTGGCGATCTTCAAGCAAAGCTCCGGTTAAGCGCGACCGGGCGAGACGGAAACGATCCAACAACGTGAAGGACGCGGATGCGAACCAGGTGCCGACAGGGTGCCCGGCAAGGATGCCGCTCGGCCCCGGGGAGGGCAGGATGACGAAACCGAAGGCGCCGAAGGGGCGCGTGGATGTCGAAAGACGGGGGCCGGTGCTGATCGCCCGCATCGATGGCGGGAAGCTGGCCGAATTCGGGCCGGAGATCGCGGATGCGCTGGCGGGGCTGGTGAAGCGGGCGGACACCGATCCGACCGTGCGGGTCGTGGTGCTGACGGGTACCCATTCCGGACGGTTCGTCAGCCACGCCACCATTCCCTGGCTGAATGACGGCGGCCGGAGCGGTTTTCCGGTCGGCCGGGCCGGGAGCATGCTGCTGGCCCGGGTCGCCGGTGTGCTGCGCCGAATCCCCGGCATCTGGCCGCTGATCTCCTGGTTGCCCTTCGCCGGGGCGGTGCAGTTGGACAGGCTGCATGCCACGTTCCTGCGCATGAACCGCAGCAGCGTGATCTTCGTCGCGGCACTGAACGGGTCGGCCCAGGGGATCGGCAGCGAGCTGGTCCAGGCCTGCGACGTGCGCGTCATGGCCGACGATGCGCGCTTCTTCATCGGCCAGTTCGAGGTGCTGATCGGCTTCAACCCCGGCGGCGGCGGCACGCAGCGGATGGCGCGGCTGATGGGGCCGCAGCGTGCATTGCGGGTGATGCTGGAGGGGCGGCCCGTCCATCCGCGTGAGGCGCTGGAGATCGGCCTGGTCGATGAACTGGTGCCGCCCCCGCAATTGCTGGAAAGGGCGGTGGCGCTGGGCACCTATCTGGGCCTCAGGCCGCGTGACGCGGTGGCGGCGATCAAGCGCTGCGTCCATGTCGCCGCCCGCCTGCCGTTGAAGGACGGGCTGCGCCATGAGCGGGCGGAATTCCTGTCGCTGCTGACAAGGCGCGAGGCGCAGTCGCTGATGACCGGCTATGTGGCCGCGACCGAACGCGATGGGGAACTGCCCCTTTACACCCCCCGATCCTATGCCCGGGCGCTGGCGGAAGGTTCCTTTCCGCGCCATGGAGGATGATGTCCCGTGAAGACCATTGAAAAGCCCTTCGTCAGCCGGGGAACGAATTGCGCCGGCACCCTGCTGCTGCCCGAGGCGAAGCCAGCCGCCATGATCGTCATGGCGCACGGGTTCGGTGCCATCCGGGCGGCAGGCCTGTACCCGTTCGCGGAGAAGTTCCTGCGCGCCGGTTATGCCGTGTTCCTGTTCGACTACCGCACCTTCGGCGACAGCGAAGGCAGCCCGCGCCATTGGGCCAGCCCGCGCCGGCACTTGCAGGATTGGGACGCCGCCGTGCACCATGTGCGGGCATTGCCGGAGGTCGCGGGCGTGCCGCTTGTGGTCTGGGGCAGCTCGTTCGGCGGGGGGCATGTGCTGCAGACGGCGGCCCTCAACAGGATGGTCGATGCCGTCATCGCCCAGGTGCCGCACACCAGCGGTTTCGCCAGCACGGCCGAGGTGCTGCCGCATGTGGCGGTTCGGCTGGTCCTGGCCGGGTTGCGCGACCTTGTCGGCGGGTGGTTCGGCTTTCCGCATTACCTTCCCATCGTCGGGCGGCCCGGCGATGTCGCGGCCCTCAGCACCGCGGAATGCTGGGACGGGTACCTGCGGCTGTTTGCGAAGAATGCGAACTGGGCCAATACCGTGCGGGCCCGCGTCTTCCTGGAACTGCCCTGGTACAGCCCGCTGCGTCACGCGCACAAGATCAAGGTACCGGCCCTGATCGTAGTCGGGGCGGACGACAGCGTCACGCCGGCCGCTGCCGCACGCCGCACCGCCAACCGCATCAGGGACTGCGAATTCCACACGCTGCCCTGCAATCATTTCGCGCCCTACTACGACGCGGAATTCGAAGCGAACGTCGCCCTGCAGCTGGCCTTCCTGAAGCGCCGCATGCCGGCACCCGCCGGCACCTGATCCCCGAACCGCCGCAAAAGAAGGACGAACAAGCGATGATGACGGACCTGGACCGGCGCATGGATGCGATCATGACCCGGATCACTGGGCCGGGCGGTCCGCTGCCGCTCGGCTCCATCAACCGTGATGGCCGCACCGTTCCCGTCATCGCCGGCGTGCCGCCGACGCTGCCCGCCTATTTCGGGCATTTCTGTCGGGAGCATGCGGCCAAGACCTTCCTGGTATCGGGTACGGAGCGGCTCAGCTTCGGCGACACCTATACCGCGGCCCAGTCGCTGGCCCGCGGGCTGGTCGACCGGTTCGGGGTGGTGCAGGGCGACCGGGTGGGCATCGCCATGTGCAATTCGCCGGCCTGGATCATCTTCTACATGGCCATTCTGATGGCCGGCGGCGTGGCCACCCTGCTCAATGGCTGGTGGCAACGCGACGAACTGCTTGACGCCGTAGGCGATGTGGATTGCCGGCTGGTCTTTGCCGATGCGCCCCGCGCCGCGCGGCTGGCCGGGGCCAAGGCGCGCATCGTGGTGATCGATGATGCGCAGCCCTTGCCCGACATCGTCACCGCGCTGCTGCAAGGCGCTTCGGTCCGCACCGAACTGCCGCGGATGGTGCCGGACGACTGGGCGACGATCCTGTTCACCAGCGGTTCCACCGGCCGGTCGAAGGGTGCCTTGTCCGACCACCGCGCCGTGACCCAATGTATCTTCAACTATCTGGCCCAGACGCTGGTCATGCAGCAGGTATCGATGGAGGACGGGATCGACGTGAACCGCCCGCCCGCCACGCTGCTATGCATGCCGCTGTTTCATGTTACCGGGGAAATCCCCGTCTTCCTCCTGAGCATGGCCATCGGCCGCAAGCTGGTGATCATGCCCAAATGGGACGCGGAGGAGGCGATGCGCCTGATCCAGGCGGAGCAGGTCACCTATTTCGTCGGTGTGCCGCTGATGAGTTATGAGATTCTGACCCATCGGCGACGCGGGCTGTACGACCTTTCCACGGTCACCGACTTTGTCGCCGGTGGTGCACCGCGCCCGCCCGGGCATGTGATCCGCATGCATGCGGAACTGGAGGGCAAGCCCCTGATCGGCTATGGCCTGACGGAGAGCAACGGCATCGGCAGCGTCAATGTCCGCTCCAACTACCTGGCCAAGCCGGACAGCGCCGGCCGCGCCGCCCTGCCGCTGGTCGAACTGATCCTGCTGGACGAAGCCGGGCGCCACCTGCCGCGCGGAACGCGGGGAGAGGTCGCCATGCGGTCGGTGTGCAATTTCCGGGAATATTGGCGCGACCCGGCCGCCACGGCCGCCGCCTTCACCGCCGACGGTTTCCTGCGCACCGGTGATATCGGCTATCTGGATGACGACGGATATCTGTTCATCATCGACCGCAAGAAGGACATCATCATCCGCGGCGGGGAGAATATCGCCTGCCAGGAGGTTGAGGCGGCGATCTACCGGCATCCGGACGTGGTGGAGTGCGTGGTCTTCGGCCTGCCCGACGAACGGCTGGGCGAAATCCCCGCTTGCGTCATCCATTTCCGGTCGGGAAAATCAGGGTCGGCGCAGGAGATGCGGGATTTCCTGGCACCCCATATCGCCGCCTTCAAGGTGCCGCAGGCGACGTGGAGCAGCCCGATGCCGCTGCCACGGCTGGGTTCGGAAAAGATCGACAAGCTGTCGCTGCGTGCCCATTGCCGGCTGGAACTGATCATTGGCCCCACGCTGCCGGCATCGACCGCCGCCGAAAACGCCGCCGGCTGGGCGCTGAGAAGAATTTAACGACCGCCGGATATCGGTGGGTATGCCGCCCGTCGGGTGCGCCACCCCATTATCGGCATTGGCAGTCCCATCCGGACACGGCATGTTGGGTTTCAGAATGGAACCCGACGGACATGCCGATATGCGCTGGGACGAACTGGATCAGGAGGCTTGCCCGGTCGCCCGCTGCGTGGCGGTGATTGGGGACCGTTGGAACCTGATGCTGCTGCGCGACTGTTTCATGGGCGTGCGGCGGTTCGAGGATTTCCAGGCAAGGCTCGGCATCACGCGCCATGTTCTGGCGGACCGGTTGCGGGGCCTCGTCGCGGCGGACATCCTGCGCCGCGCTCCCTATCATGAGGGGCGCACGCGGTACGAGTATCGCCTGACGCCATCCGGCATGGACCTTTATCCCGTCATCATGGCCATGGTGACCTGGAGCAATACGCACCGCCTCGGTGCCGAAGGGCGCCCGCTGCTGTATCGGCACAAGGGATGCGGCAAGCATTTCGACGCGAAACTGGTCTGCTCGGAATGTGGCGAGGCACTCGATCCCCGTCACACCAATGTCGAGATGGGGCCGGGCATGCCCAGTGATCAAATGTTACGGCACGCGCCGGTGAATACATAAAGCGGGAGCGATCAAGCCACCAGCTGTCCGTCGGGGTCCTCCACGACCTCGCCGGGCAGGACGTAGTCCAGGATGGCGTGGATGCGCGCCCGGTCGCTCTGGTTGCGCACGGCATGGGGCTTGCGGTTGTTGATCTCCCAAATCTCGCCTGCCGCCAGATGGCGGATCACCCCGGCGATGGCGAAATCCACGCCCGGTGCCGTGACGATGGGGAAATGGATGCGGTGGGCGCGTGACAGCGAGGCACCGTTGTCGCGGTGGGAGCCGATGGAGCCCCCCGCCGCCAGCCGAACCAGGATGATGCGCTGGAAATAGCCGGGGCCGGACGCACCCGGCGGCGGATTGCGGGCGTAGAAATCCCGGATGATGTCCATGACCGGTGCCAGCAACGGCTGGAACCGTGCGAAGGCCGGTTGGGTGGTGGCGTCCGTGTGCCGCATGTCCGGATCGAAGATCAAGCCCACCGTCTCCGTCTGCGCATGGGCGCGATAGACCTGCTGGCGCCCCGTCTCCGCCCCCCAGGCATCCTCGCCCATCGCGGTCACGGCGGCCTGGGCGGGGGAAGGGTCGGCATGGCCGATGAGACGGTATTCCCCGTCGAAATACATGATGTTCCTCCTCAGGCGGGCCGGCTGCCGCGCACGGCGAAATACCAGATGAACAGGTAGGATGGCGCCATCAGCGCCAGGAACACCCACTGGAAATCCGCCACCTCCTTCAGCAGCGCGAAAAGCTGCGGCACGACGGCGCCGCCGGAAATGGCCATGACCAGGATGGCGGACCCGGTGCCCGTATGCCGCCCCAGCCCCTGGATGGCCAAGGGGAATATGGCGGGCCACATCATGGCGTTGGCGAAGCCCAGCGCCGCCACGAAACCCACGGAGACGTAGCCCTGCGTCGCCCAGGCCCCCGCCACCGCCGCCGCACCCAGCAGGGCGGACAGTGCAAGGTAGCGTTCCTGGCTGACCACGCGCGGGATCAGGACCAGCCCGACGACATAGCCCAGCATCATGCCTGCAAGCGTCAGGGATGTGAAATAGGCCGTCTGCTCGAACGGCAAACCGAACGCCATGCCATAGATGCCGATGGCATCGCCGGCCATCACCTCCACCCCGACATAAAGGAACAGGGCGACGGCGCCCAGCCACAGGTGACGGAAGCCCAGCAGCCCGCGCCAGTCGCCGTCGCCGCCCCGATCCTCCTCCGCCCGCAGGTCGGGCAGGGGGGAGCGCAGGACGCCAAAGGCCAGCAGGGCCAGGATGGCGGTCTGCTGACCCTGCTGCTGCTGCCCGCCATCTATACGCTGGTCGGGCGGCGGGTTCCCGCACCGGGTCAGGCCCAAGCGCAGACGGGCATCGAGCAACCACCCCTCAATGCCCCATATTGACGGCGGCCGGCATGGTCCAGATGGGTACGCCGGTCATGTCGGGCAGCCGATGGGCGATGCCCTTGTGACAGTCGATGCATGTCGCCTGGCCGGTGAACAGGAAGCGCTGGTGCGCCTCGGCGCCACGCGCTCCCTGGCGGGTGATGTCCATGGATTCCATGCTGTGGCAGTTGCGGCATTCCAGGGAGTTGTTGGCCTTCAGGCGTGCCCATTCGTGGCTGGCCAGTTCCTTGCGCTTGTCCTCGAATTTCTCCGGCGTGTTGATCGTGCCGAAAATCTTGCCCCAGACCTCCTTGGATGCCTGCATCTTGCGGGCGATCTTGTCCGTCCAGTTATGGGGAACGTGACAGTCCGGGCAACTGGCGCGCACGCCGGACCGGTTGGAATAGTGGATGGTCTGTTTCAGGTCGGCATAGGGGTTGTCCTTCATTTCGTGACAGCCGATGCAGAACGCCTCCCGATTTGTCACCTCCAGGGCGGTGTTGAAGCCGCCCCACCACAGGACGCCGGCGACGAAGCCGCCGATGGTCAGGAAGCCGATGCCCAAATGCGCGGCGGGGCGGTTGAAGGCCGCCCAGGCCGCCCTGGCCAGACCCATGGCCTTGCGCACGATACCCATCATTTGGCCCCCGCGGGGCGGGTGGACATGCTGTCCATGTCGCGGAAAATATTGGGCACGCGCGGCTGCACGTCCGATTGCGGCACATGGCATTGCAGGCAGAAATAGCGCCGGGTGGACACACCCGCCAGCACCTGTCCGTCACGGTCCTGGAAATGGGTGACGGAGACCATGGGGGCCTGGCTGTCACCGGTGAATTCGCGGGCATGGCAGGTCAGGCACTTGTTGACCTTCATGTCCAACTGGTAGCCGACGATGGTGTGGGGGATCACCGGCGGCTGTTCGGGATAGTTGCGCTGGCGGCGGCGGTCGTCGGTGGCGTCCTTGGGGATGGGCACCGCCTCCTGCACGTTCAGCCCGTCGGCACCGGTGAAGGCGGGCCGGCCGCTGCCGACCACGTCGCGGACGGTGGCTGGTGGGGCCTTGTCGGTGGCCAGGGCCTTCTGGCCCAAAGGCACCGACAAGATCGTCAAGGCGGCCAGTGCGGCCAGGAACAATGGTGTACGCAGGTTTCTGCTCATGATCAGACCCCCTGTACCGGCGTGATCTTCACGGCGCATTTCTTGAAATCGGTCTGTTTGGAGATCGGGTCGGTGGCGTCCAGCGTGACGCGGTTGATCAGCACATCGGCATCGAACCAGGGCACGAACACCAGACCGCGCGGCGGCTTGTTGCGCCCACGTGTTTCCACCCGCACCCGCACCTCGCCGCGGCGCGAGGCCACCACCACCTCCTGCCCACGCCGGACCTTCAGCGACTGGGCATCGTCGGGATGCATGTAGCAGAGCGCTTGCGGTACGGCCTTGTACAGTTCCGGTACACGTCGCGTCATGGAACCGGAATGCCAATGTTCCAGCACGCGGCCGGTGCTGAGCCAGAACGGGTAATCCTTGTCCGGGCTTTCGGCCGCGGGCTCGAACGGCAGGGCATAGATGCGGGCTTTGCCATCCTTGTGGCCGTAGAAGCGCATGCCCTCACCGGCCGGCACATAGGGATCGCTGCCCTCGCGGAAGCGCCAGCGCGTCTCCTTGCCCTCCACCACCGGCCAGCGCAGACCCCGCTCGGCATGGTAGGTGTCATAGGGGGCCAGATCGTGACCATGGCCGCGCCCGAAGCTGGCATATTCCTCGAACAGGCCTTTCTGGATGTAGAAGCCGAAGGCCTTGGCCTCGCGGTTCTCATAGGCCGGGTCGCACTCCGTCACGGGGAATCGGTCCACCTGGCCGTTACGGTAGAGGATGTCGTAGAGCGTCTTGCCCCTGAATTCCGGCGCCTTGGCCAGCAGGTCGGCCGGCCACACCTCCTCCACCTTGAAGCGCTTGGAGAATTCCACAAGCTGCCAGAGATCCGACCGCGCCTCGCCCGGCGCGTTCACCAGCTGGTGCCAGACCTGGGTGCGGCGTTCGGCATTGCCGTAGGCGCCTTCCTTTTCCACCCACATGGCGGCGGGCAGGATCAGGTCGGCGGCCTGGGTGGTGACGGTGGGATAGGCGTCGGAAACGACGATGAAATTGTCGGGATTGCGATAGCCGGGCCAGGTCTCGTTGGCGATATTGGGTGCTGCCTGCATATTGTTGTTCACCTGCACCCAATAGCAGTTCAGCTTGCCATCCTTCAGCATGCGGTCCTGCTGCACGGCGTGGAAGCCGGGCTTGGCCGGGACGGTGCCGTCCGGCAGCTTCCACAGACGTTCGGTATGGGCGCGGTGTTCGGGGTTGGTCACCACCATGTCGGCCGGCAGGCGGTGGGAGAAGGTCCCCACCTCGCGTGCCGTGCCGCAGGCGCTGGGCTGCCCGGTCAGGGAGAAGGGGCTGTTGCCGGCCTCGGAGATCTTCCCCGTCAGCAGGTGGATATTGTAGAGCAGGTTGTTGGCCCAGACGCCGCGCGTATGCTGGTTGAACCCCATGGTCCAGAAGCTCATCACCTTGACCTTGGGATCGGCGTAAAGCTCCGCCAGCGCCTTCAGACGTGATACCGGCACGCCCGACTGCGCCGCCACCTTCTCCGCCGTATAAGGGGCGACGAAGGCCGCGAACTCGTCAAAGCTCATCGGGTCGGAATCGTTGGCTGTCGCGGCGTTCTTCGCCGCCTTTTCCAGCGGATTGTCGGGGCGCAGGCCATAGCCGATATCGGTGCGGCCTTTCACGAACGTCGTGTGCCTGTCCACGAACGCCTTGTTGACCCGGCCCGTCTTGATGATGTGGTTGGCGATGTAGTTCAGGATGGCCAGATCGGTCTGTGGCGTGAATACCATGGGGATGTCCGCCAGCTCGAACGAGCGATGTTCGTAGGTGGACAGCACCGCCACCTTCACATGCTCGTTCGACAGGCGGCGGTCGGTGACGCGGGTCCACAGGACCGGGTGCATCTCCGCCATGTTGCTGCCCCACAGCACGAAGGCATCGGCCGCCTCCATGTCATCATAGCATCCCATCGGCTCGTCGATGCCGAAGGTGCGCATGAAGCCGGCCACGGCTGACGCCATGCAATGGCGGGCGTTGGGGTCGATATTGTTGGACCGGAAGCCGGCCTTCATCAGCTTGGACGCGGCATAGCCCTCGTGCACTGTCCATTGGCCGGACCCGAACATGCCGATCGCTCCCGGCCCCTTGGCCTTCAGCGTCGCCTTCCATTTCTCCGCCATGATGTCAAAGGCCTGGTCCCAGGTGACGGGCGCGAAGTCGCCATCCTTGTGGAACTTGCCGTCCTTCATGCGCAACAGTGGCGTGGTCAGCCGGTCCTGGCCATACATGATCTTGGACAGGAAATAGCCCTTCACGCAATTCAGGCCGCGGTTGACCTCGGCCTTCTGGTCGCCATGGGTGGCAACGACCATGTTGTCCTTTACGCCGACCATGACGCCACAACCCGTGCCGCAGAAGCGGCAAGGCGCCTTGGACCATTTCATCCTGGCGTCGGGACCGGTCAGCAGCGGATTGGCCTGGGCCTGCAGCGTGATGTCGGCGGCGGTGGCGGCGGCGACCGCGGCCTGGGCCTTAAGGTAGTCGCGTCGGGTCAGGGTCATGGCATCAACTCCGCAAGGGAAGCCGCCGGTTCGGCGTGGTGATAGACGAGAAGGGCGCTGAACACGCCTGGGATGAGGTTGATGGCGTCCAGCACATCGGCGATCTGGCGTTCGCGCGGGCGTTCAACGACGACGACCAGCCGGCTGGCATCGCCGTCGGTCGGCGCGATCTCGCAATCCAGGCGCAGGATCTGGGCCTTCACCGCCTCGACCCGTTCCGGTCTCGCATGGACGACGATGCTGGAAATGTGGATTTCCTCATGACTCATGGGGCGTCTCCTTGGCTGGGGCCAGGCTGATGGCGCCGGCGGGACAGGGAGCCAGGCAATCGCCGCAGCCGGTACAGCGATCCGCATCCACATCCACCCGTGACCGGCCGCGCGGCATCAGGCGGAAGCGGATGGCATCCTGTGCGCAGGCATCGCCGCAGGTCCGGCAATAGGCGCCGTTCTCCGCCAGACAGGTGTCGGCGATAGCGGCAAGCATGGGGGCAGCCGACCGTTCGGCTGGTTCGGATGGTGCGGTGGCGCGGCCGAAGAAGGCGCGGCGGGAGAGCGTGGTCGTCATTTTGGTGCTTCCGTCACATGGTCGGCGGACCGGCAACCAGCTGGTACATCCAGACGGAGAAGCCATAGGCAGCGACCACCCCGACCGACAGGACGGGAATCAGCACAAAGGCCAGGAACAGGAACTTCAGGATTTCGGACCGTCTGCTGTCAGGAATGGGGGTGATGTCCATGACAACCTGCCTGATATTGTTTTCTATCCGAACCATGATAACGGACAGGATCGTTCCAACATTGATCGGGGTCAACAGATGTATATGGAATAATTCTGTCGACGTAGTTTTATTTTGTATTTGTTAAATTGATAATGAATATCAATTAATAATATTCGTTCCTGCATTTGATATTTATCAAGACTTAGTTTTTTTGGCCTTTTCCAGGGGCATCTGTCTTTTCTGCGGCCACGGCGAGATATACATTCAGATATTACGACCCTCGCGATTTCCGACTATATTCTGGATGGTATGGGCGCAAAGCTTGCTCTCGCGCAAAGACGGGCGGGGGGCGAGGGCGCTTTTATCCGTGGGGCCATCTCGGCCTCTATGGAGATGAAGAACATGCAAACCCGGATCGTCCAATTCCGCCGCGACGCTGCACATCACATGGCGCCGGCTGACGCCGTCCTGGGACCGCAGCAGGATGGTTCCATCGTCTGTGCGATCGATGATTGTCCCGATGCGGTGCCGCCGGAGCGGTTGCGCGAGCTGTTCCCCACGCCGGATGTTCTCCGCGTGGCTTTCGCCGATCTGCCCGTGCGCGATGGCGGTTGCTGCGGCGGTAGTTGTGGGGGGTGAGGTGGGGTGCGCGCGCACGGTGAACATGCGGGTTGCCCACGCGCAACATTTTGGATTATGGGGAATATCATTCGTTGATTATTTGATTTTATCGACGAATTATTCTGAAATCCAATCCATATCCTTGTTCGTGGCGTTGCGATGAATTCCGAAGACCTGGCGCTGGTGCACAGCCTTCCCTTTTTCAGCAACCTGACGGAAGCCCAGGCTGCCGATCTGCTGTCGCGCAGCTACATGCAGCGGTTTCCGCGTGGAACCCTGCTGTTCGATGAAGGGCAGCGGGCGGATTTCCTGATGGTGCTGCTGGAAGGGGCGGTGGAGTTGTTTGCCCGCAACCATGACCGCCATGAGGCCGTGGTGGAGATATTGTTCCCGGTTGACAGCTTCATCCTGGCGGCGGCCCTGACCGGTGCCCCCTATCTGATGTCGGCGCGGACGTTGCAGCCTTCGCGTATCCTGATGCTGGATGCACGGATGCTGCGCCGGGCCGTCGCCATCGATCCCGGCCTTGCCGCCATTGTGATGGCGGAGCTGGCGGGGCACTTTCGCCGCATGGTTCGGCAGGTCAAGGACCTGAAGCTGCGTACCGGGGCACAGCGCCTGGGCTGCTATGTGCTGGGACTGGCGGGGGAGGATGGGGAGATCACCCTGTCGCTGGACAAGCGTACACTGGCCTCACGCCTGGGCATGACGGCGGAGAACCTGTCGCGCGCCTTCTCCACCCTGCGCGACCATGGGCTGGTCGTGCAGGGCAGCCGGCTTTTAGTGTCGGATCGGGAAATGCTGACGGCCTTTTCCCATCCCGACCCGTTGATCGATGTGGATGAAGGAGCATTGTCGATAGAGATCGAATGATCTCGGGGGCGCATGTGCTTCAGATTTTGCCTTCCTTCAACATGCCGACGGCCGCATCGCAGGCCCGCGCCGTCAGCGCCATATAGGTCAGCGACGGGTTCTGGCAGGCCGATGAGGCCATGGCGGCACCATCCGTCACGAAGACGTTGGGCACGTCATGCAACTGGTTGAAACGATTGGTGACCGATGTGCGCGGGTCGCGGCCCATCATGGCCCCACCCATCTCATGAATGGCGCTGCCGCCGATGCCGGGCCGGTCGAAGGACATGATGACCTTGCCGCCGGCGGCGGTCAGCATGGCGCTGGCTTCCTTGGATGCATCGGCCAGGGCCCTGCGCTCATTCTCGCCATGGGTGAAGTCGATCTGGAGCAGGGGTGCCCCGAACGGGTCCGTCTTCACCGTGTCCAGCGTCAGGCGGTTGGTCTCGCGCGGCAGGCTTTCGGCGAAGCTGACCAGCACCATGCGCCAGCCGCCGGGACCGCGCAGATTGTCCTTGTAGTCGGCGCCGATGCCGGCCTCGCGCTTGCCACGGCTCCAGCCGCTGCGCAGCGCCCCGCCCTGGAAACTGTAGCCGCGGACGAAATCGCCCTCCGCCTGGTCGCCCAGATTGCGGAAGCGGGGAATGACCACGCCCGTGGGCCGGTTGCCATAGGTGGTGCGGTCCTGGAACCGATCGAACAGGGCGACACCGCCCAGGGTCGTGGCATGGTCCATGATATGGGTACCCAGCCGCCCGCTGGAATTGCCCAGGCCGTTGGCCGCCGCGGCGGAACGCAGCAGGACGTGGTTGGTGTTGAAGGCGCCGGCATTCATGAAGATGATGCGGGCGGTATAGCGGCTTCGCACCCCGGTCTTGACGTTCAGGACAGACACGCCGGTGGCACGCTTCTTCTTCACGTCATAATCCACCTGTTCCACCACCGTATCGGTCAGCAGCGTCAGGTTGCCCGTGGCCTGGGCGGCGGGCAGGGTGGAACT
This sequence comes from Niveispirillum sp. KHB5.9, assembly GCF_048066115.1. NCBI lineage: Bacteria > Pseudomonadati > Pseudomonadota > Alphaproteobacteria > Rhodospirillales > Azospirillaceae > Niveispirillum > Niveispirillum sp. KHB5.9. Next base: position 324,200 of record NZ_JBLTYX010000002.1, on the reverse strand, counting down.
CTGCGTGCTGAAATAGGCGCCATAGGAACAGCCGCGCTGACAGATGGAGCGGTACTGGCAGGGACCGCGCCCATCCTTCTCCACCGTCAGGTTGGCGGTGCGGCCGATGGTCAGGCGGCGGTCGGGCCACTGGCTTTCGATCACAGATTTGGTGTGCTTTTCCAGGACGTTCAGGGCCATGGGCGGCAGATAGATGCCATCGGGCAGGGATGACAGACCCTCGGTCTGGCCCGACACGCCGATGAACCGTTCGACATGGTCGTACCAGGGCTTCAGATCCCCATAGCGGATGGGCCAGTCGACACCGAAGCCATCCTTCTTGTTGGCCCCGAAATCATGGTCGCTCATGCGATAGGATTGGCGGCCCCAGGTCAGAGACCGGCCACCCAGCTGATAGCTGCGCCACCAGTTGAATTCCTTGCCTTCCGCCACCGAATAGGGGTTTTCCCGGTCATTGACGAAATGGTTCTGGGTGAACTCGGTGAAATGCCGGTTCTTCGACTGGATGGCGAAATCCTTCGCGTACAGTTCCGGATCGCCATGGCCGCGAAACGGCAGCTCCCACGGCGCCAGCGTTTCGGTGACATAGTCGCTGCCATGTTCGATGGTGCGGCCGCGTTCGACCATCAGGACCTTCAGGCCCTTTTCGGTCAGTTCCTTTGCCGCCCAGCCGCCGGTGATGCCGGAGCCGACGACGATCGCGTCGAAATCTGTCTTCATCCGAAATCCACCGCTGTCCAGTCGCTTGACCAGGCCCGTTCCTTGGGGCCGACGGGCACGTCCGGGTCCCAGCGGCCCGGCACCAGTTCATATTGCAGTTCCTGGCTGGCCCCGATTTCCGACGTGTAATAACCCGTCAGGATCAGGCCCTTCAGCATGCGCCAGGGCGATTTCTCATTGCCCTTGGTGAAGGATTGGGCGTCTAGGTCGGCCAGGGCCTTGAACTGCACATCCGGCTTGGCGGACAGGAACTTGCCCCCCGCCTTCAGGTCCAGCTCAAAGCCCAGCCAGTCCAAAGCACTTGCCCCCTCCGGCCCCGTGCCACCCGTGAACAAGGCGGGGGGCACAGGGACGTTTGAACCTGAGACACCATGGGCCATGGCCAGGGAGACGAAGGCGGGAACGCCGGCCTTCAGCGCGCCGGGCGTGTCGGTGTCCGGAATGGTCAGGTCCGCCACTTGGTCCAGCAGGGTCTGCTGCCGGGTGGGCAGGGGGGCCTTGGCACCGCCGGCCATCTGTGCCCAGACCTGGGCCGGTGTTACCGCCAGGGCCAGGCCGGACAGCAGCACGCCGCGACGGTTGGGGGTGACATGGGTTGGCGCGTCGTGCATGTGATGCATCCTGCTTCCAGGTTTGGCTCAGAACAGCCCGAGTTTCCCGCCATTGGCGACGAAATCCTTATAGGATTTCAGCTTGTCGGCAGCCATCGGTTCCATGAGCCCGACCTTGTCACCCAGGGACATAATCTTGCCGCGGGTGACCGCCGGCCAGGGCGCCAGCCCGGTGCCGTTGGGGTTGCCGGTTTTCACGAAATTGACCCAGTAGCCGCCGAAGGTGGCGGCGATGTCATGGTCGGCCTTCGTGAAGGGCCGTGTCGACTTATCCAGCGTGGCGAAGACATAGGGCAGTTCGGCGGAATGGAAGGTGCCGAACCGCGCCGCATCGGTGCCGGGCTGCGGATGCTGAAACAGATAGGCATAGACGGGGGCGGCCCCGTCCTTGCGCGCATCGGCCCAGTTCATCATCGACGCTATGGCCTGTTCACGCAGCAGCGCCTGGGCGGCACCGGACGCCGCCGGGCCATCATCGCCCTGGTAATAGGGGCGGAAGGTTGTGGCACTGGCGGCGAAACGCTTGGTGACCAATTCGTCCAGTTTGGCACTGGTGGTCAGCTTCCAGTCGGGGCCGGCGCTGCTCTCATCAGTGGTCAGGCCGGTCAGGACAGGGATGTCCTGGCGCTGGCGCGCAGGGTCGGGCAGCACGGCCTTTTCGACGATGGGGAAATAGCGGATGCCCGGCGGGGCCACGGACGGGTCCCTGGCGGCCTTGGCCAACTGGTCCACCGGCAGCTTGCGCAATGCGTCGATGCCGGCAACACTGGCGGCGGCCACGACCTTTTCACCCCGTGCTTCGGCTTCGGCCAGGGTAAGGCCGGGCATGCCCATGCCGGAACCGCTCTGGGCGATGGCGCGGATGAACAGCCCTTCGGCAGAGGGGGAGGACATCAGGGCATGGACGGAGGCGGCACCGGCGGACTGGCCGGCGATGGTCACCTGTTTGGGATCACCGCCGAAGGAAGCGATGTTCTTCTGTATCCAGCGCAAGGCGGCGACCTGATCCATCAGGCCGTAATTGCCCGACGATCCGGCCTCCGCCGTCAGCGCGGGGTGGGCCAGGAAGCCATAGACGCTGACGCGGTAATTCAGGCTGACGACGACGATGCCCTGACTGGCCAGCTTTTCGCCATCATAGAGCGGGACGGAGCCGGAACCGCCGCCGAACCCGCCGCCATGGATCCAGACCATCACCGGCCGCTTCGCATCGCGCGGGCCGGACGGGGTCCAGACATTGACGAACAGGCAATCCTCGCTCATCCGCTGCGTCGGGAAATATTCCGGCGACCAGGGGGATCCGCCGGGCGGCGAATGGGGCGGGTCCTGCTGGCAATCGGCACCGAACTGCGTGGCATCGCGCACGCCCGTCCATGTCGCGGCCGGCTGCGGGGCGCGCCAGCGGTTCCGCCCGCCGGTATCCCCGCCATAGGGGACGCCCAGGAAACTGTCCACCTTGTTGGCGCTTTTGCCGGCGACACGGCCGGCTTCGGTCGTGACCTCCGGTGCAGCCTGTGCGGCAGAGGCCGCCCCACCCAGGGCCAGCAGCGATGCCACGACACGCAGAACGGCGAAGTTCCGTTTCATCTCGACCCTCAACATCTGAACCGCAAGTACCAAAGAACGGATGCCGGCGGGTGAGTGCCGGCATCCGTGATCCCCGGTATCAGAACCGGTACGTGACCTGGGCACCGAACGTGCGCGGCGGGCCATAGATGCTGTTATAGATCAGCGCGCCGGCGGCGGCGTTGAAGTTCGCGAACGCCAGGGGCTGCTTGTTCTCGACATTGCGGACATAGGCCTGGACCGAGAAGTCGCCATCGCCGGTATTATATTCCAGCGACAGGTCGGTCATCACGTAACCCTTCTGACGCGTGCCGGCCCAGTTGGTGACCGACAAGTAGTGTGTGCCCTTGTAGCGGCTGAAGACCGACGCCACGATGTTCGCATCGTTCGACAGGTCGAACGTGTGGCTGTAGCCGGCGGACAGGGTCCATTTCGGGGCCTGCGGCGGACGGTTGCCCTTCAGGTTGAAGGGCTGGGCGCCGGGCGTGGCGGGATCGCTGTCATTGATCGCATTGCCATCCACACCGCTCAGCGAAGTGGCGAAATCCTGTACCTTGGCGTCCAGGTAATTGACAGTGAAGGACAGTTCGTCATTGGCGGTCAGCAGCAGGCTGGTATCGGTCTCCACACCCCAGACCCGCGACTTGCCGGCGTTCAGCGTGCGCGCACCGACATTATTATCGACGAACACTTGAATCTGCTGATCCTTGTAGTCGTAATAGAAGGCCGAGGCGTTGAACTGGATGCGGCCACCGTCGAAACGGTTCTTGGTGCCGACCTCATAGGCGGTCAGTTCTTCGGGATCATAGTCGCCGACGCTGTCGAAACCACCGCTCTTATAACCGGTGCTGACCTTGCCATAGACCAGGCTGTCGGGTGCCGGCTTCCAGTCGATGCCGATATTGCCGGTGATCTGGTCGGAGGAGGAGCGCGGGTTCAGGATGGTGGCGCCGGGCGACCCGAAGGCCGGCGGCGTCGTGCCCTCGCCACGCCCGAAGCGGGCAGCATAATTATAGAAGGTGGCGCTCTTGGCGTCGTCGGTATAACGCAGGCCGCCGGTGACGGACAGGTCTGGCCCTGCCAGCGGCACCGTGACCTGACCGAAGGCGGCCTTGGACGTGGACAGGATGTCCGGGCGGTAGAAATAGTTCAGGAAGGCGCGGGGCAGCTCCAGATACAGGCCGCGCGACAGGTCGACCTTTTCCCGGAAATAGAAGGCGCCGGCCTGATAGAACAGGCCGCTGTCCAGCGTCTTGGACAGGCGGACTTCATGGCTCTGCGTTTCCGAATTCAGCTTGTTGTTGCGGAAGGTGAAGGTCGCGGGCAGGTAACCGTTCAGCGGCAGGGCGCTGTTGGTCTTGTTGTCGCGATAACCGCCCAGATAGGCCAGCGTACCCAGGTCGAAATCAACCTCGATCCGGCCGCGCAGGGCATATTGCTCGCTGTTGAAATTGCCCAGGTCGCCCAGCGGGAAATTGTCCTTGTCGATGCCGCTGAAGGTCAGGTTGGACGGAATGCCGCCATTCTCCCGCACGGTCGTGGACGGAATGGCGTCGATGATGCCGGCGGCATAGGCGGCATTGGTCAGCACGCCGTTCTGCGCCACCAGGATGCCGAACTGCGACGGCGGCAACTGGTCGACATTCACATATTCACCGGCGATATAGGCGCGGAAATTGTCCGTCGGTTCCCACCCGGCGCTGATGCGGGCGGCGTCGACATTCTGGTTCTCGCCACGGCCCACGGCGCCATGCTTGCGATAGCCGTCATGGTCGGTATGCATGCCGGAGACACGCACGGCCAGCGTATCGGTGACGGGAACGTTGACCGCACCCTCCGCCCGCTTGGCATTGTAATTACCATAGCCGACGGTGGCGAAGCCGGTGAGACGGCCCTGCTGCGGCTTGGCGGCGATGATGTTGATGGCGCCAGCGGTGGCGTTGCGGCCATAGAGCGTGCCCTGCGGACCGCGCAGCACCTCGATCCGTTCCAGATCGAAGAAGCTGGCATTCAGGGCGACGGGGCGGTTGATATATTCGCCGTCGATGCCGATGGTCAGGGCCGGATCGGCCGCTTCCGACACGTCCTGGCTGGACACGCCGCGCACGCTGATCTTGGTGAAGATCGTGTCGTTGGTGATGCTCAGGTCCGGCGCCAGGCGGGTCAGGCCGTTGATATCCGACACGCCGGATTTCCGCAGGTCTTCAGAACCGAACGCCCGGATGGCGATGGGCGTGTCCTGAAGGTTGGTGGCGCGTTTGGTGGCCGTCACCACGATCTCTTCCAGCACCAGCGCATTGTCGGCGGCGGTCGTCTGGGCGGCGGCAGTACCGGCATGCAGTGCTACGGCCCCTGCGGCAAGCAGGAGCATCGAACGGATACGCATTCTCTTTCTTCCTCCCGATGAAGCCGGCGCCGATCTAGGGCCGGCCTGGCTCTGGGTTCTTTTTCTAAAACTAGAACCCTAATTCTGAAAACTATGTAAGCCGAGGATCATTCGGGCGTCAAGCCATTCTGTGACGTACCTTGCGACGATTGTATGCGGCTGGCGGTGAAGAAATGGTTCCCGGGCTTTTGGCACTGGCGGTCCCTGGCCAGGTTCCTTATGGTAAGCCATATAGAATCAGTACTTTGTTTTCAGATAAGTGGCCTTCGGGCCACAGGCGTTGGGGAAGTGGGGAAGTCCATGTCGATGGTGGATGAAGGTCAGGAAGCCGAACCGTTGCTGAACCCGGCGGGACGCGAGCCCAAGCAGGGCCGCAGCCGGGCCTCGTTCGAGCGCATGCTGGCGGCGGCGACCGACCTGCTGATCGAACGCGGCAATGATGATTTCGCCCTGACCGACGTGGCCAAGCGCGGCAAAGTTTCCATTGGGTCGATCTATTGCCGATTCGACAGCAAAGATGACCTGATCCAGGCCGTGCAGCGCCGTTTCATGGAGAAGATGGCCGAGGAAGAGGCGGAAATGGTCGCCCGTCTGGCGGAGAAATCCACCAATCTGGACCGTCTTGTCCGTGATTTCGTGGAGGAACTGGCAGAATTCCTGAAGCGCAATGCGCCCGTGCTACGCCCCATGATGCTGCGTGCCTCCGCCGATCCCGTGGTGCGGGCCATGGGCCGGCGCGGCTATGATGATCTGGTGGAAAAGGTGATGGCGACCCTGCTGTCCCGGCGCGACGAGATCGGCCATGAATTGCCCGAACTGGCCTGCGAGATGACGTTGCGCGTCGCCTATTCCGCCATCGCCCGCTATCTTGGTTTCGGCATGACCGGCGATACAGGCACCAAGGCCGACTGGAAGAACCTGAAGACCGAGGTCGGGGTGATGTGTTCGACATATCTGCGCAACGGCAATCGATGAATCGTTGACGGGCCGCCTTTCCGTTTATAAATAGAATTACAATTCTGATCCGAATCGGCGTGCCGTTCGGACCCAACGGAAAGGCACATCCCCATGGCATCCGCCGCCAGCCCCACGGGCATGCGGGGGCAGCCCTTGTCCGCCAGCGACCATGCCGCCGCCATGATGCCGAAACGGCGCCAGCGTGCCCTGGTCGTGGTGGCCGGCGCCTTCATGATGGATTTGATCGACCTGACCATCGTCAATGTGGCGCTGCCGTCGATCCAGCGCGACCTGGGCGCCGACACCGCCGCGATGCAGTGGATGGTGGCCGGGTATGCCGTCGCTTTCGCCATCCTGCTGATCACCGGCGGACGGCTGGGCGATACCCAAGGCTATCGCCGGCTGTTCATGACCGGCATGGTGGGCTTCACCCTGACCTCTCTTCTCTGCGGCGTGGCGGTCAGCGCGGAAATGCTGGTGGTGGCGCGGTTGGCCCAGGGGGCCACGGCGGCGCTGATGCTGCCGCAGGTCATGTCATTGATCCAGGTGATGTATCCGCCGGCCGAACGTATCGGGGCGCTGGCGGTGTTCGGCGTGCTGGGCGGCGTCGCCGCCGTGCTGGGGCCGATTATCGGTGGTTTGCTGATCGAGGCCGACCTGTTCGGCCTGGGCTGGCGGCCGATCTTCCTGATCAACGGGCCGCTGGGCATTGTCGGCCTGATCGCCGCCTGGCGCCTGCTGCCGCCGGGAAAGTCCGGCCATGACGGGTCGGTCGATCTGCCGGGTACGGCGTTGATCGCCGCGACCTTGCTGGCGCTGATGCTGCCGCTTTTGCAGGGGCGGGAGGCGGGGTGGCCGCTCTGGTGCCTGATCCTGCTGGCATCGGCCCCGCTGCTGGGCCTGCTGTTCATCCGTCATATCAAGCGCCGGGCAGGGACGGGCACGGGCCTGGTCGATCCGGTGCTGTTCGCCAACCGGGGCTTCAGCATCGGCCTGTCCATATCGGTCTGTTTCCAGGCGACGACGACGGGTCTGCTGTTCATCCTGACCCTGACCCTGCAATATGGGTTAGGCTGCACGCCGCTGGAAACCGCCCTGGTCCATGTGCCCTATGCGGTGGGCGCGTCGGTTGCCATCGGCAATATCGCCCGCAAGGCATTGCCGCGCATCGGCCTGAAGCTGCTGTTCCTGGGCGTTGCGGTGATGCTGTCGGGGTTGGCGGTGCTGGGTGTGCTGATCTGGACCGATGGCGGGCTAGTGGGGCTGGGGGCTGCCCTGCTGCTGATGGGTCTGGGCATGGGGCTGGTTGGCGGCCCGCTGGGGCCGGTGACCTTGTCGGACGTCGATCTGATCCATGCCGGATCGGCGTCGGGCACGATGAAGGCCGTGCAGCAATTGGGGGCGGCGTCCGGTGCCGCCCTCATCGGTGGGCTCTACTTCACGCTTGCCGGTGGCCTGTCGCCGGAAGCGGCACGCAATGCGTTTCTGGTGACCTTGCCGCTGCTGGCCTGCATGCTGCTGGTGGTCGGTTTTCTGGTGACGCGCCTGCCGCGTGACCTGCGCCTGTTCAAGAAATAAACCTGTCAGGAGGAAACGATGGGCGAACCCATTCTGCGTCTGGGCATGATCGGCGGCGGTCCGGGCAGCTTCATCGGCCCCGTCCATCGCATGGCGGCCGAACTGGACGGCCGTATCCGTCTGGTCGCCGGTGCCTTCAGCAGCGATGCCGACCGCTCGCGCCAGGCCGGTGCCGGCTATGGCATCGACCCGACCCGCGCCTATGCCAGCCATCAGGCGATGATCGCGGCGGAGGCGTCACGGGCCGACGGCATCGACATGGTAGCCATCGTCACACCCAACCATCTGCATGTCCCGGCCAGCATCGACGCGCTGAAGGCCGGGCTGCATGTGATGTGTGACAAGCCGGCGGCGATTTCGCTGACGGAGATGAAGGGATTGGCCGGCGTGGCGGCGGGTGCCAAGGGGCTTTATGCCCTGACCCACACCTATACGGGCTATCCGCTGGTGCGGGAGGCGCGGGCTCTGGTGGCTGCCGGCCGCATCGGTAAGCTGCGCAAGGTGGTGGTGGAATACAGCCAGGGCTGGCTGTCCACCGCCCTGGAACAGACCGACAGCAAACAGGCCGGATGGCGGACCGATCCGGCGCGGTCGGGTGTGGGCGGCTGCATCGGCGATATCGGCGTGCACGCCTTCAACCTGGCGGAATTCGTCAGCGGGGCGGCAGTGCGCGAGCTGTGCGCCGACCTGTCGATCATGGTGCCGGGACGACGGCTGGATGATGATTGCAACATCCTGCTGCGGTTCGAAGATGGGTCGGAACGCGGTGTGCCGGGGGTTCTGCACGCCTCCCAGATCGCGGCGGGTGATCGCAACGGCCTGCGCCTGCGGGTGTTCGGGACGGAATCCGGGATCGACTGGTCGCAGGAAACACCGAATACGCTCACCATCAACGGGCTGGATGGTCGGACGGAAATGCTGCACGCCGGCGCCGGTAATCTGGGTGCGGCGGCGCGCGCCGCGACCCGCCTGCCGACCGGGCATCCGGAGGGCTATATCGAGGCCTTCGCCAACCTCTATCGCGATTTCGCCGCCGCCATCCATGCCGGTGCCATGCCGGCGGACCTGCCGGGTGTTGAGGCGGGTTTGCGCGGCATGGCGTTCATCGAGACGGCGGTGGCCAATAGTGCTGCACGCGCTGGCTGGGTGCGGCTGGACGTCTGAACCAATAATCCGGGAGGAAAGTATGCGCACGATCAAGGGGCCGGGCATCTTCCTGGCGCAGTTCGCGGGCGATGAGGCCCCATTCAACAATCTCGACGCCATCGCCGATTGGGCCGCCGGCCTGGGCTACAAGGGTATCCAGATCCCCAGCTGGGACGGGCGCCTGTTCGACCTGCGCCAAGCCGCCGAAAGCCGGGATTACGCGCAGGAGGTGACGGGCAAGCTGGCGGCCAAGGGGTTGGCGGTGACCGAACTGTCCACGCATCTGCAAGGCCAGTTGGTGGCTGTCCACCCCGCCTATGACGCCTTGTTCGACGGATTTGCGGCCGAATCGGTGCGCGGCAATCCCAAGGCGCGCCAGGAATGGGCGGTGGAGCAGCTGCGGTTTGCCGCCCGTGCCAGCGCCAATATGGGGCTGAAGGCGCATGCCAGCTTCTCCGGCGCTCTCGCCTGGCCCTATGTCTATCCCTGGCCGCAGCGTCCCGCCGGTCTGATCGATGAGGCGTTTGCCGAGCTGGGCCGCCGCTGGCACTCGATCCTGGACGCGTTCGAGGAGGTGGGCGTGGATGTCTGCTTCGAACTGCATCCCGGTGAGGATCTGCATGACGGGGTGACGTTCGAACGGTTCCTGGATTTGGTGGGCGGCCATCCCCGCGCCAACATCCTGTTCGATCCCAGCCATTTCGTGCTCCAGCAGCTGGATTATCTGGCCTTCATCGACCATTACCATTCCCGTATCCGCGCCTTCCATGTGAAGGACGCGGAGTTCCGGCCCAATGGCAAGTCGGGCGTCTATGGCGGCTATCAGGGCTGGGTCGACCGGCCGGGCCGTTTCCGGTCGCTGGGCGACGGGCAGGTGGACTTCAAGGGCATCTTCTCCAAACTGGCCGCCTATGATTATGAGGGCTGGGCCGTGCTCGAATGGGAATGCGCCCTGAAGCATCCGGAGGATGGCGCGCGGGAAGGGGCCCCCTTCATCCGTGATCACATCATCCGCGTCACCGAACGCGCCTTCGACGATTTCGCCGATGCCGGCGTGGATGCGGGGCTGAACCGGCGGCTGTTGGGGTTGTGAAATCTCTGCTCCTATCCGTCATCCCGGCGAAAGCCGGGACCCAGGGGCAATGCGCTCGATCTGTCGATGGCGTTGATTGACGCGGCGTCGAGGTGGATCTTGTGGCCCCTGGGGCCCGGCTTTCGCCGGGATGACGGGAAATTGGGTGATATTTGAAGGCAAACCCTTCCGTGCCCGATTGATTTCCAAATAAAAGAATGATAATTCTAATACTGAATTGATCGGCGCCTGGCTGTGTGGACGTATACAGTCCCAGCCGATGCCATTTCCCGCCATCGGGCACAGCCTGAAACCGCCGCAACCTACCGGCTCCCGGCGGGGCCGCCCCTGACAAGCACAGGATAGGTTCCATGTCGAACTACGATATCAAAAGGGGTGTAAGCCTCTACAGCTACCAGGAGGAATATTTCCTGGGCACCAAGTCGCTGGAGGACCTGATCAAGGTCTCCGCCGAGATGGGTGCCAAGGGAATTGAGCTGATCAGCGAGCAGACCTTCCCCGATTATCCCAACCCGCTCAACCAGTCCGTCTATGACAACTGGCATGCGCTGATGGCCAAATACGGCACCACGCCGGTCTGCCACGATTTCATGCTGGATTATAAGAAGTACAAGAACCGGCCTATGCCGTTCGAGGAGCAGGTGGCCAGCTGCAAGGTCGATATCGACCATGCCGCCCGCCTGGGCTGCCCCTATACCCGCGCGCTGGTATCGATCGATCCCGATGTGTTGGTCGCCTGCGCCGATTATGCGGAAAGCAAGAATGTCCGCATCCTGATCGAGGTGCATGCGCCGCTGCATTTCGACCACCCCTGGATCATCCGCCATGCCGAGGCGTTCGAGAAGTCGGGGTCGAAGTACCTGGGCTTCCTGCCCGATATGGGCATGTTCCTGTTCAAGTTCCCGCCCGTGTGGAAGGCGAAGTTCATCCGCGACGGCGTGCCCCAGCATATCGCCGACTATATCTGCAAGGCGTACGAGGACCGGACGCTGAGCGAATATGTGATCCTGGAAGTGGAGAAGATGGGCGGCGTCGGCCCTGCCATCGGCATGGCCACCACGCTTCGCCACAATGCGGCGTTCGAGCCCAGGCGCATGCTGGACCATATGGACCGCATCTGGAACATCCATGCCAAGTTCTACCAGATGGACGAGGATCTGGTGGAGCCCTGCATCCCCTATGACGAGATCATCCGCGTCCTGAAGAAGGGCGGCTACAAGGGCTATATCTGCTCCGAATATGAGGGCAACCGCTGGATCCAGGACGCCTTTCCGGTGGACAGCATCGAGCAGGTCCGTCGCCAGCAGGAAATGTTCAAGAAGCTGATCGGCGAGCCCGCCGTCACCGCCGCTTAAGGAGCCGCCCGATGTTCGACAAATACATGATCTGCGAAGACGGCTTCGGCAACGTCAAGGATGGCGACCGCACGGTGGGCTTCGCCTTCCAGGCGCGCCTGCCCTATTACCGGGGCATCGGCCTGTCGATGGTCGAGGATATCGGTGTGATCATCGATGGCGAGCCGGTCCCCCGTCAGGATATCCGCTTCTCCGTTCGCGGCCGTACCTGGACGCTGGACGAGATGGAAACCGAATATACCGACCGCTGGAACTTTGCCGAGAAGGCGACGGTGACGGTGCTGCGTGATGGCGGCCTGAGACCAGGCCTGCACAAGCTCCAGCTTTCCGAACGCGTCCGCGTCTCCTATCTGCCCTTCGTGCCGACGACGCGCGATGCGAAGGAACTCGAAATCCCGGCCTGAATTTCCCCTAATCTCCCTCAGGTTCGGTGACCTTGGGGCATGGCGATCGACGCCATGCCCTTTTTCTTTTTCGAAGAGTGGGCTTATCCAAGCACCCAAGCACAACCTAACCTTCCGGTTAGGTTGTAGCGTAAAATGGCTATTTCGTTGCACTATGCAATTTATTTTGCATTACGCATTATCACATTGGTTATTTTGCACTATGCAATATGTCAATGGGGCGTAAACATGCCCCGAGGGCCGCGGAATCCCTCAACTTTTAGGCTCAGTCCGCACTTGGCATCCGGCCTGCAATCCTCGGTTCCCATGAAGGCGACAACGCCTCACCGGAACGAACCGACGGAGTAGACATCATGACCAAGTTCCTCGCCAAGACCGCCGCTGCCGCCCTGATCGTCGCCGCCATCGCCGCCCCCGCCATGGCTCAGAACGCTTCCGGCACCATCCAGCTGAAGGGTAACGTCGCGCTGTCCTGCACCATCGCCGTCCAGGATTTGGGCCAGTCCCTGTCCCTGAAGGCCGGTGAGAGCAACAAGACCGTCGGCTCCGTCACCGAGAACTGCAACTCCGGCACCGGCTACAAGATCACGTTGGCCTCCGCCAACGCCGGCAAGCTGAAGTCCGGCAACTTCACCATCGACTATCAGGTGAACTATGACAGCTTCACCGGTGCGCTGACCAGCCAGGCCGTTGTCGACCGCGCCAATGCCCAGTTCAACAAGAAGTCCGACCTGAAGGTTACCGTCGGCGCCTCCGACCAGTACATCGCCGGCGATTACGCCGACACCGTCACCGTGACCATCGCCGCCAAATAAGTGTAGGACGGCTGGCACTACGCCAAAGCGACTTCCGTCAGGCAGTTCAAGCCTGCTCCCCCGTCCGGGCAACCGGGCGGGGGCTTTTTCATTTCGGGAAGCTGGAAACTCACCCCCGCCGTTCCGGCCAGAACCCGATGCAGATGATCTGCAACAGGATGGCCAGCATGGCAGGCGCGTAATACAGCACATGCACCATCTGCCGGGCTTCATCGTTGACATTGGCCGGATCGTATCCCGCCTGGGCCAGGCCGAAGGCGATGATCGCCCCGCCCAGCGCCATGCCGATCTTGACGGCCAGACTGACCCCGGCCGACAGCAGCCCTTCGTTGCGGGTGCCGAACTGCGCCTCGTGATGATCCACCACCTCCGCCGCCATGGCGAAGATGCAGGTCATGGTGACGCTGATCATCACCGAGGACAGGATGTAGATTGTCAGGAACAGCCAGGGTGTGCCTTCCCCGAAGGGCAGCACCGCATACAGGACCAGCGAAGCCGCCAGCGCCAGCCGGTTGCCGGTGCGGATGCCCAGCCGTTTGAAATAGGGCGGGGCCAGGGCCGATCCGATCAGCAATGTGCCCGACACGGCCGGCAGCAGGATGGAGATCATCCAGGGCTGGTGCAGGATATTGATGGCGAAATAGGCCGTGACCGACAGCACGGCGCCGAAGCGGATGAAATTCAGGCTGGCGAACAGGAACACCACCAGCCAGGCGCGGTTGCGGAACATGTCGCGCACCGCCGACAGGCTGGGGCGCGGGGCATCCGCCGCTGGCCGGATCGCCTCCCGGCACTGGAAGAACAGGTTCAGCGTCAGCAACACGGAAATGGCGGCCACGATGATCGCCACCCACAGGAAGCCCTTCGCCTGATCCCCGCCGCCCAGCGCCTGGACCAGGGGCATGGTCGCCGCTGTGGCGACGATGACCGACAGGGCGGTGCCAGCGGAACGCAGGCTGCCCAGCTGCACCCGTTCATCCTGTCGTGCCGTCATCATCGGCATCAGGGCGCAATAGGGGATGTTCACGATGGAATAGAGCAGACCCAGGATGACGAAGCTGACACAGGCCCAGATCAGCTTGCCCGTCGGGTCCAGCGGCGGCACGTAGAAGCAGGCCACGCAGAACAGGCCGAACGGGATCGCCCCGAACAGGAAATAGGGCCGCACCCGGCCCCAGCGGCTGCGCGTGCGGTCCACGGCTAGCCCGACTAGCGGGTCGAACCCGGCATCCAGCAGCCGCGACAGCAGGAACAGCGTGCCTACCAATCCGACCGGCAGCAGCGCCACATCGGTATAGAAATACAGCAGAAAGGCCCCGACCATGTTCCAGGACAGGCCGAAACCGAAATCGCCGGCGCCATAGCTGAACTTAGCGCGCCAGGACAGGGCGGGAGCGGCGATGCCGCCCCCTTCTAGGTTCGTCGACATCACCGCTTCCTCCCGTTTGTCTTAAAGACCCAGCGTCTTGCGCGCTGTCTCAAGCCCTTCCAGTGTCGGTCCGGTGGGCTTGTATTCCAGGCCGATGGCACCCTGATAACCCAGGTTGCGCAGCAGGCCGACATAGCGGGACCAGTCGATGGTGGCGCTGCCCGGCTGGTGCCGGCCCGGCACGTCGGCGACCTGCACATGACCGACCAGATGGAAGCGGCCGTCCAGCACCTGGGCCGGGTCCTCCCCCATCACCGTGGAATGATACATGTCGTAAAGCAGGCGCAGGTTGGGGCTGTTCACGGCCTCCACCATGTCCAGCCCTTCGGTCGTGCTGACCAGATACATGCCGGGATGTTCGACCCGGTCGTTCAGCGGCTCCAGCAGCAGCAGGATGCCGGCTTCTTCCGCCAGCGTCGCGGCCTGGCGCAGGGCTGTGACGGCAGCGTCGAAATGGTCCTGGCGCGGCACATCCGGGCGGGCGAAGCCGGATGCCACGACCAGTGCGGGGGAACCGGCTTCCTTGGCGGCATTCAGGCTGTCGCGGACGGCGGCCAGGAATTCGCCATGCTGCGCGGGATCGACGATGGAACGGCGCGGTTCGACGACGAAGCTGGCCAGTTTGACCCCGGTCTCATCCAGCGTCCGGCGGATGTCCGCCAGCGGCTTGTCACGCCAGAGATGGAATTCGACGGAGGTCAGCCCGGCCGCCTTGGCGGCGCGGATACGGTCGGTGAAGGTCGGATGCTCGGCGGCGAACAGCCACTCGATGCAGGCGGCGAGATACATGCTGGGTCTCCCGGAGGGGACATGTCAGACCGGGGGCCACCCTAGATGATGGCCCCCGGCGGCCGGCGATGGCCGACCTAGCGCCGAAGCGCTGAAACCCGTGAGGATCGATCAATACTGCTTGTCGGTGCTGGGCTTGGCCTTGAACAAGGCGATCAGCGCAACGGCGGCACCAATCAGGGCGGCGATGCCCATGACCAGGAAGGCGCTTTGCACCCGCCCATCGGTCAGCGACTTGGCGCCGGCCACGAAGAACGGGCTGGTGAACTGGCCCAGGAAGAAGCAGGACGCCCAGATGCCCATGCCGCGGCCACGATGGGCAAACGGCAGCTTGCTTTGTGCCCAGGCGATCAGGGTCGGCACGGTCATGCCGGCCCCCATCTGCTGAAGCAGCAGCAGGCCCAGCATCCACTTATGGTCCGGTGCCAAGCCGATGCCGGCCAGACCGGTGCCCAGCAGCGCGAAGAAGCCGAAGATCTGCAAGGCGGTGGCCCGCTTGCCCAGATAGCCGAACAGCAGGGCACCCACCGGCACGGCCAGGCTGGCCATGGAGATCAGGGCACCGACGCGGGCCGGACTGTCCACGCCGACCTCGCGGAAGGCCAGACCGCCCTGGATGATGAACACGTAGTAAAGCGTGGAGGCGAACAGGGTGACGGCGCCATAGAGTGCGACGGCGCGCACGGGGAAGGGGGTGGAAGCCTCCTCTTCCGCCAACGGCTGGGTCGGCTGCGGGGCGGTGGCCTTACCCGGTTCGAAGATCATGAACTGCATGCCCACAAAGATGGGTAGGGCGATCAGATAAATCAGGAACACGCCGTTCCAGGACAGCTCCGTCAGCACGCCGGCCAGCGCGATCACCGATGTGGCCATGACAGGACCGGCCAGCCCCTGGATCATCAGCCACTTACGCCGCCCGGCCGCGTCGTAATAATCGGCGATCAGGGTGTTGACGATGGTCAGGATGGCGGCTTCCGCCACGCCCAGCAGCAGGCGCGAGGCAATCACGGCGTGCAAACTGTCCAGGAAATAGGGCAGCGAGCCGGCGATGGCATAGAGCAGCGTCGCCCAGACCAGCAGCGGCCGGCGGCCGAACCTGTCGACCAGGATGCCGGCGAACGGCGCCAGGATGGCGATGGCCAGACCGGGGGCGGAGACCAGAACGGGCACCAGCAGCGACGCGTTGGCCACATCGCGGAAATGGTCGAGAATCGTCGGAACGGCCGGCGTCAGCGACACGATCGCCAGGATCGGCAGGAAGCCGCTGATCACCAGGATGATGCCCTGGGCCAGGCCGGCCTTGCGCACGTCACCGCCCATCGGTGCCGCGATGGCTTGATCCGCCATGGATGTCCTCCCCAAAGGTGCCACGGCACCATAACAGAATTCTTATTCTAATAATGATGCGGGTGGGCGAATGGTTTTGTCAATGCGGGAAAGCGGCTCTCTGTCGACCATATCATGCGGTTTGGAAATACATCGCCCACCCATCGGTTTCGGTTGACACCGGGCCGATTGCTCCGCTAGCTATTCAGAATAGCAATTCTAATTCGAAAGCCATGGCCGAGTGTCGACGGGCGATGATGCGCCGGTGACGGGGACGGACCAGGGCGGCCAATGGAGGAAACCTTGCGCTTCTCGACCTTTCTGAACGCCCGCTCCATGGGGCCGGAGCAGGACCGTGACGTCATGCTGCGCATGATCGCGCATACCGAGCGGGCCGAGGCCGCCGGTTTCGATGCCGTGTTCCTGCCCGACCATCATTTCACCGGCTATATGCCCATGGCGTCGGATCCGTTCATGTTCGCCTCATACCTGGCGGCGAAGGTGAAGCGGATGCATTTCGGCTTCTCCGTCACCACGGTGCCGCTGCACAACCCGGTGCGGTTCGTGGAGCGCATCAACATCCTGGACCAGTTGACTGAAGGTCGTGTTCTGGTCGGCATCGGCAGCGGCACGACGCCGGAAGAAATGATCGGCTTCGGCGTCAACTACAAGGATGCCACCCGCATCGCCGACGAGAACCTGGCCATCGCCGAACAGCTCTGGGCCAAGCAGGCGCATGACGAACCGGTGGTATTCGAGACCGGTCACTATAAGGGGGAGGTGGTGCAGCGCATCGCCCCCATCGCCTATACGCCGGGC
Source organism: Niveispirillum sp. KHB5.9 (assembly GCF_048066115.1). Lineage (NCBI taxonomy): Bacteria > Pseudomonadati > Pseudomonadota > Alphaproteobacteria > Rhodospirillales > Azospirillaceae > Niveispirillum > Niveispirillum sp. KHB5.9. The sequence continues at coordinate 307,206 of NZ_JBLTYX010000002.1, read as the reverse complement.
CATGCCAAGCTGATGCCGGTGGCGATGAAGGAGACCAGTGCGCGCCGGGCAGCCGAGAATGGCTGGCCGGCCTTCATCCCGGCCTTCACCCCGCCCAAGATCGGCGGGACGGAACCGATGCTGCATGTGCGCAAATACTTCACCATCTACCGCGACATGCTGCTGGCCGCCGGCCATGCCCCGAAAGTGGTGGCCGATGCCCTCTCCTGGTCCACCCACACCTATCAGTGCGTCCATATCGCCGAGACGGATGAACAAGCCCGCAAGGAGCTTGAGGATATCCTGACCGACTATCAGGCCGCCGTGGATCGTGAGGCCGCCTTCAACGCCAAGGCGGAACAGACCGAAGCCAACAAGAAGACCGACAAGAACCACCACGCCCTGACCGAGGACTGGATCGGCACCTGGTGCCTCTATGGTAGCCCCGAAACGGTGATCGAACATCTGAAGCCCTATCAGGAGCTGGGTATCGGCAACATCCTGTGCGGCTTGCTGACCGGTCCGCTGACCGAGAAGCGCGAGGCCTATGCCAACCAGACCATGGATCTGATGGCCCGCCACGTCATCCCGGCGCTGAAGGGCGGTGCAGCGTGAGCCGGCCGCTGATCGTCGGGTTCGGTGGCACGACGCGGCCGGGCTCTTCGGGGGAGAAGATGGTGGCCGCCGTTCTGGCCGCCACGGCGGAGCTTGGGGCTGAAACCCGCCTGTTCGGCGGGGCGGCCCTGGCTTGTCTGCCGCACTTCACGCCCGAAAACCCGGAACGCACGCCCGAACAGGTGGAATTCGTCGAGGCGATCCGCAAGGCCGATGGCATCGTCATCGGCTCCCCCGGCTATCATGGCGGGGTGTCGGGCCTGGTGAAGAACGCCATTGACCTGCTGGAAGACCTGCGCGCCGACGCCCGTGTCTATTTCGATGGCCGCGCCGTGGGGCTGGTGGTGACGGCGGCGGGCTGGCAGGCGGGTGGCGTGACGCTGACCGCGCTGCGCGGCATCACCCACGCCATGCGCGGCTGGCCCACGCCGCTGGGCATCGCCGTCAACACCATTGTCCAGAAGCCGTTCGATGCCGATGGCAACCTGATCGATCCGGAGATCGCCACCCAGGTGAAGGCCCAGGCCGCACAGGTGATGGCGCTGGCACGGCGTTAAGAACACAACAACAAACTCCAGGGAAGAAGTCCCATGTCTACCGACATCCTCGCCCTTGCCCCGCTGACCAGCGGCCGCGACATGTGGTCGACCGCCGAGCTGCCGGGCATCCGGTCCATCAAGATGGCCGATGGCCCCATGGGCATCGCGTCGGGCCGGGTCGATGAACGCGACGTGGCGGTGCTGACGCCCTGTGGCACGGCGCTGGGTGCCACCTGGGATGCCGGTCTGGTGACGCAGGTCGGCGCCATCGTGGGCATGGAGGCACGGCGGTTGGGTGTGGATGCCGTTTTGGCCCCCAACCTGAACCTGCAGCGCAGCCCGCTCTGCGGCCGGGGGTTCGAACTGTTCGGGGAGGACCCGTATCTGGCGGGCAGCCTGGGGGCGGCCTGGGTCGCGGGATTGCAGGGCCAGGGCGTGGGGTCGGTCGCCAAGCATCTGGTCTGCAATGACAGCGAGACCGACCGCGACAGCATGAATGCCGTGGCCAGCGACCGGGCGCTGCGGGAATGCTACCTGCTGCCGTTCGAAATGGCGGCGGCGGCAGGCTGCGTGGGCATGCTGGCCGCCTATAACCGCCTGAATGGCGATTATTGCGTCGAGAACCGCCCGTTGCTGACCGATATCGTCAAGGGCGACTGGGCCTTCCCCGGCTTCATCGTGTCGGACTGGTTCGGCGGGCGTGACACGCTGCGCTCCGCCCAGGCAGGGCTGGATCTGGACATGCCAGGGCCGGACCGGGTGCTGGGCACCAAGTTTGCGGCGGCGGTGGCCGAGGGTGCTGTGCCGGTGGAACGGCTGGCCGATGCCACCGCCCGGGTGGCCAAGGCTGTCCATATCATCGACAGTCTGCCCCGCCGGGAACCTGTTGCGGATGTGGATGCAACACTAAGGGATGCGGCGGCGGCCAGCTTCGTGCTCTTGAAGAATGAATGCGATGTCCTGCCCATCGCGCCCAAACGGGTACGGCGCATCGCCGTGATTGGCCCCAATGCCGCCACCCCTTGCCTGCAGGGCGGCACCTTTGCCAAGATCGCCGTGCGGCCGGATTTCGTGACGCCTTTGCAGGCTATCCGTGACCGGTTCGGGGCGGTCTGCGAGGTGACCTACGAGGAGGGCGTGGAGCCGGAATACCGCCTGCCGCCCTTGTCCGCCACGCCGGCCCGTGACCTGGGCGACGGGGCCGTGCGCGGCATGACCATGGAATGGTTCGAAGGTCATGGGGAAGGTGGTGAGCCGGTCTTCGCCGAGACGCGCGACACCAATTCGCTGACCTGGTTCGTGGGCCTGCCCGGCACCGACGCGCTGAAGCAGGCCGGGCGCATCCGGGCCAGCGGCTGGTTCAGCCCGGAGCGTTCCGGCCCCCATCGCCTGCATGTCGGCGGCACCGGCGAAGTGCGCATATCCGCTGATGGCGTTGAGGTGTTCAAGGGCGGTGGGCCGGTGGCACCGTCGGACCTGATGGGCATCCTGAAGGGTGGGGACAGCCAGTCGATCATGCTGGACCTGATGGCGGGTACCCCCGTGCTGCTGTGTTTTGAGCTGGCTTATACCCCCGCCCGTGCCCATGGTCTGTGGTACGGGGTCCGGGGGCCGGACCTGCCGGAAGCCATGTTGGAGCGCGCGGTTGCCGCCGCTGCCAAGGCCGATCTTGTGCTGCTGATGCTGGGTGAGACGGCGGATGCCGGGGTGGAGAGCAAGGACCGCAAGGGGACGGATTTGCCGGCCGCCCAGATCGACCTGATCGCCCGTGTGCGGCATGTGAACACCAATATCGTTGCCATCTGCAACGTCGCCCATGCCTTCGACCTGTCCTGGCAGGACAAGGTCAAGGGCTTGATGGTCACCTGGTATCCGGGGGAGCAATATGGCCCGGCGCTGGCCGATGTGCTGGTCGGGGAGCGAGAGCCGGGCGGTCGCCTGCCCGTGTCCATAGCCGCCCACGATGCCGACTATCCGACCTTCGATCTGAAGCCGGAACTGAATGGCGATGTCCCTTACCGGGAAGGCCATATGATCGGCTACAAGGGCATGCAGGCGGCGGCGACCACTCCATTGCACGCTTTCGGTTCCGGCTTCGGCTATGCAAGGCTGGAACTGGCCGATGTGACACTGGCGGGAGATGTGGCGACCGGCGTCACCCTTTCAGGCAGCATCCACAACCTGTCCGACCGCACCGGCAAGGCCGTGCCGCAGGCCTATGTCGCCGGCCCCGATGGTATCCGCCACCTGCGGGCCTTCACCAGCCTGTCCATACCAGCGGGCGGGCGTGCCGCCTTCACCCTGGATATCGGACCCCGAGCCTTCCAGCATTGGCAGGATGGTTGGTGTATCGCGCCGGGTGTGCAGCATGTGCTGGTCGGCTGGAACAGCAGCGATCTGCCTGTCGGTTTTGTGATCGGCGGCTGAACATCCGGTTTCCGGACCGCGGTGGCTTCTGTCCAATCACTTTTGTCGCGCCAGACGACGCCACAAACCCCACCTGTCCCGCAGGACATGTCCGGCTTTGACGGTGCCGTCCTGGAGGGTGATGATGCCCGCGCAGTGCATCCAGGCGGGTATTCCCACCTTGCCATCGCTGAAATCCATCGCCAGTTCCCCACGCTGCACGGCATGGAAAGCGACGCGGTTTCCGGCGGAGACCAGCGTGGTGATGTCGATCGATGACTGGGCGATGATCCTGTCGCAGCGGCCCGTGGCGCGCTGGTCATCGATCTCCACGCCGGGCTGATCCGTCCACCTGCCCGAGGCCAGCCAATCCCGGGCCAGGGCTTCGGCTGTGGGGCTGGGCGGCTCGTGGGTGCTGTCCCAGGGAGCGATGGCCGCATGGTCCACCGGCATGGGTTGGCCTTCCTCCAATTGCCGCCGCCTTGAGAAATAATCCTGTTCGATGGCGCACCCGGCCATCCTGCCGTCACGCAGCCTGTAGATGCCGATGCTTTCCCAGGCGGCGGGCTGTCCGCCATGCCTGTACGAGGCGCCATGTTCGGTGAAGCGAAGGGCGATATGGTCGCCGGCATGCATCACCTCATGCGGGGTGAAGACCAGACCGGGGAATTGCTGGAGCTGCCGTGCCACTGCCGACCGGTAGGCGTCGTCCCGACCCGCGATGAGCAGGCCGCCTGTGTCCAGCGTGTAATCCGCCGCCATGATCTGCGTGATCACGGAGAAATCGTGCCGGTTCACGAAGTCGGTCACATAGCGGCGGATCAGGGTCAGGTTCGCGTCCATTGTCGGCTCTTCCATGGCTGGGCATGCTGGTCTAGGCCGCAAATATGCCCGCGTCACCTAACCTTGGATGGGTGTCGACAGTGCCGGGGCCCGGTACCAAGGCGGAAGGAGCGCCAGGGAAGGACCGTAGAATGACACCAGGGAACAATCGCCCGCAAGCAGGGGAGGTGACAATTGCAGGCCTGTTCGCGGCCCGGGCGGCGGCGGCGCCGGACGCGGTCTTCGCCATCTTCCCGGATGGCGAGGTCACCTATGGCACCCTGGACCGGCGGGCGCGGGCCATGGCCAAGGGCCTGGTCGCGCTGGGCATCCGGCCCGGCGCGCATGTGGCGACCTTGATGCCCAATTGCGCCGATTGGCTGCCCGCCTTCTTCGGGGCACTCTATGCCGGGGCGGTGGTAGTGGCGCTGAACGCGCGTTACAAGCGCCAGGAACTGGCCTATGCCATCGCCCATTGCCAGGCCGGACTGCTGCTGACCACCGATGCCATCAATGATCACGTGGATTTCGTCGACCTGCTGCGCCACACCCTGCCGGGCCTGACAGCGGGTGGCGATGAGGGTGCGCCCGACCTGCGCCATGCGGTGTTGATGGGAAGGCGGCGGGAAGCGGGATACCTGTCGGAGACCGATCTGGTCGCTGCCGGGGCCGGCGTAAGCGACGCGGCTTTGGAGGCGGCGTGGCGGGGCGTGGGAACGGAAGATGCGGCGGTCATCATCTATACGTCGGGCACCACATCCGCCCCCAAGGGCTGCGCCCTGTCGCATGCCGGCATCCAGCGCAGCTGGTACACGTTCGCCGACGTGGTGGATTTGACGGCGGAAGACCGGGTATGGATGCCGATGCCGTTCTTCCACACCGGCGGGGTGGGGCCGATGACGGCCGTGCTGTCGCGCGGTGCCGCCTTCATGACCCAGCCGCATTTCGAACCGGAGGCGGCGGTAGCGCTGATCCGCCGGCACCGTGTCACCCACCTCTATTCCGGCTTTCCGCAAATGTCGCTGACGGTGCTGCAGCACCCGACCTATTCGCCGGACACCTTCGGCTTCGTGCGGTCGATGCTGAATGTCGGGCCGCCGGCCACGCAGCAGACGGTGCAGAACCTGCTGCCGCCGGGGGCCGTGCTGCTGAACCTGTTCGGCATGACGGAGGGGGCGGGCATCGTCACCTTTACCCCCGCCGACACCCCCCGCGATCTGCGCGCCATCACCAGCGGCAAGCCGCCTGCCCATACGCAGGTGCGCATCGCCGACCCGGAAACCGGTGCGGTCTGCCCACCGGATGCGGTGGGGGAGATCCAGTTCCGCGGTGGCGGGGCCTTTCTGCATTATTACCGCGATCCCGACGCTACGGCCGCCACCATCCTGCCCGGCGGCTGGGTGCGTACCGGCGATCGCGGCCGCATCGATGAAGATGGCTGGCTGCATTATGCCGGGCGGTTGAAGGACATGCTGAAGGTCGGTGGGGAGAATGTCGCCGCCACCGAGATCGAATTTTTCCTGACCCGGCACCCGGAGGTGAAGATGGTGCAGGTGATCGGTGCACCAGACGTGAAGATGGGCGAGGTGCCGGTGGCCTTTGTAGAACGGGTGCCGGGCGGCACCGTGACCGCCGAGGCGCTGTGCGCCATGTGCCAGGGCGAACTGGCACGGTGGAAGATTCCGCGCGATGTGGTGTTCGTCAGCGAATGGCCGATGTCGTCGACCAAGGTGCAGAAATTCCGCCTGCGCGAATGGCTGCCGGAACGCTACCGTCCCTCTGCCGTCCGATAGGGGCGGTGGTGCCGGTTCCATGGTCTGCTGGTGAACATGTTTTCCAATTGACAGTGGGATGATGATGACGACTTACGACGCCTTGTTCCGGCCGTTCGACCTGGGCGGGCTGCATCTGGCCAACCGGATCGTCATGGCGCCGATGACGCGCTGGAAATCGCCAGACCAGTTCCCTGGTCCTGATGTCGCCGCCTATTACCGCCGCCGGGCGGAAAACGGGGTGGGCCTGATCGTGACGGAGGGGACGACGATCGATCATCCAACCTCCTCCTATTCCGTCCGCGTGCCGGCGTTCCATGGGGCGGCGCTGGAGGGGTGGCGGCGGGTGGTGGATGGGGTGCATGAGGCGGGCGGGAAGATCGTGCCGCAGATATGGCATGTCGGCGCCATGCGTCACCCCAGCAACGATTATCCCAACCGCCATCTACCCAATTCCAGCCCGTCCGGCCTGTTCCGGCCGGGGGGAAAGCAGGCGTCGGAACCGCTGACAAAGGGGGAGATCACGGAGGTCGTGGACAGCTTCGCCCGCGCGGCAGCCGATGCCCGCGCGTTGGGGTTCGACGGGGTCGAGATTCATGGCGCCCATGGCTATATCCTGGACGCCTTCCTGTGGGACGGGTTGAACATCCGCGATGATGAATATGGCGGTGATGCGGTGGCCCGCACCCGCTTCGCGGTGGAGGTGGTATCGGCGGTGCGCGCCGCCGTGGGGCCGGATTTCCCCGTCATCCTGCGCATCTCGCAATGGAAGCAGCAGCATTACGGGGCAAGGCTGGCCGATACGCCGGAATTGCTGAAAGCCATCTTCCAGCCCATCGCCGATGCCGGGGTGGACATCTTCCATTGTTCCCAGCGCCGCTATTGGGAACCGGAATTCCCGGGATCGGCGATGAACCTGGCCGGCTGGATACGCCAACTGCTGAACAAACCCACCATCACCGTGGGCAGCGTCGGCATGTCGGGCCCGATGTCGGTCACCGATGTCGGGGAACGGGCGGAGGTGTCGACGGACCTGTCGCCCTTGCTGGCCCGGCTGGAGGCGGGGGAATTCGACCTGGTGGCGGTCGGCCGCTCGCTGCTGGCCGATCCGGAATGGGCCGCCAAGCTGCGCGAGGGACGGCTGGGGGAACTGAAGCCCTTCACCAAGGAGGCGCTGGATACGCTGATCTGAGGGATCAGGAGGGGGGCACCCGATACTCCCTCACCAGCAACCGTCCGCCCAGCAGTGCTGCGATCCCGCCCAACAAGCACCCGACCAGCGACACCGCCATCGCATAGCGCAGCGCCACCACCCCATGGTCGGGCGCCAGCGCATCGCTCATCATCCCCACAGCCAGCGGACCCAAGGCCCCGCCCACGCTTTGCAGGATGGGGATGGTGGAGGCGGCCAGTGCGCGGGAGCGGGGGACGACCAGGCCCATGACGATGCTGATCACCGGCGGCGCCCAGAAGCCCAGGAAGAAGGTGAACAGCCCATACCAGCCGATGGCCCCATCCGTTCCCGGCCAGCCCAGCGACAGCAGCCCGGTGGGCACGCAGGCCAGCAAGCCGATGCCCGTGGTCCAGATCAGCCAGCGCGGATCGCGCGCCCCCAGCTTGTCGGCCATGGTGCCGCAGCAGAGATTGCCCAGCAGCAGGCCCAGCGCCAACGCGGTACCCATCTTCAGCCCGACATCGGCCGTGGACATGCCATGCACCCGGATCAGGAAGGCCGGCATCCAGGACAGCATGGCGAAGGCGGAAATGGATGCCAGGATGGCGATGAATATCAGGGCGCGATAGGTCTTAAGGCCCAGGAAGGACAGCATGCTGGCGATCAGGGGCTGGGGCGGTGCCGCGCCACCACCGGCGTCCGGCCGGGCCGGTTCCGGCACGCTCAGCCAGAATAGCAGCGCCACTAGGATGCCGGGCGCCCCCACGATCAGGAAGGTGGCCCGCCAGCCCAGCACTTCGTTCAAGGTGCCGCCCAGATAGATGCCGAACGCGATGCCGAACGCGCTGCCGCAACTCATCAGGGCGATGACGCGGGTGCGCTGTTGCGGCGGGAACAGGTCGGCCAGCATGGAATAGCTGGCGGGCGCGCTGCCGGCCTCGCCGGTTGCCACCAGCATGCGGCCGATGGCCAGTTGCACATAGCTGCCGACCATGCCGCAGAACATGGTCATCGCACTCCAGAACCCCACACAGGCGGCGATCAGGCTGCGGCGATTGCCCCGGTCGGAGATGCGGGCCAGCGGCACGCCGGCCGCCATGTAGAAGAAGGAGAAGAACACGCCGGTCAGCATGCCGATCTGCGTGTCGCTGAGGCCCAGGTCGGCTTTGATCGACTGGATCAGGATGGTGATGATCTGGCGGTCCACATAGGAAAGGAAGGCCACGACCATGATCATGGCGACGGTATAGCGCCGCAATCGGCCGGCATGCGGGGTGGGGGCCATGGGGGTGTTTCCTTCCAACTGCTGGTGGGGGTTGTTTGGTCAACTCTTTGGAATTGCTTGTGTCGATGTTGCTTTTGCGAGGGCTTGCGAAAATGTTGGGCACTTTCATTCCCACCCTCTCTACCGTCACCCCGGCGAAAGCCGGGGCCCAGATCGTAGAGCGAAACGCCTGTCACTTGGGCCCCGGCTTTCGCCGGGGTGACGGTAGAGGGGATGAAAACCCTTACAGCCCAGACGTTTGCGGAAAAGTCTGGGAGGCGGGAAGGGGTGAGTTCAACGCCACCCACAGCGGCCCCATGGACCGCATATACAGCGCCCGGAAGTAAGGCGCCGGTCCCTCGGCACTCAGCGCCACGTCCGGATACCGCGCCAGCAATCGGGCCAATGCCTCCTGCGTTTCCACCCTGGCCAGCTGCGCCCCCACGCAGGACCGGACGCCCTTACCGAAGGCCAGGTGTGCCGTCGGGTCCGGCCGGTCCAGATCGACCGCGTTGGGGCAGGGGAAGCGGGCGGCATCGCGGTTGGCGGCGGCGTGCAGCAGGATGATTACATGGCCCTGGCGCACGGTGACGTCACCGATCTGGGTATCGGCCAGACAGCGGCGATGGCGGAACTGCACGACATTCATCAGGCGCAACGATTCCTCCACCAGGGAAGACAGTGCCTTGTCCTGATCGGCCATCACGCGGGCCTTGAGCGCCGGTTCGGCCAGGATCAGGTACAGCGCGTTGGCGATGCCATGCACCGACGTGTCCGACCCGGCGAAGAAGATTTCCCGGCAGATGCCCATCACCCCGGCCTCGTCCAGATTAATGCCCTCTGTCGGCGCCTCCTGCCAGATGCGGCTGATGAAATCGCCGGTGGGGTTGTCGCGCCGGGCGTGGACATAGGGCAGCAGCATCTCGTTCAGGCGCTTAGACGCCGCCAGGGCCAGGTCGCGCAGGCCCATGTCGCGGTATCCGGACGCGATGAAGCGTACGATGGCCTCGTTGGCGTCCAGGATTTCAGTCACGGTCGCATCGTCGGTGGGCATGCCCAGCAGGGCGCAGATGACGCGCGGCGGGATCTGGGCCGCGTAATCGGCAGCCAAATCCACGGGGCTGGTGGCGGGCAGCCGGTCCAGCAGCCCGTCGATGACCGGCCCGATATGCTCGCTCCGGTACCGTTCGACATTGGCGACTGACAGCAGGCGGAAATGAAACCGGCGGAGCTTCAGATGGTCTTCGCCCTGGCTCAGCGTGATGTTGGCGCCGCCGCCCTTGATGGCCACGGTGATCGGGTCGGCATCCATGTACATGTTGGCGAAGCGCTGCTCGTTGCGCTGGCAATCCAGGCATTGCCGGAAATCATGCACCAGCCAGGCCTCGGCCTTCTCATCCCAGACGGGCGACGGCAGGGATGAGAGTTCGGTGTAGAAGCCGAACGGGTCCCGGTCGGTGAAATCCAGGACGCTATGCCCATGGGGGCAGGGGACGGCTTCCGGCATGGCGTGGTCCCTCCGTTCAGCGGAACAATTGCCGGCCGGCGAGATCCAGCATGATCTCCTCCGACCCGCCGCCGATGGCATTGACCCGCACCTCGCGATAGATGCGCTCCACCTTCGATCCGGTGATGTAGGAGGCACCGCCCAGCACCTGGGCCGCCTCGCGCGCCGCCAGTTCCAGGGTGCGGGTGGCCTGCACCTTCAGCATTGCGGCACTGGCGGGCGCCAGCTTGCCCTCCCGGTGCATCCAGGCGCATTGGTCGACCCAGGCCTGGGTGCCCTCGATCATCAGGGCGATATTGGCCAGCTTGACGCGGATGGTCTGGTGGTCGACCAGCCGCTTGCCGAACGTCTCCCGCACCAGCGCCCATTCTGATGCTTCACGCAGGCAGACGCGCGAATGGGCACAGCACTGCATGGACATCAGCAGACGTTCATCGTTGAAATTGCGCACGATGCGTTGGAAACCCTGGTTCTCGGGCCCGATCAGGTTTTCCGCCGGCACCTCGACATTGTCGAAATAGAGCGTGGCGGTGTCCGAACAGCGCCAGCCCATCTTGTCCAGCTTGGTGCGGGCGAAGCCGGGCATGTCGGCTTCCAGCAGCAGCAGCGAGATGCCGCCCATGCCCGGCCCGCCGGTGCGCACGGCGGTCATGAAATAGTCGGATCGCATGCCCGAGGTGATGAAGGTCTTCGACCCGTTTACCACATAGCGGTCGCCCACGCGCTTGGCCGTGGTCTTCAGGTTGGCGACGTCGGACCCACCCGATGGTTCGCTGATGGCCAGCGCGATCAGCTTGTCTCCCGCCAGGACGGCGGGGGCGACGCGGCGTTTCATCTCCTCCGACCCCAGTTGCAGGACGGGCAGCAGCGCCATGGAATGGGTCATCAGCGAGGCATGCAGGCCGCCGGCACCGGGTTTGGCCAGTTCCTCGGCCTGGGTAAGCGTATGGAAGATGTCGAACCCTTCCGACAGGCCACCATATTCCTCCGGAAAGCCCAGGCCCAGGATGCCGGCGGCGGCCGCCTTGCGGTGCAGCTCGCGCGGCAGCTCCCCCTCCGCCTCCCAGCGGTCGATATGGGGGGTGATCTCGCGTTCCACGAACTTGGCGACGGAGCGGGCCACGGCATCGTGGGTTTCATCATAGAAGGGCGAGCGGGCGCGCCAATCGTCGAAGGTGAGCATGGGGAAAGTCCGGTTGGGGTTGGGGGGCTCTTGGGCACTTTCGGTGCCACTCTCACTACCGTCACCCATGCTGCGGCCGGGGCCCAAGTGACAAGCGCCTCGCTCTACGACCTGGGCCCCGGCGTCCGCCGGGGTGACGGTGGGGTTTGGGCTAAACCTCGGTGCACAGAACTCTGCGCAAGTACCCCGCCACATCCGCGATCGCCGGCCCCGCAGCGCTGATGGCGGCGCCCATGAACAGGAAGCCGTGGAACTGGTCCGGATAGGGGACATGGGTGACGGCGCCGCCCGCCTGTACCAGTGCAGCGGCATAGGCCCGGCCCTCGTCACGCAGCGGATCGAAGCCGCAGGTGATGACATAGGCCGGGGGCAGGCCGGCATTGCTGTCGGCCAGAAGCGGGGAGACACGCCAGTCGGCCGCATCGCCAGCATAAAGGTCGCTAAACCAGCGCATCATGCCGGCGGTCAGCAATCCATCGCCATCGGGCATGGCGTAGGAGGCGGTTTGCATGCGCAGGTCGGTGACGGGGTAGAGCAGAACCTGCGCCCGCAATGCCGGCCCGCCTTCATCGCGCAAGCTCAGGCAGGTGACGGCAGCCAGATTGCCGCCGGCACTGTCACCACCGATGGACAGGCGGGAAGGGGCGATCCCTAGGCTTGCGGCCTGTTCCACCACCACCCGCACGGCGGTAAGACTATCCGTCAGCCCGGCGGGGAAGGGATGTTCCGGGGCCAGCCGGTAATCGATGGCGATGACGGCGATACCGGCCGTCGCCGCGATCTCCGCACAGAAGGAGTGGCATCCATCCAGGTCGCCCAGCACCCAGCCGCCGCCATGCAGGTGGATATAAGCGGGCAGGATCGCCGCGTTTTCCGCGTCCGCCGGGCGGTAGATCCGGGCCGGCACGCCGCCCAGGTCGATCGCCCGCATCCGGTGTGCTACCGGCGGGGGCTGGAGCATCGCCGTCATGGCCTGCACGGCGGCGCGGGCCTCGGGTACGGACATGGCATCCAGGGGCGGGGCACCCATGGAGGCTGCCATGTCCAGCAGGCGTCGGGCGTCGGGGTCGAGTGCCATGGTTACGGCTCCTTGGCTTCGCGGCGCAGATGGGCCGCTTCATCGGCGACATAGGCGCGGATGGCTTCGGCCTCGTCGGTGCTCAGGAACTGGCGGAAGCTGATCATGCCGCGATCCTGAAAGGCGCCTTCGATCACCACCTGGCCCCAGGCATCCGCATCCTCCAGCACCAGCGACCGGCGCAGGTCGGGCAGGATGCCGCCAGACAGGGTGCCCATGCCGTGGCAGCCGCCGCAATTATCGGCATAGAGCACGCGGCCCTGTTCGATCCGTTCGGCCGGGGCCGGCACGCTGGCCTTGCTGGGCGGCGGCACGATCCCGTCCAGCGGTGGCAGCGCGGCGGTACCGTCCAGGGCGAAGGCCAGGATGCGGCCATTGGGCTGGGCGCGGGGCCCCCCGAAGCTGGGCAGGGCCAGCGGCACACCGCCGCCGGTGCCGGCCAGCACGGCCACGAATTGCCTGCCATTGACGCTGTAGCTGACGGGGCCGGCCATCACGCCGGTCTGGGCGGTAAAGCTCCAGAGTTCCTTGCCGGTGCGGGCGTCATAGGCCTGGAACCGGCCGCCGAACGTGCCCTGGAAGACCAGCCCGCCGCCGGTGGCCAGCACGCCGCCATTCCACGGCATGCCATGATCGGCCCGCCAGACCTCCTTCTGCGTCACCGGGTCCCAGGCGGAAAGCCAGCCCTGCAGGCTGTCCTCCATCGCCTTACGTCCACCCGCGTCTCGGGGGATGGGCAGGCGCATCAGGTCGTAACCCAGGTTCCAGCGGCCCTTGCGATAGGTGAAGGCCCGGTCGCGGTGGTAATAGCCGGGGATGAGCTGCACAGGGATATAGACCAGACCCGTTTGCGGGCTGAAGGCCATCGGGTGCCAGCTATGGGCACCGGCCGAGCCGACCGTGGCCACGAACGGCTTTTCCAGATACCGCGCCTCTTCCGTGATCGCCGGCCGGCCGGTGGCCAGGTCGATATGCGTGGCCCAGTTGGTGGGGGCGTATTTCTCCGCCGAGATCGGCTTTCCCGTCTGGCGGTCGATGATATAGAAGAAACCGTTCTTGGGCGCGTGCAGGATCACCTTGCGCTTGCCGCCCTCGATGGGCAGATCGGCCAGCATGATCTGCTGCGAGGCGGTGTAATCCCAGCTTTCGCCCGGCACCTCCTGATAATGCCATTTATAGGCGCCGGTATCGGGGTCCAGCGCCACGATGGAGGACAGGAACAGGTTGTCGCCCTTGCCGTCCGACCGGATGACATGGTTCAGGGGGGAGCCATTGCCCACCCCGATATAAAGCTGGTCCAGGTCGGGATCATAGACGATGGCATCCCAGACGGTGCCCCCGCCGCCGCCATATTTCTTCCAGTAATCTTCCCCGCTCCAGCTAGCCCGGCCCAGCTTTTCCAGGATGGCGTCGGATGCGGCGCCATCCTTGCGGGCGGGATCGCCGGGGACGGTGTAGAAGCGCCAGGCCAGCTTGCCATTGGTGCTGTCATAGGCGCTGACATAGCCGCGCACGCCGTACTCGGCCCCGCCATTGCCGATGAACACCTTGCTCTTGGCCACGCGCGGGGCGCCGGTGATGGTATAGGGCTGGTCGGGATCGGTGGTCTGCACCGACCAGAGCAGCGTGCCGGTCTTCGCGTCCAACGCCTGCAACCGCCCGTCCAGCGTGCCCAGGAACAGCTTGCCATCGGCGAAGGCCGGTCCGCGGTTGACCACGTCGCAGCAGCCGTTGAAGGCGGCGCGGCCGGGGACTTCCGGGTCATGTGACCAGAGCTTCTTGCCGGTGGCGGCATCCACGGCCACGACCTTGCTCCAGGCCGTGGTCGCGTACAGCACCCCATCCACGACCAGCGGCGTGCCCTCCTGTCCCCGGTTGGTATCCAGCTCGTGATACCAGGCCAGTTTCAGCCGTCCGATGCTGGCGGGGTTGATCTGGTCCAGGGGGGAGAAGCGCTGTTCGCCATAGGTGCGGCCATGGCTCAGCCAGTTCTGCGGTTCCGCCTCCGCGCCTTTGATGCGGTCATTGGCGGCGGCGGGGCCGCCGGCCAGCAGGGCGCCGGCCAGCAGCAGGGGCAGCAGCGGCCTAACCATGGAGCTGCACATAGACGGATTTGGTCTCCAGGAAGGCGTTCATCCCGTCCACCCCCATCTCCCGGCCCCAGCCGGATTCCTTGAACCCACCGAACGGCATGGTCGGGTGCATCACCCCATAGCAATTGACCCAGACATTGCCGGCCTCGATCCGGTCGGCCAGCAGATGGGCGTTGTTGACATTGCTGGTGAAGATGCCCGCGCCCAGGCCATAGCGGGTGTCATTGGCGGCCGTGACCACCTCGTCCAGATCATCGAAGGGGGTGGCGACCAGGACGGGACCGAAAATCTCCTCCCGCACGATGCGCATGTCGGCCTGGACATTGGCGAACAGGGTCGGTTGCAGGAAATAGCCGCCATTATCGGGCACCCCGCCGCCGGCCAGGATTTCCGCCCCTTGGGCGCGGCCATTGTCGATATAGGACCGCACCCGCTCGCGTTGCTTGGCAGAGATCAGGGGGCCGATGGCCGTGTCGGGCTCCAGGCCGGAACCGACCTTCATATTCTTGATGATGTCGGCGATGCCGGACACCACCTTGTCGAACGACCGGCGCTGCACGAACAGGCGC
Source organism: Niveispirillum sp. KHB5.9 (assembly GCF_048066115.1). Classification (NCBI taxonomy): domain Bacteria; kingdom Pseudomonadati; phylum Pseudomonadota; class Alphaproteobacteria; order Rhodospirillales; family Azospirillaceae; genus Niveispirillum; species Niveispirillum sp. KHB5.9. Next base: position 292,205 of record NZ_JBLTYX010000002.1, on the reverse strand, counting down.
GATCCGGCGAAGCAGACCTGGCCGCTATTGGCGAAGATGGCCATGGCGGCACCGGGAATGGCGCGGTCCATGTCGGCATCATCCAGCACGATGCAGGGCGACTTGCCGCCCAGTTCCAGGGTCACGCGTTTCAGATTGCCGGCCGAGGCCGCCACGATCTGGCGCCCGACGGCCGTCGATCCGGTGAAGGAGACCTTGTCGACGCCGGGATGGTTGGCCAAAGCCGCACCCACCACCCCGCCCGGCCCGTTGACGATGTTCAACACGCCGGCTGGTATGCCCGCCTCCATCGCCAGCTCGCCCAGGCGCAGCGCGGTCAGCGGCGTGTTCTCCGCCGGCTTAACCACCAGGCAGCATCCGGCGGCGAGCGCGGGGGCGACCTTGATGATGAAGGTGCCGATGGGGCCGTTCCAGGGCAGGATCAGGCCCGCCACGCCCACCGGTTGTCGCGTTGTGTAGGCATGGATATGCGCGCCGCCACCCGACACGGGGCCGGATGCGTTCTGGCCGATGATGTTGCCGGTCAGCCCGGCATAATGGCGCAGCCAGGAGGCGCTGGCGCCGATGGCCCATTGGGCGAAGCCCAGCGGCATGCCGTTATTGCGAACCTCCAGCCAGGCCAACTCCTCGCCGTTCGCCTCGATCAGCTCGGCATAGCGCCACAGGATGCGGGCGCGGGCATCGGCGGTTAGGCCGCGCCAAGCCACACTTTCATGCGCCTTGCGGGCGGCGGCGACGGCGCGGTCGATATCGCTGGCGTCACCATCGGGTGCCTGGGCGATGATCTGCCCGGTGGCGGGGTCCAGCACGTCGAACATGCCGCCCGACGCCGGTTCCACCCATTGCCCGCCAATCAAGTGGCGGTGCTGTTTTTTGAGGAAGCGGTCGCCCGTCTCGTTCATGATGCTCATGCCACTTCCTCCCGGTTCTGGTCAGTAGGCAGCAGGGTGAAGCCGGCATAGCCGTCGGCCGCCACCTTGTCGCAGATGTCGCGATAGGCGCCGACACCACCCACATAGATCATGAAGACATTGGGCTTGCCGGGAATGTTGGCCCCGACATACCAGGACCGGGCAGTGGGGATCAGGGTGGCGCCGGCCACCTCTCCCACATGCCTGACCCATTCGTCCTCAGCATGTTCGGTGGGCTCCATGCTTATCATTCCATGCGCGCGCAGATGGTCCAGGCAGTCGCCGATCCATTCGACATGCTGTTCGATGGAGACGACGACATTGCTGAACACCGACGGGCTGCCCGGCCCGGTGATGGTGAACAGGTTGGGGAACCCCGCCATACCCAGCCCCAGATAGGTGCGCGGGCCAGTCCGCCATTTCTCCGCCAGCGGCATCCCATTCCGTCCACGAATGTCCATGGACAGGAGCGCCCCGGTCATGGCGTCGAAGCCGGTGGCGAAAATGATGATGTCCAGATCGACATCGCCGGCACCGGTACGGATGCCGGCTTCCGTCACCTCCAGGATCGGGGCGGTGCCATGGTCCAGCAGGGTGACGTTGGGGCGGTTGTAGGTGGCGTAGTAATCGGTATCGACGCAGATGCGCTTTGCCCCGATGGCGTAGGAACCGGGGCACAGTTTCTCCGCCACGGCGCGGTCGCGCACGATCTGGCGGATCTTGGTGCGGATGAACTCCGCCGCCACTTCGTTGGCTTGTCTGTCGAACACCTGGTCGGCGAAGGTGAACATGAACCAGGCGCCGCCCCGCTGCCAGCGCCGCTCCAGTTCCGCCTGTTGCTCAACCGTCGTCATCTGTGACGCCGTCAGCGGCGGGGGCAGAGGCTCCTCATCCCGCAGACGCAGGTCGCTGTTGCCATGGATCAGGCCGGCGCGCAGTTGGCGGGTCAGGTCGGGGGCCTGTTCCTTCACCGCCTTGCGGTAATGATCCGACAGCAGGGCGTTGCGGGCCGGCACGCTGTAGGCCGGCGTGCGCTGGAAGATACTGGTGTGACCGGCCTGGGCCGCGACCACGGGGATGATCTGGATGCCGGTGGAGCCGGTGCCGATGATGCCGACGCGCTTGCCTTTGAAGTCCATGGGCTGTTCGGGCCAGTTGGCGGACTGGATCACCTGACCCTTGAACCGATCGATGCCGGGAATGTCGGGCAGGCGGCTGGCCGACAGGCAGCCGGTGGCGGCGATGCAGTAGCGCGCCGAAACCGTCCGCCCGCTGGCGGTGGTGACGCGCCAGAGGTTCGCCCCCTCATCATAATGGGCGGCGGTGACACGGGCGTTGAAGCTGATGTCACGGCGCAAATCCAGCCGGTCGGCGGCGAAGCGGAGATAGTCCAGGATTTCCGGCTGGGTCGCGAACTTCTCCGACCAGTTCCATTCAGCCGTGATCTCGGGCGAGAAGGAATAGCAATAGGCCACGCTTTCCACGTCGCAGCGCGCACCCGGATAGCGGTTCCAGTACCAGGTGCCGCCGACATCGGCGCCTGCCTCGAACACATGTGCCTTCAGGCCTGACTGGCGCAGCCGGTGCAGCATGTAAAGGCCGCCGAAGCCGGCACCGATGATGATCGCGTCCAGGATGGTGCCATCCGGGGCGGACGGAGTCCGGGTATTGCCGGCCGTCATCACTTCCTCCCTGTTCCGTTCTTTTTTCAGATCATGGGGCAGGGGCTGGGCACAGGCGCCTGTCCGGGGATAGGGTCAAACGCCCCTGACCCACCGGCGGCGACCATCCACCATGGGTTCCGCGCTGCCGGCGCTGCCCACCGGATCAACCCCCGCCAGCCAGGCCAGCGTTTGCGCATCCTCCACCGGCACGGCTGCCAGGAAGCGGGCGCCGTCCTGGGTGCGGGCCACGATGGTGGCGCCCAGGGGCCGCCCCTCGCGCCCATAGGGCATGGTGAAGCTCTCCACCGTGCCCGGCCCCGTATGATCGTCCAGCAGCGCCGGGATGGGGCCGCGCAGCGCGTCGGCCGTGGCCTGGACGTCGAAATCCTGGGGGAAGGGATTGATGCCCGGTGCCTGACTGGTCAGGACGATGGCGTGGTTATGGGTGGCATAGCCGCCATTGGCGACGATCAGGCCGTTGCCCGGCCCCATCCGCAGCTTTTCCACCATTGCGGCTGCCGCATGGGTCATGCAATTGCCGATGGGACCGCCGCCGAAGGTCAGGCCGCCATAGACACTGGCCGGGCGATCCGCCGGCCAGCCCAGGCGGCGGCGCGCCATCTTGGGCACGCAGGGAAAACAGCTGTAAAACTCGACATGGTCCAGCGCGCCGGTGACCAAGCCGTTCAGGGCCAGGGTCCTGTCGATGCTGGCATTCAGGCTGGCCGACCCCGTGAATCCGTCACGGCGCAGGAAATCCGCCGGCTCGTGCGCGGCCGCCCCGGCGCCGACGAACACCAGCCGGTCGCGCGGGATGCCCAGGGATAGGGCCGTCTCCAGGCTGGCCAGGATCAGGGCCGCACCCTGGTTGACGGCGCTGTTGGCGACCATCAGCTTGGTATAGGGGAAGCTGATCATGCGGTTGGCCGGACCCTCGGCCAGGATATCGGACGGGGTCAGCGGCGCGCGCAGCCAGGCGTTAGGGTTTTCGGCGGCTGTCTTCGACAGGCCGGACCAGATTTCGGCGGTCTCCGTCTGCGCCTCGGCCAGACTTTGCCGCCAAGCGGCGCGGGTGGCGTTCTCGTACAGCGGATAGACATCGGCGGGGGTGACGAGGCCATAGCGGCGGGCAAGGGGCGTGGCGCCGGCTTCGGCCGCTGCCGCCAGGGCGTTGGCCATGCCTCCGCCCGTTGCGCGTTTGGCGGCGGTGCGCAGGGCCTCCCCGCCGGTGATGGCTGCGATGCGCACCTCTCCCCGGCCGATGGCGTTGGCGGCGCGGTTCAGCAGTTCCATGGGGCCATGGCCGCTGGCATCCGCCGTCAGCCGCACATGACCGGGCCGGGCGGGCAGGCCGGCTGCGACGGTTTCATCAATGGCGGGGTCGGGCCAGGAAATCTGGTTCTCGATCCCCAGCCAGTCCAGTCGCCCCAGCAGGGAGACACCGGCATCGTGTTCGGCCACCGCCAGGGCGGCCAGCATCAGGCCGGCGGAATCCAGGCCGGGCTCGTCCGCTCCCGGCCGGTCATTGACCTGGCCGACGCCGATGATGACGGGCAGCAGGTTTTGGCGGCTCATGTCCGCCACTCCGGCTGGCGCTTCTCGATGAAGGCGCTGGAGCCTTCCTTGACGTCGGGGCCGGACAGGACGATGTGGACCGCGTCGGCCTGCAGCGCCAGCAAATCCTGTTCGCCCTGATCGGCGGCGGCCCGGACGACGCGCAGGCTTTCCCGCACGGCCAGGGGGGAGTTGGCGGCGATCAGCCTGGCCAGCCGCAAGGCCTCCGGCAACACATCATCGGCTGTGGGCACCAGACTGTTGACCATGCCCAGCGCATGGGCGCGGGCGGCCGGCAGCGGATAGCCCACGATCAGCATCTCCACGGCCAGCGGCCGGGGCAGGTAGCGGGCGATGCGGTAGGAACCGTTGGCCCCGGCGATCAGGCCGCGCCGTACCTCCGGCAGGGTGAAGCTGGCCGTTTCCGCCGCCACCACCATGTCGCAGGACAGCGTGATCTCCACCCCGCCGCCATGGGCGGGACCCTGAATGGCGGCGATCCAGGGCTTGGTGCGCTTGGCATCGACGAAGCCGGCGAAACCGGTATCCGGCCGGGCCAACGACATGCCGCGCCCGGCGGCGATCTCCGACAGGTCGGCGCCGGCGCAGAAGACCGGCCCCTTGGACGCCATGATGGCGACGCGGATGCTGGGATCGGCCTCGATCTCATAGACGAACTTTTCGATGGCTTCGGCCATCGCCGCACTGATGGCATTGCGCACCGCTGGGCGGTGCAGAGTGACGATGGCGACGGCGCCGTCGCGTTCCATCTTTACGGGAGGCTGGTCACTCATCACGCTTCCTCCTGCCAGACGACAAGCCCGTCCAGGGCCTCGATCTCCGTGCCCGCTACGCGCAGCGGGTTCACTTCCAGTTCGGTCAGGCTACCGCCCAGCGACAGGGCGGCATCGCCGATGGCGACGATCACTTGGGCTAGCTGGTCGATATCGGCCGGTGGGCCGCCCCGGAACCCGTCCAACAGCTTCGCACCACGCAGGGATGTCAGCAGCGCCTTGGCCTGGGTTGGGTTCACGGGCAGGGGGGTGATGGCGACATCGGCCAGCATCTCCACCAGCACGCCGCCAAAGCCGACGGCGATCACCGGTCCCCAGGTGGGGTCGCGGCGCACGCCGACCAGCATCTCCAGTCCGCCACTGCGCATGGGCGCGATGATCACCCCGTCCAGCCGCGCATTGGGCCGAGCCTTGGCGATATCCGCCATTACCGACGCGAACACTGATGCGGCCTCGGCCGGCGGCACGTTCAGGCGTACCCCGCCCACCTCCGTCTTGTGAGCGATGTCGGGGGACAGGATCTTCAGCGCCAGGGGACCGGTGAAACTGGCAGCGACCTTCGCCGCCTCCTCCGCGTTGCGCACCAGATGCTGCGGCACAACGGGAACGCCTTTGGCGGCCAGGAAATCCAGCACTTCGCGTTCGGTGGAGAGAATGGGCGCGTCCGTTCGCATGGGCTGTTCCAGGGCCGGCGGCGGTGATGCCAGTTTCAACTGCCCCGACCACCACAGTGCGTTGCCGGCGGCGCGCAGCATGGCGTCGATGCCGGTCATGACATGGGGCAGCCCATGTTCGGCAATGGCTTCGCGGGCGTAATCGTTCAGCGACTTGCCGCAGGTGGAGACCAGGACCGAGGGCGTTTTGATCCCCGCCGTGGCCCGGCCGATGGCGGTCAGCGCCGGGGGCAGGCTCTGGCCCGGCATGGTGGGCACGGCGATGCCGATGCCCAAAAGACCTACCTTTTCGTTGGCGGCCAGCAACGGGATGACGCGGGCGAACAGGTCGGGGTCGCGCATGGCGGCCCCGGTTATGTCCAGCGGGTTCAGGGTCGATCCCAGTTCCGACAGCACGCTGCGCAGGGCCGCCACCGTCGCCGGATCATTGGCCGGCAGCTTCACGCCGAACCCTTCGGCCGCATCGGCGACCAGGGTGCAGGCCCCGCCGGAGATGGACAGGAAACTCATCCCCCCCGCCGGCAGTGGCCCGGTGGCGGCCAGCAGTCCGGCGGTATTGACCAGATCTTCGGTGGCGGTGACGCGGATGACGCCCAGCCGGCGGCAGATTGCATCGAACACCGCATCATCGCCGACCAGTGACCCGGTATGGGCTTGGGCCACCTGGGTGGCCAGATCGCTGCGCCCGATCTTCAGGATGACGATCGGCTTGGCCTTGTCGCGCGCCCGTTCGGCGGCGCGGACAAAGGCGGCGGGGTTGCGGATGCTTTCGGCGAAGACGGCGATGGCCTTGGTGGCGTCGTGATCGACCAGATAATCGATGATGTCGGCCAGGCTGATCTGCGCCTCGTTGCCCGTCGCGGCCACGAAGCTGGTGCCGATATTCTGCCCCTGGGCATATTCGGCCAGCTCCGCCGCCGTCGCCCCGCTCTGCGACAGGATGGCGATGGCGGGCGGCAGGAAGGGCTTTACCGCCGGGATGACGGAAACGGGGATGCCGGCCTCGGCATTGTTGTAACCGAGCGAGTTCGGGCCCCAGAGGGTGACGCCCAGATCCTTGGCCTGCGCGACCAACGCGTCCTGACGCTGGCATCCCTCCTCACCGATCTCGGCGTAACCGGAAGTCAGGATGGTGACATTGCGGATGCCGGCGGATGCGGCATCGGCCAGCGCGTCGGGCACTGCATCGACGGGCACGAAGATGAAGGCGACATCCACGGGTTCGGGAATGTCGCGGCAGGACCGGAAACCCTTGATGCCGAACGTGTCGACCCCGTTGCGGTTGACGGCGTAGAGCGCGCCATCATAGGCGAAGTCGCGGAAATTGCGGACGATCAGGGTCGTCCACACCGATTTCTCCGTCGCCCCCACCAGCGCCACGGAGCGCGGCGCGAACAGGCGGGCAAGGGGATGGGACAGGGATGTCATGGCGATGCCTTTCGCGTTTTTCCCGTCATCCCGGCGAAAGCCGGGACCCAGGGGCCACAGGCGTCTACGACAGGGTTTGCTTGTGGCATGCAGCGGATAGGTCGGGCGCTTGGCCCCTGGGTCCCGGCTTTCGCCGGGATGACGGGGAGAGAGTTACGCTTCTTCCGCAAACGCCAGCATGCGGCCCAGCGCGTCGGCGAAGTCCTGCTTGAAGTCCTGCACGACGGCGATGGCCGATCGCACATCCTCCACCAGCCCCACGCCCTGGCCGACGAAATAGCTGACCAGATCGCGCGCCGGGGCATCCGCCCGCTCGGCGGCTTTGTCGATCATCTCGAAAGTGGGGATGGAGATCATGGCCATCAGCGGCATGGGCAGGGCGCCGGGGCTGCCCGGCTTGTCCCAGGCGGCGTGCCAGCCGGAGCGCAGCTGCCGCGACGGCTTGCCGGTGCGGGTGGCGGATCGCACCGTGTCGCGGGAGCTGGCGGCCACCATCTTCTCGCGAAACGCCTCGCTGGTCTCGGCCTCGGTCGTGGCCAGCCAGACCGATCCAGTCCAGGCACCCGCCGCCCCCATGGCCATGCAGCCGGCCATCTGCGCCCCGGTCATGATGCCGCCGGCGGCCAGGACGGGCACGGGGCGAAGGGGGGCGATGGCGCGGATCACCTCCGGCACCAGCACCAAGGTGGAGACCTCCCCGCAATGGCCACCGGCCTCTCCGCCCTGGGCGATGATGATGTCCACGCCGGCCTGGACCTGGCGGATGGCATGTTCCTTGGCCCCGACCAGGGCGCCGACGGGTACGCCATGGGCGCGGGCCCGGGCCAGCATGGAAGGGGGCGCGATGCCCAGCGCATTGACGATCAGGCGGATGGGGTGGCGGAAGGCCACATCCATCAGCGCCTCCCCCACTTCCGGCAGGGTGGCGGGAAGCTGCTTGGTCACCACGTCGCCCGGCCCTGCATTGATGCCGTGGCGGCGCAGCAGATCGACGGTGAAGTCGACATGGCCCTGGGGGATGCGGCCGGCCAGGGCGTCCAAGTCCAGGCCACCGCCCAGTTGCTGATGCTCGGGGATCAGGATGTCGATGCCATAGGGCTTGCCGTCGACATGGTCGTCGATCCAGCGCAACTCCGTTTCCAGACTTTCCGGGGTGAAGCTGCTGCCGCCCAGCACGCCGAAGCCGCCGGCCCGGCTAACCGCCGCCACCACGTCGCGGCAATGGCTGAAGGCGAACAGGGGAAAATCCACCCCCACCAGTTCCTTGATGGTTTTCATGGACATAAACTCCGTCTTCTCTACCGTCACCCCGGCGGAAGCCGGGGCCCAGCGTGAGGCGCGGTCAGCGCCGATATGAGTCCATATCGCGGCTGACGCCGCTCTGCGCCTGGGCCCCGGCTTCCGCCGGGGTGACGGTAGAGCTTATTGGAAGCCCGGCAGCCCGGACTTGCGCGGCGATCATCAGAACGTATACCCAACCTGCACCAGCACCTGCCGTCCGCGCGTGGGGATGGCGAAGACCTGGGAGGGGGTGCCCGGTGTCGTGGGGGAACCCGGCTTTTCCTGGAGATAGCCGTACATGGCGTTGTTGAGATTGCGGCCGACCAGGGCGATTTCCCATTGCCGGTCCATCTCCAGCCGGGCGGCGGCATCCAGCACCCAATAGCCCTTCAGCAGGCCGCCGGGATTGGAATTGTCGGTGCCGTTGATCTTGCTGGTGTAGCGGGCATTGCCCGACAGGCCCAGGTCCCAGGCGCCCGACAGCGGCACCGTATAATCGAAGCCGCCATTCAGCGACCAGTCGGCGGCGCGGGTCAGCGGCCGGCCCGACATGTCCTGGCCGTAGCGGTCGTCGGCCGTGCCGGCGATGCCGTCGGCCCCGACGCTGAGCCGGTAGTCGCAGCCCATGGCCAGGGTCTGGCCACCGTAACAGCTGCTGATGAACTCATTGTAGCGGCTATGGTTGTAGGAGACCGAGCCGTAGAGCGTCAGGTCCGGGGTGACGCGGAAATTGGCGTCGATCTCGAACCCCTTGCTGCGGGCACTGGCGGCGTTGGTGACGGTGAAGGAGGCGAGTGCGGCGTTGAAGGCATTCACCTGCAAATTGCTGTAGAGATAGGAATAGGCGGCCGTGGTCAGGGTCAGGCTCTTGTCGAACAACTGCGCCTTCAGGCCGATTTCCTTGCCACGCACCTTCTCCGCCTCGAAATTGAAATCGTCGGCGGTGACGGCGCGCGGGGTCAATACGGCGCTGAGCCCCAGACCGCCCGACTTGTAGCCGGTCTTGTAGGCGATGTAGGTGGTGATCTCCGACGTCGGGCGCCAGGTCAGCGTGGCTTCCGGGGAATAGTTTCCGTCACGGAAATTATCCTTGAGGATCGTCGTGGGCGGTAGGAAGGTCGCCGTCAGCAGCGGATGGACCCAGGAATTATAGAGGTAGGAATCTTTGGTTTCCCGCGTGTAGCGCACGCCGCCGGCCATCTCCACCTCCGGCGTCACGGCCCAGATCAGCTGGCCGAAGCCGGAATAGGCCTTACCCTTGGTGCCGCTGGGCTTTTCCCAGGTATGGTATTTGCCGGTGGCGGCGTCGGCCGGCAGCAGGGCGATACGGCTGTTATTCTCGAAATACAGGTCGGAATCCTGATAGTACGCGCCCAGCATGAAATTGACCGGCCCGTCGAAGGACGAGAGCAGGCGGAACTCCTGGCTGAACGCGTCGAAATCCTCCCGCTCGGCGGCACCGATAATGTAGTAGGAGGTCGCGTCATAGCTGTCATTGGTCCGCGACCGCGTGCTGAAATAGCCGGTGACGGAGGTCAGGGCCAGATTGTCCAAGGTGTAGTTGGCGGACAGCGAGGCCAGATAGACCTTCACATCGCTATAGGGCTGCTGCTTGGCATAGGGCCAGTTGTCGGCCACGCCATTGGCCAGGGCGGCGGACGAATAATATTTGTCGAACTTGCATTCGCCGAACGGATCGACGCGGCCAGCCACGCCGCCGGCGGGCAGGGCGCCGCAATAGAACAGCTGCTGGCCGGCCGCCGCGCCATCATCCGCATAATCGCTGCCTGACAGTTTCAGGGTGGCGTCGAAATTGCTGTCCGCCGGTTCCCAGGTCAGGGTCAGGCGGCCCATCGTTTCCTCCTCGCCGGGGCGCTTGACGCCGGGGACGGAGGTGGCGACCGGGCCGCCGATATTGCGCAGCCAGCCATCCATCTTGCGATAGCGCACCGCCAGACGGGCGCCGAACTCGTCGGTCAGGGGGCCGCCCACGGCGGCCTCGGCAATGGCCTCGTCCGCCACGGTCTCATAACCCAGGCGGGCATAGCCGGAGACTTCGTCCGTGGGGCCGGCCGAGGTGATGGAGATGACGCCGGCGGGGCTGTTCTTGCCGAAGAACAGGGCCTGCGGGCCCTTCAGCACCTCCACGTGCCCGACATCGAACAGGCCCTGGGTGATGGCGCGGCCGCGCGAGGTCTGCACCCCGTCCAGGTTCAGCGACACGGTCTGTTCGAAGCCGGCCTGGCCGGGCGAGGTGCCGATACCGCGCAGGGTGATGGTGGCGCCCGCACCGCTGCTGACCCTGTCGATGGCCAGGCCCGGTGAATAATTGGCGATGGAGCGGATGTCGGTGACGCCGAAATTGGCCAGCGTTTCCTCACTGACGGCGGAAACGGCGACGGGGACGGAGATCAGGGTTTCGTTGCGGCGCCGCGCCGTCACGATGATCTCGCCTAAGAAATCCTCAGCGGGGGCGGCCTGTGGGGCGGCGGCGGGGGCCGACTGCGCGCCGGCCGGCAGGGGTGCCAGGGCCAGCAGCGCCAGTGCGGCCGTGCCGGCGGCCAGATGGCGCCGCGGGTTATTCTTCCTGAAGCTCATTATTGTTTCCTCCCTGTTATCCGTTCGGGCAGCCCTTGTTGGGTTTTTGCTGCTTGCTGCCGGTGTGGGCGGGTTCCGCCCCGCCTGCATGTTCATCTCTGACTGAAAGGGTTGGGCTGCGAACCTATCCGTGGAGGGGGGAACCTATCGGTGAGGCTGCATCTTATCGTATTCCATCGCCGGACCCGAGAAGGTCGAGCAGGGGGGCGGTGAAGGCGTCGTTCTGATCGTTGGTGAACATGTGGCCCACACCGGGAGCGGTGGTGACCTGCAGGTGCGGGGTCAGGTGCCGGAAGGTCTCTACGCCTTCATCGGTCAGCACGTCGCTAAGCTCGGCGCGGACCAGCAGGACGGGGCAGCGGACGATTGCCGCCGCCCGTTCCATCAGCGCCGTTTCCTCTTCCGCTTGCACGAAGCCGGGCAGGGCCAGGCGCGGGTCCCAGCGCCAATAGAGCTTGCCATCGCCATCGTGCCGCAGGGCGCGGGCAAGGGTGGCGGGATCGGCGGGGCGGTCGCGGCCGGGCAGGGCATCCAGCGCCTGGGCCGCGGCTTCGGCACTGTCGAAACCCCGCATGCTGCGTTCCATGAAGGTGCGGATGGGGGCGGCACCCTGTCGGCTGATATGGGGAGCGACGTCGGCCAGCAGAACCAGCCTTGTCCGGTCCGGTGCCGCCGCTGCCGCCACCAGCGCGACCTGTCCGCCGCGCGACGCGCCGGCGAGGGAAACCGGCTTGTTGAAGGTTGCCATGGCATGGCTTATGTCGCTGGCCATGACTGCCAGCCCATAGGCGCCGTCTGCGGCCCAGTCGCTGTCGCCATGGCCGCGCAGGTCGATGGTGATGCCAAGATACCCGCCCTCGGCCACCCTCCGCGCGGCGTTGCGCCAGGAATGGCGGCTCTGGCCGCCGCCATGCAGGAACAGGACGGGCGGGGCGTCGGGGTCGCCGATTGTGTCGGCCACCAGCCGCAGGCCATCGCCGGGCAGATGGATTGTGCGGAACGACCTCAAAGGCGGGTGCCCGCCGCGTGCCACCGGCCGTCGCCATGGCTTTCATAAGGGGCGGCGACCTCCACCAGCACGCCATGCGCGCTCTTCGGCCCGACCCAGCCCCATTCCTGCCAGGTCATGGTCGGATCGCGGTTGGTGGCACCGCCGGACAGTACCTGCACCCCGTCCGCCGCCAGCTTGGCCAGGCTGCCCGACACATCGTTGGTGGTGAAGCAGAGGTGATGCACATGCTCCCCCTTGGCGGCCAGCCGGTCGCCCAGGGGCGTGCCGGGCGCCGGCTGGATCAGCTGGATTTCGGCGGAATGGTTGGCGACGAAGGTCGCCCAGCGCATGTTCTGGTCGGCACCGCTGGAGAACCCGTCATAGCGCACGATGGGCTCGGTCAGGGCTTGCGGGTCCAGGACGGACAGGATCCTGGTCCAGTCGGCGATGGCCTTGTCCAGATCATGGACCAGCATGCAGACATGAGCGAAGGGGCCGCTTGGCATGATGTTTACCTTTCATTGCGCCCTCAGGCGCCGGGTGCCGCCATCCGGCGGCTTGGCTTGCGCGCCACGTGGCGCGGGCCGGCAGTCGCCGGCCTCCAGCGGCCCCAGGCCGCTGGTACTGTTGTTCGTTACAGGGTGACGGTCGCGGTGCCCTGGATGATGGGGCGGGTACCATCGGCGGTCAGCCAGACCTCGCAAACCGCGCGCGTCGCATCGGCCTCCACCACCCGCCCGCCCGCCGTCAGCCGGTCGCCCGCATAGGCATTGTCGATGAAGCGGCTTTCCAGGGCGGTGATGCGCCCGCCGGGGAAGGCTGCCAGCAGCATATTGATGATATAGGCCAGGTTGGCCGGCCCCTGGTTGATCACCCGGTCGCCCAGGCCCTTGGCGCGGACGAAGTCAGGGTCCAGGTGGATGGGGTTGGGGTCGCGCAGGAAACCTGCCCATTCCCGCATCGCTTCGGCGCTGACGGACGGGATGGTGAAGGGGGCGAGTTCAGTCATCACATCAGCTCCCGGCGCGGCAGCACCCAGACATTGGTGGTTTCCAGCACGACCCCGCCATCGGCGCTATGCAGGCGCAGCCGGTATTCCAGCAGGTCCATCAGGCCTAGCTTGCGGCTGGATTTGCGGGTCAGGGAGGATATCTCCCCGGTGACGCGGTACGGAACGCCGGTGCGCAGCGGCGTCTGGAAGCTGACGCTGGAACTGGCCATCATCGGCCCCTGTCCCACGTCGAACTCGCACAGGGCGCACAGGCCGGCCACCGTCTGGCCCATCGCGACCTGGGTGGCGATGTAATAGTAGGATGGGTGCGCAGTGCCGTCGCTGGCCGGCTCCACACCCGTGGACCGGCACAGGGCGGCGTTTTCCGCCGGGTCGATGATATAGGCCGTGCCGCCATCCAGCGATGTGCCGGCGACAGCGGGGGCGGGGGGATAATCCATTTCCATCCTCCGTCAGGATGCGGCGGGCCCATGGCCGGCACCGCCGCCATGGGCACTCATCAGGCAATTGCTCAAGCCGCCATCGACCAGCAGATCGACGCCGGTGATGTGGCCGGCGAGTGGGCTGAGCAGGAACAGGATGGCGTTGGCCACGTCGGTGGGCGTGCCCAGCTTGCGCAGCGGCATCGCCGCCTCCCGCTCCGCCCGGCGCACGGGATCGGCATAGCCGGCGGCCGTCATGCCGGTCAGGGTGGGGCCGGGGGAAACGCAGTTGCAGCGGATGCCGTCCGGCCCCCAATCCACCGACAATTGCCGGATCATCATGCGCAGGGCCGCCTTGGCGGGGGCATAGGCGCCCAGTGCCGGGGTCGGTTGTTTCGCCGCCATCGACGCCGTGGCCACCAATGCCCCCCGGCTTTCCCGCAGGTGCGGATAGGCGGCACGGGCCAGCAGCCAGGTGGCGCGGCTGTTGATGGCGAACAGCCGGTCGTAATCGGCCGTTCCCATCTGCACCAGCGTGCCGGCGGCGATGGCGCCGGCATTGCTGACCAGTCCGTCGATGCCGCCCATATGGTCCAGTGCCTTGGCCACGATGATGGCGCTGTCTGCCTCTGCCGTCACGTCGGCGACCAGAATGGATGCCGCCGGGCCGATGGCATCGGCCACGCGGGCCAGTCCGTCGGCGTCGCGGTCCACCAGCAGCATCCTTTGGTCGCCCCGGATCAGGTCCCCGTCGATCAGCCGCCGGGCCACGGCCTGGCCGATACCGCTGGCGGCACCGGTGATGATGGTGCGCATGTTTCCATCCCTCTTTATCGTTGAAGCAACGATGAAGGGCGGGATGGCGGATTCCACCTGCCCACGGATAGGTGCGATTGGCGGTCCGGGATGGGAATACGGCACATCTTCCCAATTCATTGCCATGGACCGACCAGGATGGACGCCTTCATCTATGACCATGTGCGCACGCCGCGCGGCCGGGGCCGGCCCGACGGCGCTTTGCACGAGGTCACTGCCGTCGAACTGCTGACCCAGGTGCTGCGCGCCTTGCGCGACCGCAACGGCCTGGATACCGTCCTGCTGGACGATGTCGTCATCGGCTGTGCCCAGCCGGTGGGGGAGCAGGGCGGCGTCATTGCGCGTGCCGCCGTGCTGAATGCCGATTACGCCGAAAGCGTCGCGGGCCAGCAGATCCACCGGTTCTGCGCGTCCGGCCTGGAGGCGGTGAACAATGTCGCCGCCCAGGTGATGTCGGGCATGAGCCAAGCCGGCATCGGTGGCGGGGTGGAGAGCATGAGCCGCACCTTCATGGGGGCAGACAGCGGCGCCTGGAGTGCCGATCCCCGCGTCTCCTGGCACAATTACTACATCCCGCAGGGCATCGGCGCCGACATGATAGCCACCCTGGACGGGTTCAGCCGGACCGACGTCGATGCCTATGCACTGGAAAGCCAGCGCCGGGCGGCACGGTCCTGGGCCGACGGGCGCTTCGCCCGTTCCGTGGTGCCGGTGACCGACCTGCTGGGCGATGTGCTGCTGGACCGGGACGAGCATTTGCGCCCCGACACGACGCTGGACGGGCTGGGCAGCCTGAAGCCGGCCTTTCCCGGTATGGCGGCGATGGGGTTCGATCAGGTGGCGCTGCTGCGCTATCCGCAGATCGAGGCCCTGTCGCATGTCCATACCGGCGGCAATTCGTCGGGCATCGTCGACGGGTCCGGCGCGGTGCTGGTGGGATCGAAAGGGTTCGGGGAAAGGGCCGGGCTGAAGCCACGCGCCCGCATCCGTGGCTTTGCTTCCATCGGGTCGGAACCGTCGATCATGCTGACCGCCCCGGCTTCGGTTAGCGAGAAGGCCCTGCGCAATTGCGGCATGGCGAAGGGCGATATCGACCTGTTCGAACTGAACGAGGCATTCGCCAGCGTCGTGCTGCGGTTCATGCGAGTGATGGATATCCCGCATGACCGCATCAATGTCTGCGGCGGTGCCATCGCGCTGGGCCACCCGCTGGGCGCCACCGGCGCCATGATCCTGGGCACCGTGCTGGATGAGTTGGAACGCAGCGACCGTGAGACCGCCTTGGTCTCGCTCTGCGCCGGCAACGGCCTGGGCACCGCCACCATCATCGAACGGGTGTGAGCATGCGCCATGTTGTCCTCACCAAGGGTGCCGACGGCATCGCCATCCTGACGCTGAACAATGAAGACGAAAGCGTGAACCTGGTCACCCAGCCCTGGCTGGCGGAGATGGAGGCGGCGATTGCCGACCTCACCCGGGATTCATCCGTGACGGGTGTGATCCTGACCTCGGCCAAGAAGGGCTTCATGGCCGGGGCCGATCTGAAGCTGCTGGTCGACGGGTTCGACACGATGAGCCGGCAGCAAGCCTACGCCTTCAGCCAGCGCGCCACCACCATGCACCGCGCCATCGAGAAGGGGGCCAAGCCCTGGGTGGCGGCACTCAACGGTCTGGCCCTGGGCGGCGGGTTCGAACTGGCGCTGGCCTGCCATTACCGCATCCTGGTCGATGATCCCAAGGCTGTGGTCGGCCTTCCGGAGGTCAATGTCGGGCTGCTGCCCGGATCGGGCGGCACCCAGCGCCTGTTGCGGCTGGCCGGTGCCAAGACCGCCGCCGACCTGCTGCTGTCCGGCCGTGCGGTGCGGCCGGAGGAGGCGCTGAAGCTGCGCATCGTCGATGAGGTGGTGCCAGCGGCTGAACTGGCCGATGCCGCCCGCTCCTGGCTGCAATCCGGGCCCGACCCGGTGCGGGCCTGGGACCGCAAGGGCTACACAATGGTGGAAGCGCGGGGGCTGCTGGTGCCGGAAACGGCGGTGCTGTTCTCCGCCGCCACGGCCGGCGTTGCCAAAGGCGGGCGCAACAGCCCGGCGGCGATATCCATCCTGTCCTGCCTGTTCGAGGGCGGGCAATTGCCCTTCGACCGGGCGCTGTCGGTGGAGAGCAAATATTTCGCCCGGCTGCTGACCGATCCCGTGGCCCGCAACATCATCCGCACCAGCTTCCTGTCCAAGCAGGCAGCGGAACGCGGGTTCCGCCGGCCGGCGGGGGTGGCTCCGTCCAAGGTCGCCAAGGTCGGGGTGCTGGGGGCCGGCATGATGGGGGCCGGCATCGCCCTGGTCTCCGCCCAGGCGGGGATCGAAGTAGTGCTGCTGGACCGCACGCCGGAACTGGCGGCCAAGGGGCGCGATTATGCCGCCAGGGTGCTAGGTAAGGAGGTGGAGAAGGGACGCCGCAGTGCCGCCGATGCCGACGCCATCCTGTCCCGCCTCCACCCCACCGCCGACTTTGCCGATCTTGCCGGCGTCGATCTGGTGGTGGAGGCGGTGTTCGAGGATACGGGAGTGAAGACCGACACCACGGCGCGGGCCGAAGCGGTGATCCCGCCCGGCACCCTGTTTGCCTCCAACACTTCCACCCTGCCCATCACGCAACTGGCCGAGGCATCGAAGCGGCCCCACCGGTTCATCGGCCTGCATTTCTTCTCACCCGTCGAACGGATGGGGCTGGTGGAGGTGATCATCGGCCGGAAAACCAGCCCGGAGACGCTGGCCCAGGCCCTGGATTACGTGGCGCAACTGCGCAAGACGCCCATCGTGGTCAATGACAGCCGCGGTTTCTATACCAGCCGGGTGTTCCAGACCTTCATCCATGAAGGCGCCTCGATGCTGGCCGAGGGTGTGCCGCCGGCGGTGATCGAAAATGCCGCGCGGGCCGCCGGCATGCCCGTGGGGCCGCTGGCCCTGCTGGACGAGGTGACGCTGGACCTGCCGCTGAAGATCGTGGACCAGACCATCTCCGAGGAGGGCGACCGATACACACCGCCGCCGGGTGTGCCGGTTCTGCGCCGGATGCGGGACGAGCTGGGGCGCAGCAGCCGCAAGGCGGGCGGCGGCTTTTATGAGTATCCGGCCGGGGGTCGCAAGCATCTCTGGCCCGGTCTGGCGCAGCATTTTCCGTCCAATCCGGAGTTCGACGCCGAAAAGCTGGCCCGCCGCTTCCTCTATATCCAGGCCATGGAGACCGCGCGCTGCCTGGAGGAGGGCGTGCTGACCACGCCGCAGGATGGGGATCTGGGCGCGGTCTATGGCTGGGGCTTCCCGTTGTGGACCGGGGGCACGCTGTCCTATATCGACACAATCGGCATCGTCGATTTCGTGGCAGAGGCCGACCGGTTGGCCCAGACCCATGGTCCGCGCTATGCCCCGTCCCCCTGGCTGCGCGAGCGGGCGACGCGGGGGGAGAGCTTCTATGCAAAGGCGGGTGCCGCATGCGCCGCCTGATCTTCCAGCCCGAGCATGATCAGTTCCGCGACAGTGCCCGCCGCTTCTTCCAGAAGGAGGTGGCGCCGCATGGCGAACGCTGGCGGTCGCAGGGTTACGTGGACCGCGATATCTACCGCAAGGCGGGAGAGGCCGGGCTGCTGCTGACCTGGGCGGAGGAACGGTTCGGCGGGGCCGGCATCAGCGATTTCCGGTTCGAGCAGATCATCATCGAGGAGAACATCATCCATGGTGAGATCGGCTTCTATATCAACCTGCATTCCAACCTCGTCGCCCCCTATATCGACGCGCTGGGCACCCCGGAACAGCGCGAGCGCATCCTGCCTGCTTGCGTGTCCGGCGAGACCATCCTGGCCATCGCCATGACCGAGCCCGGTGCCGGGTCCGATTTGGCCGGCATGCGGACCCGGGCGGAGGACAAGGGCGACCATTGGCTGCTGAACGGGGCCAAGACCTATATTTCCAACGGCTTCCTGGCCGATCTGGTGATCGTGGCGGCGCGCACCCAGCCCGATCAGAAACACGGGCTGGGCCTGTTCCTGGTTGAGGCCGGCATGCCGGGCTTCGACCGGGGACAGCGGTTGAAGAAGATGGGGCTGCATGCGCAGGACACGTCCGAATTGTTCTTCAACGACGTGAAGCTGCCCAAGGAAAATGTGCTGGGCGATCCGGCGTCGGGTTTTCGTTATCTGACACGGTTCCTGGCCAAGGAACGGCTGGTGGCGGCCATCGGGTCGCTGGCGGCGGCCCAGGTGGCGTTCGACATCACCCTGGATTATGTGCGCGAGCGCCGGGCCTTCGGCCGGCCCATCGGCGCCTTTCAGCATAACCGCTTCACCCTGGCCGGCCTGCGGGCGGAGATCGACGCGGTCCAGACCCTGATCGACCAATGCGTGCTGCTGCTGAATGACGGCACGCTGACGGGCGAGGAGGCGGCAGAATGCAAGCTGCTGGCGACGGAACTGGAGGGCCGCATGGTCGATGCCGGTGTGCAGATGCATGGCGGTGCCGGCTACATGGAGGAATACCGCATCAGCCGGCTCTACACCGACGCCCGCGTCAGCCGGATTTTCGCGGGTTCCAGCGAGATCATGAAGGAAATCATCGGCCGGGGGCTGGGGCTGGATGAACGGAAGATGGGGTAGGTCGCCCGCTGTCGCGCGCCCCAATCAACAAATCCCAAGGAGCAAGCAACATGGATTTCAATCTTCCCGAGGAATACCGCGCCTTCCGCGACGGCGTGCGCCGCTGGGTGGATGCCGAGGCGCCGAAGGCCTGGGCGCGCGACCTGGAGAAGGACGAGCATCATTACCCCTTTGTGCTTTGGGAAAAGTTCACCGAAGCGGGTTTCCACGGTGTCGGCATCCCGGAGGAATATGACGGGCAGGGCGGCGATGTGCTGATGCAGATGCTGCTGGCGCGCGAACTGGCGCGCTCGCTGGGCGGGCTGGCTTGGATCTGGGGCATCACGTCCTTTGCCGGGTCGAAGTCCATCGGCATCTATGGCAACGAGGTGCAGAAGAAGAAGTACCTGCCGCTGATCGCCACCGGCAAGCTGCGCGCCGCCATTTCCTTCACCGAGCCGTCGGGCGGCACCGACCTGCTGGGGTCCATGCGCACCACGGCGGAGCGGGTCGAGGGCGGCTGGAAGCTGAACGGGGAGAAGATCTGGAGCTCTTCGGCCCATGTCGCCGATTATCTGCTGGTCATCGCCCGGTCCAACCGCAATGTGGCCAAGAACCACCAGGGCCTGTCGCTGTTCTGGGTTTCCACCAAGTCGCCCGGCATTACGGTCAGCAATCTGGCCAAGCTGGGCATGCGGTCCATGGGCTCCTGCACGGTGCATTTCGAGGATGTGTTCGTGGCCGACGAGGATGTGCTGGGGGAGCCGGACAAGGCCTGGTACATGCTGCTGCCTACCTTGAACAATGAACGCATCATGGTCGGCGCCTTCTGCCTGGGCGTCATCGACGGGGTGCTGGAGGATGCGCTGGATTATGCCAAGCAGCGCCAGGCCTTCGGCCGCACCATCGGCCAGTTCCAGGCCATCCAGCATTATATTGCCGACATCGCCACCATGCAGACCAGCACCGAACTGATGCTGCATTACTGCGCCTGGAAACAGGCGTCGGGCCAGCCGGTGGGCAACGAGGCCAACATGCTGAAGCTGATCGCCTCGGAGAATGCCAACAAGGCGGCGGACCTGGGCATCCAGATTCTGGGCGGCATGGGCTATTCGGCGGAAACCGACATGCAGCGCTATTGGCGCGATAGCCGGCTGTGGCGCATCGGCCCGATCACCAACGAGATGGTGCGCAACGGTATCGCCGAGAGCCTCGGCCTGCCGCGCTCTTTCTGAGGGGCATCATGGGAGCGCTACAGGGGGAAGTGGCAATCGTCACCGGGGCGGGGCGCGGCATCGGCAGGGCCATCGCGCTGAAGCTGGCGGGTGCCGGGGCGGCGGTGGTGGTCAACGACCTGGACGAGGCACCGGCGCTGGAGGTGGTCGAGGCCATACGTGCTGCCGGCGGGCAGGCGGAAGCCTGTGCCGGTGACGTGCTGGCGCCGGGTTTCGCCGAGCGCTTCGTTTCCCTGGCGGTGGAGCGGTTCGGCGATCTGACCATCATCGTCAACAATGCCGGCTATACCTGGGACAATGTCATCCAGAAGACGGCGGACGAGCATTGGGAGGCGATGATCGGTATCCATCTGACGGCACCCTTCCGCGTGCTGCGCGCGGCCCAGCCGGTGATCGGGGCTGCCGCCAAGGCCGAACGGGCGGCGGGCGGCACGCCCCGGCGGCGCAGCATCGTCAATATCTCCTCCATCGCCGGGCTGGGCGGCAATCCGGGGCAGGTGGGCTATGCCGCGGGCAAGGCGGGGGTGATCGGGCTGACCAAGACACTGGCCAAGGAATGGGGACGTTACAACGTCACCGTCAATGCCGTGGCCTTCGGCGTGATCCTGACCAGGTTGACCGATGCCGAACAGAGCGGCGGCAGCATCGACATGGCCGGCCGCGCCATCAAGGTCGGGATCAGTGCCGAACTGCGCAGCGCTGCTGAAAGTGCCATCCCGCTGGGCCGCGCCGGCACGCCCGACGATGCGGCAGGGGCGGTCTATCTGCTGTGCCTGCCGGAGGCGGGCTATGTCAGCGGAGAGGTGTTGACCTGCGGCGGCGGTTACACGCTGTAGCGGGGTGAGCGCAAACGCATTACCCTATCCACGGATAGGGGCTGAACATTGTTCGGCATTCTATGCTCCCTTCTGTCGCCGGATATGGTCCCGCGACCGCCCGTTCCAGCCCAGGAGGCAAGCGACCCGGCACCAGACACATCCAAAAAGCCCCGCGAAAACAAAAAACAGCGTCAGGCATTGGGAGGAAGAAAATGGGTATCATCTCCACCATGGTGGGGTCCGCGCCTCTGCGCAGCGGTCCCCTGGTGCATCGGCCCCGGCTGCATGGCCTGCTGGACGCCGTCGATCGTTCCCGCGTCACGCTGGTGCATGCGCCGGCCGGTTATGGCAAGACCACCATCCTGCGCGCCTGGGCGGACGAACTGCGTCTGCGTGGCCGGCCCGTGCTGTGGCTGGCGGCGCGCGGCGGCATGGAACGGGTGGAGGATTTCCGGTCCGGCCTGTGGATGGCGGCGACACGCAGCGGGTTGGACTGGCCGCCCTGTCCGCCGGACGGGTCGGTGGAGGATTTGCTGGCAAGGCTGATCGGCGATGGCGCCCGGCGGCCGGTGCTGATCCTGGATGACGCGCATCTGCTGCCGGTGGAGACGCAGGCGCTGGTGGAACGCATGGTCATCACCATGCGCGACGCCATGACCACCATCGTCGCCGCGCGCGGCCGCAACAGGGTGCCGGTGGCGCGGCTGCGCTCGCTTGGCATGCTGGTGGAGCTGGGCGAGCGGGAACTGCGCTTCACGGGCGAGGAGATCGCCGCCTGGGTTGTCGCGCATGGCGAGACCGATGGCGCATCGCTGCTGACCCGCACCGATGGCTGGGCCGCCGGGCTGGTCATGGCGCAACGGCTGACCGGGATGGAGGGGGCGAAGCGCTGGACGCATTTCGCCCGCGATGTCGGCGATTATTTCACCGAGGAGGTGCTGGCCGGCATCGACCCCGCCATCGCCACCTTCCTGACCGATACCGCCATCCTGGACAGTTTGACGCCCGCCGCCTGTCAGGCCCTGACCGGGCGCGAGGACAGCCGGCGCCTGCTGGCGGATATCGAGGCGGCGGGCCTGTTCCTGGCGCTGGCCGATATCGATGCGGGGCGCTATGTGCTGCACCCTTTGTTCCGGCAATTGATGCTACGCCGGTTGACGGAGGAGACGCCGGCCCACGCGGCGGAGCTGCGCCGCCGGGCCGGGCGTTATTTCATGTCGATCCAGGAATCGCTGCCGGCCATCGCCCATGCCCAGGCCAGCGGCGACCTGGATTTCCTGGCCGATTGCCTGGACGCCATGGCGGAGACGGCCACCTATGCCGGGCACCTGCTGCAGCTGGACAGCATCGCCGGCGCCCTGTCCTGGCCGCAGCTGGAGGGACGGCCCAGCCTGCTGCTGCTGCTGGCCTGGCGGCGCATCCGCGGCCTGGCCTTCACCCCGGCTCAGAAGCTGATCGATGCGGCTGCGGCCTGTATCGAGGCGCAGGGACAGGCGGGCACCCTGGCCCCGCACCAGCTGGTGCATCTGCGCCGGCTGGTGGAACACCGTTCCATCATCCTGGCGGCGGCGCGCGACGATATGGCGGAGGTGGAAACCCGCGCCCAGGTGCTGCTGGCCGAGCTGGGCGACGATTACCCATATCTGTCCTGCACCATGCTGGCCCAGCTGATGGCGGCGCGGCGCGAACTGTACCATTTCCGCGACATCCTGAAGCTGGAGGCGGAAACCCGCCGCGCCCTGGAACTGCCCGGCGTGCGCTTCGCCTCCATCGCGTTGAAATCGTCGGTCGCCCCCACCTTCATGGTGCAGGGCAAGGTGGAGGCGGCGCGTGCCCTGCTGCGCGAGGCGCTGGAAATCGCGGAGGATTTCGCGGGCAAGGGGTCGCCGCTGGCGGCCTTGCCAGCCTTGCCGCTGGCCGAGCTGCTGTATGATTGCGGCGATCTGGCCGGGGCCGACGATCTGGTGAAACGTCATCTGGGCGTGGCGCGGCAATTGGGTTTCCTGGACCAGCTGGCCGCAGGTTATCTGGTGCGGGCCCGGCTGCTGGCGGCGCGGGGGCAGATCGATGCGGCACTGACGGCGCTGGAAGGTGCGCATCTGGTGGCCATCGAATGCGGGCTGGACCGGCTGCGCGCCTATGTCGTGGCCGAACAGGTGCGCCTGCTGCTGCGCGACGGACAGCCGCAGAAGGCGGCTGCCGCGTTCGAGGCGGGCGACCTGTCGCTGGACGACGAGCCGCTGCCCACGATGAACCCCACCCGCCGCCAGGAAAGCATCGCCATCGCCTGGCTGCGGCTGGAGATCCACGGGCACCGGCTGGTGCGGGCGCGCAAGGTGGCCAAGCGGTGGAGCGCCTTTGTCCGCCGGGCCGGCGCCCTGCGGTCCGCCGTGGCGTTCGAACTGCTGCTGGCACAGATCGCCCTGCTGGAGGGCGACCGGCAGGAGGCGCGGCGTGCCGTGCGCGAGGCGGTTACTCTGGCGGCCCCTGCCGGCTGGACCCGCATCTTCCTGGATGAGGGGGAGGCGGTGGGCACGCTGCTGGTCGACGCCTATGGCCATGGCCCGGTGATGGACACGCCCGTCGATCGGTTCGCCGCCCGTCTGGCCTCCTCCTTCACCGGCATCATCCCGTTCCTGGAGATGGAGGATGAGGAGGAGGGCGACAGCCAGCCCAGCAGCCGCCTGTCGCCGCGGGAGCTGGAGGTGCTGGGCATGGTCGGTGCGGGTCTGCGCAACAAGGAGATCGGCAATCGCCTCGGCCTCACCGAGGGGACGGTCAAATGGTACATGCAGCAGGTCTACGACAAGCTGGGTGTCCGCCGCCGTCCGCAGACCGTGATCAAGGCGCGGCAGTTGGGGTTGATGGTGTGAGCAACGTTCATCCTTGATGACCGTTGCAGGCCGGCGACTGCCGGCCCGCGACCACGTGGTCGCGTAAGCCAAGGGCGCGGATGCGCCCGCCCGGCGCTTGAGGGAACACGAAAGGAACCCCCTCCATGACCAACCTGTCCACGGGCCCACTTGTCGGGCTGCGCGTGATCGAGCTGGATGCCATCGGGCCGGTGCCGTTTGCGGCCATGCTGCTGGCTGATCTGGGATGCGACGTGCTGCGCATCACCCGCCCGCCCTATCCGGGGGCGGCGTGGGAGGATGTGGGCGGCACCATCCTGCATCGCGGCCGGCACAGCCTGACCCTGAACCTGAAATCGGAGGCAGGGCGGGCCGACCTTCTGTCGCTGATCGAAGGTGCCGATTCTCTGATCGAGGGGTACCGGCCCGGCGTGATGGAACGGATGGGGCTGGGGCCGACGGAATGCCTGGCGCGCAATCCCAGGCTGGTCTATGGCCGCATGACGGGCTGGGGCCAGACGGGGCCGCTGGCGCCGCGGGCCGGGCACGATATCAATTATATTGCTGTTGCCGGCATGTTGCATGCCATCGGCGGTGCGGGGCAGCCGCCCACCGTGCCGCTGAACGTGATCGGCGATTATGGCGGTGGGGCGATGTTCCTGGTGACGGGGCTGCTGGCAGGCCTGCTGTCGGCAGGGCGGACGGGCAAGGGACAGGTGGTGGATGCCGCCATGACCGACGGCACGGTGCTGCTGACCAGCCTGTTCCAGGCCTTCCTGCATACCGGCCAGTGGCAGGACCGGCGCGGTGCCAACCTGCTGGACGGGTTCGCGCCCTTCTATCGCTGCTATGAATGCGCCGACGGGCGGCATGTGGCGGTCGGTGCGCTGGAACCGCCGTTCTTCGCACAGTTGCTGGCCGGGCTGGGCCTGCCCACGGGTCGGTTCGTGCAATATGACCAGGCCGGATGGCCTGCCATGGGCCAAGCCTTTGCCGAGATTTTCCGCACCCGGTCCCGCGATGTCTGGGCGGCGCATTTCGCCCAGGGCGATGCCTGCGTCTCCCCCGTCCTGTCGATGGCGGAGGCGCGCGATCATCCGCACAACCGGGCCCGCGATACCTTCACCACCCTGGGCGGGGTGCCGCAGCCTGGCACCGCCCCGCGCTTTTCCGTCACACCGGGATCGGTGCGGCCGGCCGCTGGCGTGCTGGACCTGGCATCGGCCCTGGCGCGGTGGGCCCTGCCGGCGGACAGGTGATCGGGCGGTTGGAGTGACCGATGCTGCCACTCCCTACCCGAGGAGACACTATGCGTGCCTTGATTTTGCATTCGGCCGACGGACTTGATGCCGCCCGTCTGGAGGAGGTGGCAACGCCCGAGCCCGCCGCTGGGGAAGTGCGCGTCGCACTGAGGGCCGCGGCATTGAACCACCGCGAATTGTGGATCGCGCGCGGCCAGTATCCGGGCATGGCGTTGCCGTCGATCCTGGGGGCCGACGGGGCCGGCATCATCGATGCCGTGGGGCCCGGCGTCGATCCGGGGCGGCTGGGGCAGGCGGTGCTGCTCTATCCCGGCCTGGGCTGGGGCGATGATCCGGACTATCCGTCCCCTTTGTTCGGCCTGCTGGGCATGCCCGGCCCCGGCACCATCTGCGGGGCCGTCTGCGTGCCGGCCGCCAGTGCCGTGGCCAAGCCGCCGCACCTGGATTTCGCCCAGGCCGCCGCCCTGCCGCTGGCCGGATTGACCGCCTGGCGCGGGCTCATGACCAAGGCGGGGCTGAAGGCCGGGGAGAGGTTGCTGGTCACAGGGGTCGGTGGCGGGGTGGCGACCTTCGCCCTGCTGTTCGGGGTGGCGATGGGGGCGGAGGTGTTCGTGACCAGCGGGTCGGAGGTGACCCTGGCGAAGGCCCAGACGCTGGGAGCGCGTGCCGGCTTCAATTACAAGGACGAGGGCTGGCGCAAGGCGTTGGGCCGGCAGGCGGGCGGCATCGATGTGGTGTTCGATGGGGCGCCGGCCGCGTCATATCCCGGCTATGGCAGAGCCCTGGCGATGGGCGCGCGGGTGGTGGTCTATGGCTCCACAGGCGGCACCAGCTTCCCGGTCAATGCCCCGGAACTGTTCCTGAAGAATTTGCGCCTGATGGGCACCAATGTTGGCAATCCGGCTGAATTCGCCGCCATGGTGGGGTTCATCGGCGACCGCAGGCTGGTGCCCGCCATCGACCAGCGGTTTCCCCTGGCCAATGCCACCGACGCCCTGGCCTGCCTGGAGCAGGGGCACGGGTTCGGCAAGATCATCATCGATATCGACGGGGAATGAGCATGGTGACGGACCTGTTCTCGCTGGCTGGCAAGAAGGCGCTGGTCACCGGTGGTGCCCAGGGGTTGGGCCGGATGATCGCGGAGGGGCTGCTGCGGGCCGGCGCCGATGTCGCCATCACCTCGCGCAAGCCCGACATCTGTGCGCAGGCGGCAGCGGAGATGGCGGCGCTGGGGCCGTGCCTGGCCCTGCCGGCCGACCTGTCGACGCCGGAAGCCGCCGTGGATCTGGCCGATCGTTACCGGCAGGCGGCGGGTGGTCTGGACATCCTGGTCAACAATGCCGGCAAGACCTGGGGTGCACCTATCGAGAGTTTTCCGGACAAGGCGTGGGCGTCGGTGA
Organism: Niveispirillum sp. KHB5.9; assembly: GCF_048066115.1. Lineage (NCBI taxonomy): Bacteria > Pseudomonadati > Pseudomonadota > Alphaproteobacteria > Rhodospirillales > Azospirillaceae > Niveispirillum > Niveispirillum sp. KHB5.9. The sequence goes on along the minus strand of NZ_JBLTYX010000002.1, from coordinate 265,869 downwards.
TGGCGGTGAATGTGCAGACACCGTTCAAGCTGGTGCAGCAGTTCCTGTCTGAACTGACGGCAAGCGGCTTGGGCGGCGATCCGGCGCGGATCATCAATATTGGGTCTGTCGCCGGGGTGGCGATCGAACTGTTGCAGGCCTATTCCTACAGTGCCAGCAAGGCGGCGATCCATCAGCTGAGCCGGCAGTTGGCCAAGGATCTGGCCGATCGCAATATCACGGTGAACGCCGTGCTGCCGGGTTTCTTCCCCACCTCGATGACCGCACATCTGCGCGATGCGGACGACGCACCCACGGGGGCCTTGCAGGGCCATATCCCGCTGCGCCGCCTGGGTCGGCCGGATGATATCGCCGGCATTGTCGTGTTTCTCTGCTCGCGGGCCGGTGCCTATGTCACCGGGGCGGAAATCCCCGTGGATGGCGGCATCGTGGGTTGCCGTTAGTATCAATTGCATGGAACGCAAGGTGAACAAATTGTGGATTAAATATAATTCATCGATTACTATTAATGGCCATTGATAATGTCATCAGTCAGCGTATGATGTCGGCTATCATATCCGATACCATTCATGCCTAAGTAACCTGTAGGGGCCGCAAAAGTGGTTATGACGCATCGTGACCTGGAAAAGCCGGGCGACATCATCAGTCAGCGGCGCAAGGAACTTCAGATGACACAGACTGAGGTTTCCCGGACATTGGGTTACAAGAACCCGAATTTCCTGTCGATGATCGAGCGGAATGATTCACTGGTTCCCTTCGACCGGGCGCTTGAATATGCCGCCCTTCTCGAGATCGAGCCCGGCTGGTTCCTGGAACGTGTACTCCGTCATCAATATCCGCGTACGGCCGAATTCCTGTTCAACAGGACGACCCTGGAGCGTCTGTTGAAGGACCGGGAGGCGAGCGACTTGCCTGTGATCACCCCGGGTGAGGGGCGCAAGAGCTGATTTCAACGGCTGGCATCTTGATGCCGACATGTACAAGCGATGCGAGGCGGGCAGACGAGGATTGGGGCATGCCAGTTCAGAGCGACGGATCACCGGAAGACCTTCCCGCAGCCGCAGCCGTGGCGACCGAACTGATCGACATGAAGAACCTCGTCGCCGCCTTGTCGGTGCACAGCGGGTATCCCAAGGAAGTGGTTTCGGCGGTGCTGCTGTCGTTCAAGGCTTTCGTGGCCGACGCCATGGTGAAGGGCAGTATCGTCGATATGGGCCGTGATTTCGGCAAGTTCGAAACGGTGATGATCGCCAGCCGCAATCATCATGTTCCCGCGACGGGCGCCATCATGATGGCTGGGCGCCGCCGCAAGATGAGGTTCCGCCCATCCTCGAAAAGCCTGAAAACACTGCCGTTGCTTGGGGATTAAGGCATGGACTGCCGGGGCGCATCATCTGTGTCAGAAATTTATAGCTATCGGTGAAGATAAATGATAACGGTATAGGTGTTCTGCCCCGACGGAGAATGTCTCCATCGGGGCTGGTTCACTGCCACCTGAAACATCGACGTTGCATGACCATGAAGCACATATCCACCCACGACAATGTGATCGACGCCGTCAAGGAGATGCGGCGTCTCAGCGAAACGACCGGGCAAAGCCATGTCCATGTGCCCGTCACCAAGAATGGGCGTGTGGCCTATGAGGTACGGCGTGTGCAGACGGTGAAGGAGATGCGCCGACACCTTTATGGAGAGGCTGTTTGAACGGTCAGGCGGCACGGGTTCAAGCAGGCGGAATTCCATGCGACAACAGTCATGAATGTGATTTTTGCGTTATGGATTTTTATTATATATATTGATGAATGTGATCGCCAAGGCGACACCCGGCCGGGGGACACCAAGCAGATGGGGATGTTGCGATGATCATCCATGAGTTTCTGAAAGCCGCCGATGCCGCCGGCGCCGGCACCGAGGGGGTTGACCTCTTCCTCGGCGCCGTGCCTGCCGAGATCGGCAGATCGGCGCTTTTCACACCCAATGGCGGTGATTTCCACAAGGACACGAACGGCGGACTGCGTAACAGCAAGTTCCTCGTCACTGTCAAGGACGCCGCCTTCCAGGATGCCTACGACTTCGCGCTGTCATTGATGGGCGCGCTGACGATCAGGCAGCAACAACTCGCAGGGCATTGGGTCTACCACTGCCTTCCGAGTACCGAACCCGTACCGCTCACGTCGGAGGGCAGCGGGGTTTTCGCGTTCAATATCAACTTCGACGCCACGTGGCGTCTGGCCGTTTAAGGAGAGCAAGATGGCTGTCAGTACCGATAAGATCGCCCTCGGCGTCTGCGATGCGACCTTCGGCAGCACCGACCTGGGTGCGACCAAGGGTGGCGTCGAGGTTTCGATCACGACCGAAACCTACGCCGTGAAGGCCGATCAGACCGGTGAAAGCACGCTGAAGGAGATCATCACCGGCACCATGGTCGAGGTGAAGGTTCCCATGCTGGAAACCGATCTGGGCCGCCTGCTGAAGATCATGCCGCAGGCCGTGGGCATCGGCACCGCCGGTTCGGAAGTGGGTGTGGAAATCCGCACCGGCGTCAATGTTGATCTGTCCGAGCACACCGCCGAGCTGCTGCTGCATCCGACGGGTCTGGCCGGTTCCGACAAGTCCAAGGACTTCACCGTCTTCAAGGCCGCCCCGTCGCCGACCTTCACCTTCAAGTACGCGACCGGTGAAGAGCGGGTGTACGAGGTCACCTTCAAGGGCTACCCCGACACCGCCGCCAACGGCAAGATCGCCGCCTTCGGTGCGCCGGTCGCAGCGTAACTCGAGATTATAGTCATCGATGAACTATAATGACAGCGGGTCGGGGCCCGGCCCGCTGTCTTCCTATGAATGGAGGGTTTGCCTTGTCCACCACGTTCCTGAACCTTGATGACCTGAAGGTCAATCGCTCGGTGGTCATGTATGGCCGGGAGCGCATCTTGCGGTCGATGACCGTCCAGGAGTTCGTCGAGTCCGACGGCTTCAAGGAACAGGTCGAGGCCGCGTCCGGCGATACCGTCAAGCAGACGCGCATCGTGGTCGGCAAGTTGCTCGGCTACATGGATGACACCACCGAGGACGAGTTGCTGCGGCTGGACATGGGCCAGTTGATGGCGCTGATCGCGTTCTCGCGCGGGGAGGATCTGTCGAAGAAGACATCCGCATCCGGAGCCGAGACCGAGGGAAACGTGCCGGGCCGAAAGCCCAGCTGATCCAGCTGGATTTCGGCTTCTACTTTGCCCGGATGATCCGGTTCTATGGCTTTGACTTCAATGGGCTGATGCGCCTGCCCATCAGGACCTTCTGGTCGATGAACGCCATGATCGAGCGGGTCAGGAGTGAAGAGGTGCTGGCGATCCTGCCTGCACACGCCGTTACCATGGGTGGTGACGGGGTTGGCAAGATCGTCGACAGCCTTCGCCAGAAGATCGGCACGACATCCGTCGTCGAGCAGGTCGCGGCCACCGAGCAGGACTACGCGAGGATGCAGCGCATGTTCGGGGGCGAGGTCTAGCTTTCACTCACTTCAGTGCCGGTGCCGCATCCGCGGCCTGGCTTCACGGCACCATCACGTGCCACGGCGGCCCATGCCGCCGAACTTCCCGATCCCGATCGGCCGGGATCGGGGACCGCCCGTCTATAGGTATGGAGGCGTAATTGGCTACGGCTGCTGCAAGCAACGTGAATATCGGGTCGCTGTTCGCGCGACTGGATCTCGACGCCGGTGACTTCATCACCGGCCTGCGTACCGCCACACAAGGCATGGGGCAGGCCAGGAAGGCGGCCACGGGCCTTCAGCAGGCAGGTGGCAGGACTTCCAATGTGCTGACGGGCCTGGGCCGCGCCTTCAGTGCCCTGCATATCGGGGAAATCGCCGCCATGGCGATCGAGGCGGGGGAGGGAATGACCGTCCTCAACCGCCGACTGACCGCCCTGACCGGGGCCGCGCAAGCCTATAACGGCCAGAACCAGGATGCGGCGGAGACCTTCAGCTATCTGCGTGCCGCGGCGCTGGGCGACGGGTCGTCGAAGCAGCCCGAAAAGGGAAAGCCCGCATCGCCGCCTGCCGCCAAGCAACCGGAGGACCCGAAGCTGCAGCAACTGCTGTCGCTGGTCCAGAGGTGGGAGGAAGCGAAGGCCGCTCTGATAGAGCTCTATAGCGGCGGCCGTGACGGTGATAAATTTAAATACGGATTGCAGAAGGAACTGGGCGAGGTCGCGGGCGGCAAGCGTGACCCGGAGGCCGTCATCCACGCCGGCAGCGATGCGGATATCCGTGGCATGGCCGTCGAGGGGATGCGCCGGGATGCCCGCCAGGAGACCGCCGCCCAGATGCTCCAGGGCGATGCCCTTTCCGACCGGCAATATCGCCAGGACCTGGAACGCCTGCTCATCGTGCAGAATGCGGTGAAAATCGCCCAGGGGGGGCTGCTCGCCGAACAGATGAAAAGCGAGATCCTCAAGGAGCAGGCGGCGGTATTGCTCGACCAGGCCCGTGCGGCGGAGCTTCTCAAGCGCACGCGGGACCTGGAGTTCAAAGCCTCCGAAGAGGGCATGAAGCAGTATATCGAGGACAAGCAGCATGAGGTGAAGCTCAATGCCGTGCGCCTGGAACAGCATGCGCAGCTGCTGAAGGACCCGTCCTATATCAAGGGCCAGTACCAGAACAGCCTGCGGGACATGGAACAGGAGGGCGAGGAGAACAGCCAGACGGCCGCCCTGATGATGGGCGATCCCGACAAATATGCCGGTGCGGCCTTCCAAAAGGCCAATGGCGCCGAGCAGATGGCCCTGGCCGAGATGTACTATCAGTACAGCATGGGCATGGAGGAGCGCCTGCTGCTGGCCCGGGCGGAAGGTATCGAAGCCTTCGCGACCAGCATGAGCACGGCCATCTCCAGCATCCTGACGGGCCAGGCCTCCATCGGCGAGGCCTTCTCCGGCATGATGAGCGGGATGCTGAACAACATCATCAATTTCTTCGCGCAATGGGTGGCGCAATGGATTGCGGCGCAGCTGATCCAATGGGCCTTCGGTAAGGCCATGCAGGCCGCTTCCGTGGCATCGGCCGCGGGACAGGCCACGGCCATGACGGCGATCTGGGCAACGCCGGCGACGCTGGCTTCCATCGCCACCTTCGGTGGGGCCGTTGCGGAGGGCACGCTTGCGCTGTTTACCGGCGTCGGCGCCTCCATGGCCACATTGATGAGCTTCCAGGCCGCATCGACGGCGGCGAGTGCCGGGGTTGGGGTCGCCCATAAGGGCGGCATCTTCGGCGAGGAGCCGTCGGGTGGCTGGTTCTCCTTCGACCGGCCCATTCGCCCCAACGAGGGCTTGGCGCTGCTGGAGAAGGGGGAACTGATCATTCCCGTCGCCCATGCCGCCGCCGCCGCGGCCGCGATGGCGGCGCTGGGCGTGCCGACGCCGGAAGGCGTCTTCCATGAGGGCGGGGTCTTTCGCGGATCGCTGAGCACCGCCGGCGATTACATCGACCGGCGCGCGGTCGGCGCCATGTCGGCCTCGCGCGTCGAGATGGTCAATTATTTCAGCTTCGATCAGGTGGAAGCGCATCTGCGCCGCAACCCGGCCGCCATTCTCAACGTGATGGCCGAGGATGTCCGTAACCGCGGGACCACCACCCGCCGGATCAGGGGGAACAAATAATGGCATCGACCCTGGTGCTCAACGATATCGCCGCGCCCAGCCGCATCACGAAATTCGCACCGGCGTTCCAGACGAACACCAAGCGCTTTCCCAATGGCCGCCTGGCCCGGCAATGCACGCGCCTGTCGCCGGTCTATAATTTCGAGATCGAGTATGACGCGCTGACGCTGGGCGAATACACGGCCTTGCAGCAGTTCTTCATGGATCGGCGCGGCATGTATGAGAGCTTCGTGTTCCGCGATACCCACACCAACCAAACCTACAATGTCGTGTTCTCCGACGACCAGCTGGCGCGCGAGAACGCCTCGCCCAATGTGCGCGGCCTTTACCAGATCACCATTGAACTGGAGAGCGTCTGATGCCCATTCCCATGGACGCGGCCCTGGCGGCACACCTGGCCCAGGACGAGACGACACCGATCCGGCTGTTCTCCATCGGCGGCATGCCCCGGCTGACCCTGACCGATTGCGAGAAGGATGTCTTCTGGGACGGCAAGGTCTGGCGCTCCGTCGGCATCAGCTACAGCAATGTCGAGATCAAGCTCGGCCTGGAGGTCGATACCTACAAGCTGACCCTGGACAATCATGACAGCGCCATGACGGCCTGGACGCGGACGGCCGACCCGAAAGGGGAAACGACGACCGCCTGGAAGGGGGCGACGAACGGCGTGCTGGACGAGGCCGGGCGCGTGCTGCTGGCCGGCAATCCCGTTCTGCTGTTCGAAGGCCGCAACACGTCGGTCCAGATCGATACCATGGCGCAGATCGTCGTGAAGTCGCTGCTGGACATGAATGACCAGCTGGCGGCCAAGGCCCGGCAACAGGTGACCTGCCGTTTCCGCTTCAAGGGCCGGAACTGCGGATATGTTGGGACGGAGACGTCCTGCAACCTCACCCAGGCCCGTTGCATGGAGCTGGGCAACCAGTCGCGGTTCGGTGGCTATGTCAATCTGTCGAGCCGTTTCCAGTCGCAATGACGTTTGCCGCCGCGCGCTGGCGCTGGTCGGGCGGAAGATACCGTACCGGCATCTCGGGCGTGATCGGCACGGGCTGGACTGCCTGGGTCTGATGCTGTGGGCGCTGGACCAGGTGGACAATGAGCACATCTTGACCGGTGGGGCCGCGGCCTATCACGCGAACCCGGATTGGCTGCGCGACAAGCAGGCCGTAGCCGAGGCATCGGCATTGCTATCGGCCAATCTGGCGGCACACATGGTCAAGGTGAAATGGAATGATCGGCGTGCGGGTGATGTCATCGCACTGTCCTATAAGGCGATCGGTGGGCCTGATCATGTCGGGATATTCATCAATCCCAACAGCATGGTCCACGCTGATTTGCGCCGTGGCGTCGTGATCGACGAACTGGATGGTGATTTGACTTCCCGTCTCTTTGGCTTGTTTCGATGGGGTAAATAATGGGCTTTCTCAAGAAGATTCTCGGCCCGTCCGTCAAAACCAAGAAGCGTTTTGACGCGGACACGACCCAGAAGGCCATCGGCGTGCCGCTGCCGGTCGTCTATGGTCGGGCCAAGGCCAAGGGCAACATCGTTTCCAAACTGTTCTCGGGCAACCAGAAGGAGATGGCCGCGACGGTCGCTCTGTGCTGGGGGCCGGTCGACATCGAGGTCGCATCGGTGCGTGTGCAGGGGAAATATCCCCAGCGCATCAACGGCGCCACCGGGCCGCGCACCGACCCCAAGCTGAAGTCCGACGACTTCCTGGAGAATGTCCATGTCTGGACGTTCAAGGGCGCTCTCCACCAGAATTTGGGTCCTGTCGTCAGCGCCATCACGTCGCTGACCGGCATTGCCAGCCCGACCGGCGGTAACATGAACCGCACGGCCGGCCTGGCCATCCGCGCCAAGTTCAGCTCCAATGTTTCCGACATCGGCGATATCGAAGCCTGGGTGAAGCGCGGCATGCTGTTCGAGGCCGGAGGTGATGCCGCCCAGTATGACTGGCGTATCCCGGCCGGCGGTCTGGCACCGCGTCGTTCCTCCAATCCGGTGGCCGCGGCACTCGACTACCTGTTGAATGTCGATTACGGCCTGGGCATCGATCCGGCCACCCTGGACCTGGAGAGCTGGATCCAGGGGATGAATGTCTGCGACGAACAGGTGGGCAACGAACCACGTTTCAGCATCAACGGCATCTTCGGCGGCGATGATGACGAGACGCATGCCGACGTCATCGAGCGCATACTGGAAGCCGCCAATGCGCAGCCGTTCCAGTATGGCAATCGCATCCGGCTCTTCCTGCCGCGGCCCCGTTCCGTCGTCGCCTGGCTCGACCGCTCGAACTTCATTCCGTCAGGGGCCGAGACCGCCGATGTGATGGAGGTGCCCAACGCCATCCATCTGGAATATACCGACCCGACGGACCTTGAGCGCCGCACCGTGCGCTGGGAAGACCCGGTGCGCATCGCCCGGTTCGGCGAAATCCTGGACGAGGTCCGGCGCCCCGATATCCAGAGCCGCACCCAGGCCAGCCGCATGGCCAGCTATCTGGGCCGCAGCAGGCTGGGCGAGGACCTGCGCATCGAAGGCGTGGCCGACCAGCGGTTCATGAATCTGGAACCCGGCAACCTCGTCGCCGTCACCGCCGGTGACGGCGAGCATACCTGGTTCACGGAGAAGAAGTTCTGGATCACCAGCATCAATCCGGACACCGAGGATGGTGATGTCGGCCTGGAACTGGTGGAATATGCCGGTGACAGCATCTATGACGACAGCACCGCCGACATCCTGGACACCAACGATCCGGTCCGCACCTATGATGACAGCGGATCGTTGCCCAATCCGCTGCGCCCGCCGCTGAACCCGGTCGCCTTCAGCCATCAGATCGGCTTTTTCGAGCGCAATGACCGCAAGGTCTATTATGTCGACCTGTTCTGGGACGAGCCCGAGCAGCCCGACCTGATGCACAGCGCCTTCGTGATCTATCGCCGCCAGACGGGCGAGGACCAGTGGCAGCCGGCACAAACGGTCAATGGTGCCGCCCGAACGTTCCGCGATACGACGGCGGACCTGCATCTCGTGGGCTGCGAATACCTGGTCATCAGCCGTACGTCTGCCGGCATCGAGGCGGAGAAGCCCACGGCGCCGCACATCACCGTGCCGCGCGCCGTCATTCCCGGCCCCAGCAACTTCGTTTTCCAGACCAATGCCTCGCTCGACCCGATCGGGGAAAGCGTGGCGCTGATCGTGTCCTGGAACAATGACGGCCACGGGCCGGGCGTCGAATATGAGGTCAGCTATACGATCGACGGGGAGGGCAGCTACAGCGCCGGCCGTTCCGCGGAGATGCGCATCACCGTGTCGCCGGCCGTCGCTGGCCGCTACGTGTTCCGTGTCATCGCCTATCAAGGCGGGTTGCAATCCGATCCGGTGACGGCTGCCTATACGCTGGACCCGCGCAGCCTGGTGGAGACGGCCAGCATCAGCCATCTGGAACTGGTCGGCGGTGCCAGCGGGGTTGAATTCACCGGTCGCGACGCGGTGTTCACCTGGCGCGGCAATTTTCCCTCCACCAGTTTCGAGATCGGCAACGAGCCCTACGGCGCGGGGTCGGGCTGGAAGGACCCGGCGTTCAAGCGCTATGTCGTGCGCGTCCATGATATCGGGAATCCCGACCGGCCCGTGCTGGTCCGCGAGGATTACGCCGAGGAGGAGCGTTTCGAATATACGTTCGAGCGCAATTCCACCGACGCCCGCCAGTCCGGTCTGTCGGCGCCGCGCCGGTCCTTCATGGTCACGGTCACGATCCAGGACAAGATCGGGCGCGAGACGCAGCCGGCGCGGCTGTCCGTCAGCAACATGCCGCCGCGAACGCCGGACTTCACCATCGGCGCCACCTTCAACAGCGCCTTCGGCCGTTATGAGCCGATCGCCGGCGACGACCTGGATTTCCAGGGCGTGCTGGTCTGGATGGAGGGGGAGGAGTTCGATCCGCAGGCCGGCACCCATGCGCCGCGCTATAATGGCCGCGACACGAACTTCATCATCACCGGTCTGGCGGCGGATACCACCTATCACGTCTATGCCGCCGCCTATGATGATTTCGGCCAGACGGGCCTGGATGTGCGCAAGGTCGGCACGGTCAAGACCGAGCTGATCGACATCGCCCAGCTGCAGAAGAACATCCTGGACCTGTCGGTCCTGGACGAAGAGCTGGTGCGGCGCATCGAACTGATCGATGGCGACGCCAGCCTCGCCGGTTCCGTCAGCCAGCGCCTCGATGCCGCCCAGACGCAGCTTGACGACGCCATCAACAGCGCCCGGCAGATCGCATCGGTCGATACCTCGGCGGCGCGCGCGGACCTGACCAACCTGGTCGCCGTCACGCGGACCGACCTGGAGAATGCGGATGATGGTCTGCGGGCCATCTCCACCGATATCAACGCACGCCTGGACGACCCGGTCACCGGCCTGGCCAAGGCGCATCTGCTGGTGGCCGGGGTGAATGACCGGCTGGCGGAGGAGGCGGCGAACCTCAATGCCCTGATCGGCGATGTGGACAAGGCGCTGAACGACGCGCTGACGGGCCTGCCGGCGACGCGCACGCAGTTCATCAGCCGCTTCACGGCCAACGAGACCGCACAGTCCAACACCGCCACGGCCCTGACGACGCTGGCCGCACGCTATGACGATCCGGAGACGGGCGTCGCCCGTGCCCATGCCCGCGTCACTTCCCTGGCCACCACCATGTCCAGCGCCGACGCCGCTGCGGCGTCACGCATCGACGATATCAACGCTACCCTGAACGACCCGGCCACCGGCCTGGCCAAGGCCCATGGCCGCGTGACGGAGATGTCCAATGTCGTGGCCACGCTGGACAGCGTGACCACCACCCGCTTCTCCGCCATCAGCGCCACCATCAACAATCCGGCCACCGGGCTGCCGGCGGCACACAGCCGCGTCGGCTCGCTGGAAACGGCGGTGGCGAACGAGAAGGTGGCGACCGCTTCCCGCTTCGGGACGATCGAGGCCGGACTGGCCGATCCCGCCACCGGCCTGTCCAAGGCCCATGCCCGCATCACCGATGCGGATACGGCCCGCGTGAATGCCGACACGGCCCTGGCCAGCCGGGCGTCCGTCCTGGAAAGTGCCGTCAACGATCCGGTCACCGGCCTTGCCAAGGCCAATGCCCGCATCACCGATACCAGCAACATCATGGTGTCGCGGACGGACGCGCTGGCCGGTCGGGCATCCAGCCTGGAAACCAGTGTGAACAGCCCGGCTACCGGTCTGTCGGCGACACGAACCTGGATCGGGACGGTGGAAAGCAGCCTGTCCACCCAGGTCTCATCCGTCGCCAGCCGCACCAGCGGCCTGGAAACGGCTGTCAACGATCCCAATAGCGGTCTGGCCAAGACCAGTGCGCGTGTCGGTACGCTTGAGACCTCGGTATCCGCCGTCGACAAGGCTTCGGCCGATCGGACCAGCGCCCTGCGTGCCGAGCTGTTCAATGCCGGCGGCACGATCCCCAGCGTTCAGGCCCGCATCAATGCCGTGGAATCCGTTTCGGTCGGGGCGGACGCGGCCCTGGCCAGCCGCATCTCGGTGATGGAAGGCAAGGTCAACGATCCGGCCACCGGCCTGACGCTGGCGCATTCCCGCATCACCAGCGTCAACGACGCGATGGTGACGCGCACTAATGCCGCCGCCGGCCGCCTGGACAAGCTGGAATCCTCGGTCAACGATCCCGTCACTGGCCTGCTGAAGACGCAGGCCACGATCAGCGGCCGCCTTGACACCGTCGCCGGTAGCGCCACGGCCAGCGCCAGCGCCCTGAACACGCTGTCCACGACGGTGGGAAACCACACCTCGTCGATATCGACGCTGGCGAAGTCGAAGGATGGTCTGGAGGCCCAGTATACCGTCAAGGTCGACGCCAACGGCCATGTCTCGGGCTTCGGTCTGGCGACGACGCTGAAGGACGACGTGCCATCCAGTGAGTTCATCATCCATGCCGACCGGTTCGCCATCATCAAGCCGGGCAGTGCCGGCCGTACCGTGCCTTTCGCCGTCGGCGAGGTCGATGGCCAGACGCGCGTCATCATCAACAGTGCGGTGATCGGCGATGCCACCATCACCGCGGCGAAGATCAAGAACCTGACAGCGGACAAGATCGCCGCCGGAACCATCGATGTTCAGGATATCCTGATCAAGCAAGGCAACATCCAGGTCATTGATCCACGCACCGGTCGCAAGCGTGTGTGGCTGGGCCATATACCCGGTGTCGATTACGGCATCCAGATCTATGACTACGATGAAAAGTTGATCTTCAGCAGCGGGTCCGGGCTGAAGGCGAGCGCCATCACCGGCCTGGGGGCCCTGGCGACCAAGGACAAGATCACGACATCAGAGGTCAATGGCCTGGGGACCCTGGCGACCAAGAGTTCCGTCAGCAGCAGCGACGTTACCGGCCTGGGCTCCCTGGCCACGAAAAGCTCCGTCTCGACGTCGGATGTCACCGGGCTCGGATCGTTGGCGACGGTGAGTCAGCTGAATGCCAATAATATCAGCACCTACATCGCCGGTGCCGCCATCGGTGATGCGCTGATCGGCAACCTGTCCGCCGCCAAGATCACGGCTGGCAACATCATCGCCGGTGATATCCAGGTCGGTGGGATCGAGACCGGGGGTGGTCGGCTTTTCCTGCATTCCGGCACCCAGCCGCGCATCATCGTCGATCAGCCGAGAGAGGGTCGCGAGCCCGTCCGCAGGGTCGAACTCGGCAAGATCGGTGGCACGTCGGTGGATTACGGCCTGATCATCCGGGACCAGGACTCCAAGACGATCCTGACGGCCAACGGCCTTGGATTGAATGTCGTCGGCACAACGAACATCGCCGGCAAGGCGGTGTCGGAGCCCGATTTCGTTGTCAATGGTGACACAATCTGTCCCGCGGGCCGGGAAACCGAATTGGCGCAGTCCGGTACCTATAACGTCGAGGGTGGCGGCGGGATGATCGTGGCCTATGTCACCGTGGATGGCGGCTCGCTCAAGGATCTCGGACTTGAGCTGCGACTATATGTGTCCGCCAACGGCGGTGGCTGGGTACTCAAGCAGAGCGCCCAGGTCGGCGTGCTGACCAAGAATGGCGATACTGTCTTCAGGATTCCGGCCTCCATCGCCACCTCGATCATCGGTGTGAATTCATTCTCCGTGAGGCTGTGCGCACAGCCCTTCGCCATGCCAGGCAATCTACAGGTACTGGCATCCACCGCCCGGAATATCGGCATTGCAATCATTGGGGCAAAGCGATGACAAATATTGCCTATTTCGACGCTGGCGGCCGGTTGCTCGGCATCCAGTCGGTCCGTACCCGCCCTGCCGATGCCGTGCATGAGGAAGAGGTGGAACCCGGTACCGATCCCAACAGCCTGCTGTTCGATCCCGTTGCCGGCAAGGTCGTCAAGCGGCCGAACCCGTCCTTCGACAGGCTGACGGTCAAAGCCGACGGCCATAGCGAGGCGACGATGAAGGACCTTCCCATCCCGTGCATCGTCACCATCGATGGTGACGAGCACGAGGTTTCCGACGGCGTGCTGAAGCTGACCTTCAGCACGCCCGGACGGTACCGGGTGGCGGTGACGCAATGGCCGGTCGTGCCGGTCTTCCAGGAGATTGAAGCAATATGAAGATCAGCCTCGGATTGTCGAAGGTCTCCATCGCCGCGGCGCGTGAGACCGAGATCCTGAAGAACTGGCCGATGTCCAGGCAACTGGAGGCGATGACGGAGGCCGCCATGGGCCGGCCGGAGAAGCTGGCCGCCCTGAGGGAATTCATCATCCAGGTCAAGACACGGTTTCCCTACCGCGATTGACCGGAAAAGCGACGACCAATACCCCGCGCCGACAGGTGCGGGCGGCCGGCAGGTCCAGCCTGGCGTTGCGCTCCCTCCCAATCCATCTCGACGTCAAATTTGACTGGGTCATTTGTTGACGTCTAATATCTACCGATAGAGATAAACAAGGACGGATGATATGGCACAGTACAAAGCCGGGACTGTCAGCGTCCAGAACGGCAGCAGCATCGTCAATGGTGCGAATACCCTCTGGTTGTCCAACATCCTGCCCGGACAGATCCTGTCCCTGGCGGGTGAAGCCGGCTGGTATGTCGTCGCGACGGTCGTGTCGAACACCCAGCTGCAACTGGCATCGACCTATGCGGGGGTGACGCGCGCCGGGGCCGGGTACGGTGTCCATCGTGACTTCACGCCCTATTACAACTTCCCGTTCCCCGTGAACGGCGACATTAACACCGCCGACCTGATCCAGCGCCTGGCGATCGATGTCGAACGCGCGCTGCTGAATATCGATGATGGCCTGACCATTGTCGAAAGCCGGGTTGCCGACATTCCCGGCACCGGCGTCGATGGCCAGAACTACCTGGTTCCGGCTGGCGCCACCGGCGCCTGGGCCGGCCATGTCAACGAGCTGGCCTATTGGGACAGTGCCAGCGCGCAATGGGCGTTCCGCGCACCGTTCGAAGGTTTCTATATCCGCGTCCGCGACGAAGGCTACGCCGAATATATCTATGACGAGGCGGATGCCGCGTGGGAGCCGGGTCCGCTGGGCCAGGGGATCCTGGCAGCCACCAACGCCGCCCTGGCCGCCGCCGCCGCCCGCGACGAGGCGGTCGTAGCACGCCAGGGGGCCCAGGATGCCGCCACGGCATCCGCCGCGTCGCGTGACGCTGCCGCCACTTCAGCTGCTGCCGCTTCCGTATCGGCCGCATCGGCCGCCGCCGCCCTGGTCGACGCCGAGACCGCCAAGACCCAGGCCGAGGCTGCAAAGGTGCTGGCCCAGGATTGGGCCGTGAAGACCGGTCCGGTCGCGGCCGGTGAATTCTCCGCCAAGCATCATGCCCAGGCCGCCGCCACTTCCGCGGCGGATGCCGCCCAGTCCATGACGGCGACGGCGGCCAGCGCCGCCACGGCCGTCGCCAAGGCCGGTGAGGCGACGGCGGCCCAGGCCGCCGCTGCTGCCAGTGCCGGCACGGCCAGCACCAAGGCGTCCGAGGCCGCGACCAGCGCCACGGCAGCACGTGCGTCGGAGGTCGATGCCGAAGCCGCCGCCGATCTGGCGACCAGCAAGGCCACGTCTGCCGGCGGTTCGGCCGCCGCCGCCCTGACCTCCGCGACCAACGCCAATGCCAGCGCTGTCGCCGCCGCTGCCGATGCCGCTCTGGCCGGCGACCGCGCCGCGTCCGCCACGGCGTCGGCGTCCACAGCGGCGAGTGCCGCGACCAGCGCCACCGGCAAGGCCAATGCCGCCGACATTTCGGCCCAGGCCGCCGCGGCCAGTGCTACCCTGTCGGGCACGCGCGCCGATGCGGCCGCGCTGTCGGCCACCGATGCCGCCACCTCCGCCGCCACCGCGACGAACCAGGCCACGATCGCGACCGGCCAGGCCACGATCGCGACCAATCAGGCGGCCATCGCCACCACGGGTGCCACCACGGCCACCACCAAGGCGGGTGAGGCGTCGGCCAGTGCCACGGCGGCGGCCACCGCCGCCGGCACGGCCACGGCCGCCGCCGGCACGGCCACGACCAAGGCCGATCTGACCACGACCAAGGCCGGAGAGGCATCGGCCAGTGCCGCCAGTGCGGCCACCGCCGCCAACATGGCGACGGTCAAGGCCGATGAAGCCTCGGCGTCGCGCACGGTGGCTGAAAGCGCCGCCGCCGCCGCTCTGGCCGACAAGGCCATTGCTGCCACGGCAGCAACCCAGGCCGCCGGCAGCGCCACGACGGCGGTCGCCGCCGCCGATACGGCGACGGCCAAAGCCGCCGAGGCCGTGCTGTCCGCCGACGGTCTCGCCAGCGCCCGCGATACCGCGACATCCGCCAGGGATGCGGCCATTGCCGCCCGTGACGTCACGGTTCCGGCCGCCGCCGCTGCTGTCGGGGCCCGTGATACCGCCGTCGCGGCCGAGGCCGGCGCCCGGAACTGGGCGATCCGGACGACCGGTCCGGTTATCGAGGCGGTGGACGGCAATCCCGCCGAATATTCGGCCAAGCATCATGCGCAGGCCGCTGTCACGTCCGCTGCCACGGCGGCCAGCGCGGCAGCCCAGACGGCATCCGCAGTTGTCGCGGCCCAGGCGTCGGCCGATGCCGCCGCTGGTTCCGCGGTGCAGGCCGCCACCCATGCCGCCAGCATCGGCGACAGTGTCACGGCCGCCACCATTGCCGCCGTGAGCGCGACGGACAAGGCCTCCGTGGCCACGACCAAGGCCGACATCGCCACGGCCAAGGCCGACGAGGCGGCGGCCAGCCGCGATCTGGCCGCACAATGGGCGACCCGCACGGGGGCTGCCGTCGCCGGTGGCGAATTCTCCGCCAAGCACCATGCGCAGGCCGCAGCCTTGAGCGAGGCCAACGCCCATGCCGACGCTGTCATGGCCGATACCCGGGCGGGGGAGGCGGTTGCCGCAGCCCAGGAGGCCGCCAGTGCACGCACCGCCGCCCTGACGGCCCGCGACGCTGCGCAGGCCTCGGCGACGGTGGCCGACAACGCCGCCCTCGACGCGGTTGACAGTGTCCTGGAAGCCAGCGAATGGGCGTCGAAGACCGACGGTACCGTCCGGACCTCCGGCGAGCATTCCGCCAAACACCACGCCCTGGCTGCCGCAACCTCGGCTGCCATTGCGCTGGAAAAGGCGTCCGCGGCGGTCAGCAGCGCCACGTCCGCGGCGGCCAGTGCCGAAGCGGCGGGCGAGGCCGCTGGCGGTGCCGGCATATCGGCCGGTAACGCCGCCGGTTCGGCAACAGCCGCCGCGTCGAGTGCGACGGCCGTGGGCCAGACTTTGACCGACACGCTGGCCCTGATGACCCAGGCCGGCAACAGTGCGGGCAACGCCGCCATCTCGGCCAGCACGGCCGCGACGTCGGCGAGCGATGCGCTGGCGGCCAAGGTCGATGCCCAGGTGGCGCGCGATGCCACGGCTACCCTGCGCGATGCCACCGCGCAGCACCGGCTGGAGGCCCAGGCATGGTCGAGCAATCCGGAGGACGTCTCGATCCCGGCGGCGCCGGGCTTCTTCTCGGCACTGCATTGGGCCTTGAAGTCGCAGGGCTATGCCATCGAGGCGGCCACCATCGTCGGCGGCAATAATTTCGGCATCATCGGTGACGGCACCAGCCAGCGCTTCATCGCCACCAGCCCGGCCGAACTCCTGAATTTCGTCGCCGGTCCCGGCATGCAGCTGACCTTCAACGCCGCGAACCGGGCCATTTCCTTCAACGCGCTGTCTCGGCCGGCCACGGCCGGTACCGGCATCGATGTCGTCACCGACAGCACGTCGGCCCGGATCAGCCTGACCGACACCGGCATCCTCTCCGGCACCTATGGCTCGGCATCGGAGATCCCCATCCTGGCGCTGGATGCCCAGGGCCGCGTCACCGGGGTCACCACCGCACCGGCCGTGACGGACTTCGCCTCGCTGACCGACAAGCCGACGACCATCGCCGGCTATGGCATCACCGATGCCGCCCATGCGACGACCGCGATATCGGTGGGAACGGGCCTGGCGGGCGGCGGCAGCCTGGCCGCCGATCGCTCGATCTCGCTTGCCGACACGGCCGTGACCGCCGGAACCTACGGGGCGGCGGGCAAGGTCGCGACTTTCACGGTCGACCAGCAGGGGCGGCTTGTCGGTGCGGGGCAGATCGATGTCACGCCGGCCTGGTCGAATATCATGGCGAAACCGACCACGATCGCGGGATATGGCATCACCGACGCGCAGCCGCTTGACGGCGATCTGACGGCCCTGGCCGGGCTGTCCACGCTCGGTTTTGCCACCAGGACAGGGTCTGGAGCCTGGGATACCCGCGTTATTGCGGGTACGACAAACCAGATCGCACTGACATATACCTCCGTCGATAAGACGATCACATTTTCGTTGCCACAGAATATGCACGCTGGGGCCACACCGACTTTTGCCGGTGCGACGCTGAACGGCACCCTGACGGTGAACGGGGACATCATCCACAATGGTGACGCTTGGATCAGCGAGGCCGAGACGATCCAGGTCAGCGACAACCTGCTCCTGATCAACAAGGGCGAGGTGGGTTCTGGTGTCACTGCCGGTACTGCTGGTGTGGAAGTTGAACGCGGTTCCTCTCCGAACTTCCTGCTCGTGTTCGAGGAGACGCGGGGCAAGTTCGTCGTGGGCGTGGATGGATCTACACAGGTCGTGGCCACCCGTGAGGATAGCCCCATCTCCGGTGGGTATGCCAAGTACAACGCTGCCCAGAACCGTTTTGATACGGTGAATGCCGCCACGCTGCTGTCCGACTTGGGGGCCGTGCCGACGTCGCGCACCGTGTCTGCGGGCACCGGCCTGTCCGGTGGTGGCGATCTGTCGGCCAATCGCACGCTGGCTTTGGCCAACACGGCGGTGACGGCCGGGTCCTATGGGTCCGGCACGGCGGTGGGTACCTTCACGGTCGACCAGCAGGGTCGTCTCACCGTCGCCGGGACTGCGAATATCGCATTCCCGGTGACGAGCGTATTCGGGCGCACTGGCGCGGTGACTCTCACGTCGTCGGACGTGACGACGGCCCTGGGCTATACACCGGCTGGTCTCACTGGGGCGACGTTTACCGGTAATATCACCATAGCCAACGCCAGCCCGCTCATGGTGTTCGACGAGACCGATCAGTCCGGGGCTCTTGGGCTTTGGCGGTTTGTCGCCAGTGGTAACGGGTTCACTCTGCGAAAGAACACCGCTGCCGGCCGGGATTTCAGCACGGAAACGAATGCCATTACTGTCAGCAGCGTCAATGAGGTGACACTCGCGGGCAATACCTCCGCCCCCCGGTTCATCTCCACTGTCCCCACAGGTATGTCTCCGCTGATAGCATCCTCTACTACTATATGTACGAACTTGAACGCCGACATGGTGGACGGCCTCCATGCCAGCCAGTTCCTGCGCAACGACGCGGGTGTGGATTGGCAAGGGTCGGCCTCCGGCCTGTTTCGTATTCGTCAGGTCGCCACGGTCGGCACGAACACCAGTAACATCAACACCCTGGAGGTCTATCAGGCGACGGCGGCCAACGATGCCTTCATGAGCTTTCACGTGTCGGGTGACTACGGTGTCCACTTCGGCCTGGACAACGTAACGAACGATCTGTTCGTCGGCGGCTTCACCATGGGGGCGGTCAAGAACAAGGTCTGGCACGCGGGCAACGATGGCTCGGGTTCCGGTCTCGATGCCGACATGCTTGACGGTTACAACGCCGCCACGTCTCCCACGGCTTCGACGGTGGCCGTGCGTAATGGTTCCGGTCATCTGGTTGCTGGCGGCCTGGTCTCCGAAGGGGTGACCCCGCGCAACTGGATGATTGAAACCGACGGGGGAACGAACGCCAAATATTGGGATACGGTCGTCAACGGCGAGGTCATGTACTTCCGCACCGTCAACGATGCCCAGGATACGGCCATCAACTGGCTGACGGTGGCGCGTTCCGGGATTACCCCGAGCCTCATTACGCTCAACGCCGCTGTTGTCCGGGTTTCTCCCACCAGCGGGAACGCGGATTTCGTATTGGACGCCGCCGCCGGCCAGTATCGGTCGATCAGCGCCAGAACAGCAGGCGTCAACCGATGGATTTTCGGCGCGGATGCCGGGGCCGAGGGCGGCGGCAATACCGGCAGCCACTGGTTCATCAATCGTCACAACGATGCCGGAACGTTTGTCGACACGCCCTTCATGATCCGGCGCAACGACGGCGTGGCGGTATTCGCCAATACGCCGCTGGTTGGTGCCAACGCGATTTGGCATGCCGGCAACATCACGCCGATGTCTGTGGCCGGGGCGACATTGTCTGCCGACTTCGTGATCAGGAGCAGTACCGGAGCAACCAGCACTTTCCGTTCCAATAACAATCCGCCCGATTTTCGCCGAGATATCGCGGGTATGGACTCGCGTCTTGTTTTGACCAATGCCGGTATTACGGCTGCCGGCCATGGTAGTGTCTTCTGCTTTATGGGTGGGACCGGCGGCACGCCAGGTGGTGTCTCCGGGTGCATATCAGTTGTTTCTACTGACACTTGGGCTGCCTCTGGCAATCGTTCGGCAAAGATCGTGTTCAGTTACGCCCAAGCCGGTACGCTGGTTGAGGGCTTGACCTTGGGCAACAACACCATCTCCACCCCCGGTGACGTGGTCGTGGGGGGCGGGGTGACGGCAGGCAGCCTGGAGACGGAATACCTTCTGGAGGTCGGCACTACGCTTCGGGTCGACGAAACGGTACAGGAAGCCACGGTAACCGGAACCTTGATCGTTGATGGTGCCCTTGTCGCCAATCTGGAAGCCGGCAATCTGACCTCCGGCACGGTCCCGGCCGCTCGCCTGGGTTCTGGTACCGCCAATACCACCACTTTTCTACGGGGAGATAATTCCTGGCAGACCGTTACGGCCGGGTTGACCGTCACCAACGATAACACCCAGGATGCCACCCATTATATACCATTCCTCTCCACAACCTCAGGCGTTATCTCCGCGGCGGAGGTGTCGAGCAGCAAGCTGACATTCAATCCGGCTGCCGGGGTTCTGAGCGCGTATGCATTGTCGGTCTACTCTTCCTTCAATGTCGGTGACACTATTACCGTAAATAATTTCACAATGCACACCACATTGGGTGGTCCATTATTCTTGACGGAAGGTGATATTAATCTATCGCAAGGGCAATATAATGGTAATGGTGGTGGGATAACAAATCTCAACGCTGGTAATATTAGTAGCGGTACGGTGCCAACTGCCCGCCTGGGCACCGGCACGGCCAATAACACCACGTTCCTGCGAGGGGATGGCACCTGGGCTTCGGCAGGCGGTCTTGCTGTTACCGATGATACCTCTCAGAACGCCACGCATTATGTGCCGTTCTTCTCCGCAACTTCCGGAATCGTTGCCGCCGCTGAGGTTTCCAGCACGAAGCTGACCTTCAATCCGTCCACGGGGACGCTGTCGGCCACCGCGTTTTCTGGCTCCGGCGCATCTTTGACTGCTTTGAATGCCGGTAACTTGTCCACGGGCACGGTGCCTGCGGTCCGGTTGGGTTCTGGCACAGCCAACAATACAGCTTTCCTGCGTGGAGATAACACGTGGCAGGCCATATCGGCGGCGGCAGTCTCTTTCCTTCCGACCGGCAATATCGCCGCCACCAATGTGCAGGCGGCCATCCAGGAATTGGATACCGAAGCAGGGTGCGATGTCATTGTCGCTTCCTATAGTGGTGGAATGTTGACATTGGACTTGGCTGGCCGCCGCACGGCGTTGTTCACGCATACATCCACCGCGAATATCAGCGGGGTTACGCTTGCCGGTGCTCCGAGTTCCGGGGAGGCCGTATATATACTCCGCATAACTAATGGTGGCGCTTTTTCTTATGTAAATCCAAGCAACACCCAGGCCCCTGGCGGCGTGTCCCAAGGGATTGGGATCCTTACCACGTCCGGTGTCGATGAAATCATGTATCGCCGGTCTTCGGACGGGGGGCGTGTGGTTGCGGCTATCCAGAAGGATATCAAGGCATGACGGTTGGAGCTTTCCTGCATCAGTTCAAATCGAACAGATTGCCTGCGCCCGTCTTGGGCCAAGTATTTGCCCAAGGCTTATACAGCGGATCAGGCTCATTCTCGGTATCTCCCGGGATCAACCTAACCAGCAATGGAGGAGCCGTCTGGTATAAAAGGGATAGCGGCTCTTCCAGTCACAGGTTCGCCTTCACCAGCGGCCAGGTCGTATATCCGGATGACCCCGATCCAGCGAATACGACTGGTGAGAGCGTGAGCTACGGAACCGCGGGATTCAGCGTCAATGGTGGGTCTGCGGCCAATGGCAATGGCTTCTACAGCATTTTCCGGAACGCGCGGCGCTTTGTGGACGTCCAGACTTTTGTGTTGGGTTCTGGGAATAACGTCATCAATCATAACCTTGGCGTGACCCCTGGGGTCGTATTCCTGAAATGCACCACGACCACGGACAGCTGGTACTGCTTCTTTCCGGTTGTGTCGCTTTCTGAATGCGTGAAGCTTGATATCAACGAATCTGCAACGAACAGATCGCTTGTCAGCGTGTCAAATAGCCAGATCACTGTGTCTTCTACGACCTCTGTTACTGCTATTGGGCATACTTATGTAGCTTATATTTTTGCAAATGACACTGAAGGTGACGGTATTATCCGATCTGGACAATATGTCGGTCAGGATTTTGCTCAGCAGATCAGTATAGGATGGAACCCTCAATGGATAATCATCAAGAATAGGAGCAGTTCAGATGGGTGGTTTCTGCGAAATTCCATGATGCCAGCGGATAGCTATATGTCACCTGATGGGTATGGTGGATATAACATGATATATGGCTTTTCTATGAACGCATCTGGTGTGTCTGTTCCTGTTTCTACTATCGTGAACTCTTCCGGAAATCTTTACAATTGGTTGGCTGTTAGAGCTTAGCGCCATCCTTGGTGAGCTTATCCTTTGTTTTGCTCACGATCGAACTTGCGCAGCCCAACGAATTGCACCTCACGTAGCTCTCGAAGGCCCTTGAATTATCTTCATCGATGAAGTATGTATAATTCCGTTCTAACAAACCTTGAGGCTCACTCCCATGAAAATCGAATGCTTCCGCGTCTCGCCCGCCATCAATGTCCTGGGCCTGCTGGCTGGCAAGTCCCTCAATGCCGGTCTGGCGCTGTCCATCGTCCGCGCCGGCCGCACATTGAACCAGGCTGCCGAGGATATCGAGGCGCAGCGCATCGCCCTGCTGAAGAAGCACAGCGTGCTGGGCGAGGATGGCGAGCCGGTGATCGTCCAGAAGGATGACGGTACCGGCAAGAGTGTCGGCGTCTGCCAGCTGCGGGATGAGGCCGCCTTCCAGCGTGAATTTGTCGACCTGATGGGTACCGAGGTCGATCTGGGGATCAAGCCGATCAGCGCCGCCTTGCTGGGCGACCTGGCGATTTCCGCCAACGAGATCGCTGCCCTTGAGTTCCTGTTCGCCGACTGATCCCGCCACGGCGCTCCTCCCGCCGTGGCTGCCTCGACGGCTCATGAGCATCCGTGCTCATGAGCCGTTTCCTTTAGGCCGGGGATAGGTGGATTTATCCGCATTATCAGCGATGTACGTAAATCATGGCACACCCCACATGCGCATGGAGCGGTTCCCGGTTTCCCGGAAACCGCTCCATGCGCGGAAGCTCCCCTTGTAAGTCAGGCTGTGCGATTGGCCGGTGTGATGTCGGGGGATACATTGATGACCAGGTCTGAAATCGCGTCGGTGACAAAATCCAGGCACCGGTCGTTTATCATATCGATCAATGTTGCAACGGCCTCTCCGTCGGACAGGCCGGAGAAGCGTCTGTCATTGAATTCGATCCTGATATGCATGATGTCCCCCACCTGTTTCTCGACGCGATATCCCACCCGTATAAGCGAGGCCCAGGACGTGGCCTCCCCCACATGGCTAATTGCATAATGTCCTTTTATTAGATTTTGATCTCATCATCAAGGATATTATTCTTATAATGGGGTGCAGACATGGGTGCCTAGAGGAAGCCTCTCTGCCATTCAGGCAATGGGTGCGGAGTGCTGTCAGAAAATGTCACGCCGGATATCGGCGACCACATAGCCGGCGCGCAGCATTCTGGCCAGGTCGATAACGGCGGCTTCGGTTGTCATGACGGTCATGCCTTGCATCTTACCGTCATTGGCAGCCCCCCCATCGGCGTGGAACCTCGCATGCTCGGGATAGAAAGTAAGAAGCGCCATACGGCGGTGCCGGGGCGTTTCCTGGTCCAGATCCTCATAGATGACGCGGATCCGGGGGGCGTCCGGATCGACGAGGGTGATGCGGCAGCCCGTCAATGTGCCTCGGCGCAGGATTGCGTCGACCATCCCGCTGTCCGGCATGGAACCGGTATTCGGCCCCTTCGTGCAAGCACTGGTGCTGCGTCTGGCCTGTCTTGCGCGGACAGCGGTGGGTGTTTGGGGTCTGGAGGGTTTCATGGCGTATCACCTGGGATAGAGTGGGTGGCTGGCGAGCGGACTGCGACCTGAATGGTCTCGGGAAGGTATATAGTCTTAATGCAGAGCAATGATATATTCATTAATTAGTATAATTTTGGGGTGATCTTGGTCAAGGAGATTTGTTCCCCCGAACGGGCCAAGCCGGAGCGTGTTTGCGGCAACCGCAAACACGCTGGGCGTCACCAGCACCTAATAGACATTGCTGGCGGTGCTCGCCGGGGTGCCGTTCTTTTGGAAAGAGGCGAGCAAATTGTCACTCGCCTTGACCAGCAGGCCGACATCGCTGCCCACGGCAATGAATGTGAAGCCCAGATCGATATATCGCCGGGCCAGATTGGTGTCGGCCATCAGGATGCCCGCCGCCTTGCCGGCATCGCGGATGATGGTCAGGCTGGCCTCGATCACCGCCTGCACCGCCGGATGACCGGGATTGCCGCGATGACCCAGGGCCGCCGACAGGTCGGCCGGGCCGATGAACACGCCATCCACGCCGGGCGTGGCGGCGATGGCTTTCAAATTCTCCACGCCCAGTTTGGTTTCCACCTGCACCAGCAGGCAGATCTGCGCATCGGCATCGGCCAGGTATCCGGCGGTGCGGTTGAAGGCCGAGGCGCGGACGATGCCGCTGCCCACGCCGCGCACCCCGTCGGGCGGATAGCGGCAGGCGCGGACCAGCCCCGCCGCCTGTTCCGCCGTCTCCACCATCGGTACCAGCAGGGTCTGGAAGCCGATATCCAGATATTGCTTGATGATCCACGCCTCCCCCACCGGCACGCGGCCGACCGGGTGGGTGGGGAAGGGGGCCGCGGCCTGGAGCTGGGCCAGCAGCATGGGGATGTCGCCGGGCCCATGTTCGCCATCCAGCAGCAGCCAGTCGAACCCGGCCCCGGCGCAGAGCTCCGTGGTGACGGGGCTGGCCAATGCCTGCCACAGGCCCAATTGCAGGCGGCGTTCGGCCAGGGCCTGCTTGAACCGGTTTTGTGCCACGCCGCCCATCACGCGAACCTCATGGAGACATTGCCCAGGGGGCCGTAATCGATATGGAACGTGTTGCCGGCACGGGCCGGGATGGGGGCGGTGAAGGACCCGCCCAGGATCACCTGACCCGGTTCCAGCGCCACGCCATAGGGGTGCAGCTTGTTGGCCAGCCAGGCGGGGCCGTTCAGCGGGTTGTTCAGCACGGCCACGGCCACGCCCGATTCCTCCACCACGCCATTGCGGTAAAGCGCGGCGGACACACGCGACAGGTCCATATCCATGGGCCGGATGGCGCGACCGCCCAGCACCACGCCGGCATTGGCGGCATTGTCGGAAATGGTGTCGAACACCTTGCGCGTCACCTTCGTCTCGGGATCGACCTGCTGGATGCGGGCATCGATGATCTCGATCGCCGGCACGACATAGTCGGTGGCAGCCAGCACGTTGAAGATGGTGCAGTCCGGCCCTTCCAGCCGATCCTTCAGGATGAAGGCCAGTTCGACCTCCACCCGCGGCACGATGAAGCGCGACATGGGGATGTCGGTGCCGTCGGCGAAGAACATGTCGTCCAGCAGCACGCCGTAATCCGGTTCGCTGATGTTCGACGAACGCTGCATGGCCTTGGATGTCAGGCCGATCTTGTGGCCCTTGGCCTTCTGCCCCGCCGCCAGCTTCATCTCCACCCAGGCGCGCTGGATGGCGTAGGCGTCGTCGATACCGATGTCGGGATGGTCGAGGGAGAATTGCCGGACCTGGATGCCGGTGCGTTCGGCCTGGTCCAGCTTCGCCGCCAGTTCGGTGATCAGATGCTTGTCGAGCATGATGTTATCCCAGCCCGCCGATGCAGACATATTTGATGGATTGGTAATCGTCGAGCCCGTGGGAGGAGCCTTCACGGCCATAGCCCGACTGTTTGATGCCGCCGAACGGGGCGGATTCGGTGGAGATACTGCCATCATTGATGCCGACCATGCCGACATCCAGCCGCGTGGTCAGGCGCCAGATGCGCTTATGATCGGACGTGCAGGCATAGGCGGCCAGGCCATAGGGGGTGGCGTTGGCGCGGTCGATGGCTTCTTCCTCCGTCGCGAAGCGCTGCAGCGCCACAACGGGGCCGAAGATTTCCTCGCAGGACAGGGCCATGCCTTCGGCCACGTCGGTCAGCAGGGTGGGCTGGAAGAAGAAGCCGGGGCGGTCGATGCGGGTGCCGCCGGCCAGAACCTTGGCGCCCTTGGCGATGGCGTCCGTCACCAGCCGTTCGACCTTGTCGAGCGCGCGGTCATTGATCAGCGGGCCGATATCGGCATGGCCGTCGCTGGCGGCACCGACCTTCAATGCCTGGACGGCCGTTTGCAGGCGAGCAGCGAAGGCGTCATGGATGCCATCCTGCACCATCACCCGGTTGGCGGCGATGCAGGCCTGGCCGCCATTGCGGAACTTGGCCTGCATCAGCGCCTTGATGGCGATATCCATGTCGGCATCGTCGAACACGATGAAGGGGGCGTCGCCGCCCAGTTCCATCGACACCCGCTTCAACGTCTCCGCCGATCCGCGTGCCAGCAGGCGACCGACTTGGGTGGAGCCGGTGAAGGAGACCTTGCGGACGCGGTCATCGGCCAGCCACGCGTCGGAGACTTCCGGGGTTTTGGCGCGGGAAGCAGGGATCAGGTTGATCGCACCGGCGGGCAGCCCGGCCTCTTCCGCCAGCACGGCCAGGGCCAATGCTGAATGCGGCGTATCCTCGGCGGGCTTGGCCAGGATGGTGCAGCCGGCGGCCAGGGCCGGGGCCATCTTGCGGGCGATCATCGCCATGGGGAAGTTCCACGGTGTGATCACGGCCACCACACCCACCGGTTCCTTCACCGTCATCATGCGGCGGTCAGCCATGGGCGGGGCCAGCACCTCCCCCTCAGCGCGTTTGATCTCCTCCGCGAACCACTCGATATAGGACGCGCCATAGCCGATCTCGCCGCGCGCCTCGACCAGCGGCTTGCCCATTTCCCAGGACAGGATCTTGGCCAGATCGTCGCGATGCTTCACGATCAGCTCGAACCAGCGGCGCAGCAGGGCGGAGCGGTGGCGGACGGTGGTGAAGCGCCAGTCGGCGAAGCACTTGGCGGCCGCGTCCACGGCCTGGTGGGCCAGGTCGGCGCTGCCTTCGGCCACCTGGGTGATGACAGCTCCTGTGGCGGGGTCGATCACGTCGAACGTGCCGGCCCCTTCCAGCCATCGCCCGTCGATATAGGCGCCATTGCGCAGCAGGTCGGGGCGGTCCAGGGCCAGCAGGCCCACGGGCAATCCGGTCATTGGTTTTCCTTCCGGAACCGTGCGTGGATGTTGTTCTTCTTGAAGGAGCCGGCTTCGTCGGCTTCCTCCACATAAAGCGTCAGGGCGAGGTAGCGGCGGGCGAACAGGTCGGTGAAGTGATCCTCAACGATGGCGAACACCGCACCGAAGAAGGCCTTCTTGAACTCGTCGGGCCTTCCGGGGCCGATCTTGACGGTCAGGTTGACGAAGGCATCATCCTCCGCCCCGTCGGCCACGACATATTCGCTCAACCGGATGGCGCGCACCCGCACGCCGCCCGGCGGGAACACCCCGCCGCTGTCGCAGAGCTTGGCCGCCAGCTTGCGCAACAGGCCCGGAATGTCGCCCTCATCCGCCAGATTGTCGGTATATTCGACGATGCAGTGGGGCATGGTCAGCGGATATCCATGACGCCGACGGTGCAGCCGACGGCGAATTGCGGGATGGGGGTGTAGAACTGCACATCGCCCTTGCCGCCGGCACAGGCGGCCAGCGCGATGAAGGTGCGGATCTCAAACCCGCCCTGGCCGCCATCGCGATAGGTCTCGGCGTCGGTGTAACGGGTCAGGGCGGCACGGTCGTTACGCGACCAGCTGTCCAGGAGTTCCCGGTCCCAGGCTTCGTTGATCTTGCCGCTGTCCGGCGTGGCCGGCCAGTGGGAGATGCCGCCCGTGGCGATCACCGCGATACGTTCCGGCACCGCGTCGCACGCCTTGCGCAGCGCCTGACCGAAGGCCCAGGTCCGGTGCAGCGGGGTCAGCGGCGGGCCCTGGCAGTTGATGTTGGCCGGGATGATCTTCAGGTCGTAACGGGGGGTCAGGAAATGCAGCGGCACGGAGATGCCGTGATCGAATTTCCATTCCTCCGCAAAGGCCACGTCCACATCCTGCATTACCTGCGTGATGATGCGGCGCGACAGGTCGGCATCGCCGGGGATGCGGCTGTTGCGCTGGATGCGCAGCCATTTCTCATCCTCGATCGGGCCTTCATAATGGTCGGCCATGCCGATGGCATAGGCCGGCATGTTGTTCATGAAGAAATTGGCGAAATGCTCCGCCGCGACCACGACCAGGGCGTCGGGCTTGGCCGCCTCCAGCTGTTCGCGCATCTTCGTCAATGCCGCGAAGAAGGCGTCGCGCTTCACCGGGTCGGCGGTCTCATGCCGGGCGGTGATGCCGGGGCCATGGCTGGTCACACCTGCGAATACAACGCTCATATCCCCGTCACCTTTTCGTCCACGGATGTCGTCATGGCATAGACGCCGGCCCGCACCGGGCCGTAACGCCGCGTGCCCTCGCGCATCGCCTCCAGGTAATCAGCCCAAGGCAGGCCGCAGAAGGCGGCGAAATGCATCAGAATCTGGCCGTTCACACCCAGCACATAGATCAGGCCGATATCGCGCGACATCAGGGCGCCGCGTTCTTCCTCGTTCAGGTCGAACCGGTCCAGCACGGGGGCGGGATCGGCCTTGAACGCATCCTGCAGCGGGGGCTCGCGGTTCAGCGTGTAGAGCAGTTTTTGAAGTGCGTAGAGGCTCAATTGTTCCTCCCTGTTTGGTACTGAGTTCTTTACCGCCTAAGTTCCGGGCATCTTCGTCTCCCGTCTCTCCAACCGTCACCCCGGCGAAGGCCGGGGCCCAGATCGTAGAGCGAAGCGCCTGTCATTTGGGCCCCGGCCTTCGCCGGGGTGACGGTGGAGGGGCTGTCAACGGACCTCCTCACACCCCCCATTTCGGGATGTGGTGCGAGCCCATGGAGATGCAGACATTCTTGACCTCGCAGAAGGTCTCGAAGCTGTATTCCCCGCCTTCCCGCGCCACGCCCGAATCCTTGACGCCGCCGAAAGGCTGGCGCAGGTCGCGGACATTCTGGCTGTTGATGAACACCATGCCGGACTGGATGCCACCCGCCAGCCGGTGCGCCTTGCCGATATCCTGGGTCCAGATGTAGGAGGCCAGGCCATAGCGCACATCGTTGCCCAGACGCAGACCCTCGGCCTCGTCCTTGAAGGGGATCAGGCAGACGGCGGGGCCGAAAATCTCTTCCTGCGCGATGCGCATGTTGTTGTCGACATTGGCGAAGACGGTCGGCTGGATGAAATTGCCGTTCTTCACCCGGTCGGGCAGTCCATCGGGACGACCCGTGCCGCCGGCCACGATCCTGGCGCCCTCGCGTTCGGCCAGGTCGATATAGCCCGTCACCTTCTCCCAATGCTGGCGGGTGATCATGGCGCCGACCTGGGTCTGGGCGTCGCGCGGGTCGCCCACACGGATGCGTTTGGCGCGTTCGGCGAATTCGGCCACGAACGTGTCGTAGATCGTCTCCTGGATGAAGATGCGTGAACCCGCCGTGCAGCGCTCCCCGTTCAGGGAGAAGATGGTGAACAGGGCGGCGTCCAGGGCGCGGCTGACATCGGCATCGTCGAAGATCAGCACCGGCGATTTGCCGCCCAGTTCCAGCGACAGCTTCTTCATGCCGGCGATCTGGGAGATGTGATAGCCGGTGGTGGTGCCGCCGGTAAACGAGATGGTGCGCACATCCTTGTGCTTCACCAGCGCCTCGCCGGCCGTGCGGCCGTAGCCATGGACCAGGTTGAACACGCCCTTGGGCACGCCCGCCTCCAGCAGGAGCTGGCCCAGCCGGTCGGCGGTCAGCGGCGACAGCTCGCTCATCTTCATCACCGCCGTATTGCCCAGCGCCAAGCAGGGAGCGGTCTTCCAGGTGGCCGTCATGAACGGCACGTTCCAGGGGGAGATCAGGCCGCACACGCCCACCGGCTGATAGAGCGTGTAGTTCAGCATCTGGTCATCGACCGGATAGCAGCGCCCGTCCATGCGGGTCGCCACCTCGGCGAAGAAATGGAAATTGTCGGCGGCGCGCGGGATCAGCTGATGGCCGGTCTGGTGGATGGGCAGGCCGGTATCGTCGGTCTCCAGTGCCGCCAGCTCGGCGATATCGGCGCTGATCAGGTCGCCGACGCGGCGCATGATGCGGGCCCGTTCCTTGGCGGGGGTGCCGGCCCATTTCGGGAAGGCTTCCTTGGCGGCTTCCACGGCCTGGGCGATCTCCCGCTCGCCACCGGCGGCGACCTCGGCCAGCACCTCTTGCGAGGCCGGGCTGACGGTTTCGAAACGGTCGGTGCTGTCGACGGACACGCCGTCGATCAAATGCTTGATGATGGTCATGGAACGGGGCTTCCGTTGGCAGGAATATTGAACGTCTGGTCGTCGGCCAGGATGTTGGTCAGGGCGCCGATGCCGTCGATCTCTGTGGTGATCACGTCGCCGGGATTGAGATAGACGACGCCATGCGGCGTGCCGGTCAGGATCAGGTCGCCGGGGTGCAGGGTCATGAAACTGCTGAGATATTCGATCAGGGTGGGTATATCGAACACCATGTCGGCGGTCGTGCCCTTCTGCACCTCCCGGCCATTGACCAGGGTGCGCAGGGTCAGCGCCATCGGGTCGGGCACGTCGTCGCAGTCCACTATCCAGGGGCCCAGCGGGGTGCAGCCGTCACGGTTCTTCACCCGCAGGTTCGGGCGGTAGTAGTTTTCCAGATACTCGCGGATGGCATAATCGTTGGCGACCGTGTAGCCGGCCACGTAGTCGTAAGCCTCGGCACGGGCCACGTTGCGTGCCGGGCGGCCGATGATCACCGCCAGCTCGCATTCATAATGCATCTGGTTGGCATCGGCCGGGCGGCGGGTGGTGCCCTTGTGGCCCAGCAGGCTGTTGGGGCCTTTCAGAAAGACCAGCGGCTCATCCGGCGCCTTGAAGGCCAGTTCCGCCGCATGGTCGGCATAGTTCAGGCCCAGGGCGAAGATGGTGCCCCCCTCCACCGGGGGCAGCCAGACGATGTCGGTTTCCGCCACCTGGCGGCCGTCGGCCAGGATCAGGGTCTGTCCGTCGTCGCTGACGGTGGCGTTGTGGATGGCGCCGGACCAGGCGATGCGCGCGTGCCGCATCAGATTTCTCCTTCCAGCGTGACGGTCAGTTCACCGATGCCGGCGATGCTGGCCGTCACCTTGTCGCCAGCCCTGGCCAGTGCCGGGTCCGGGGCCAGCCCGACCAGCAGCAGGTCACCCGCCGCCAGGGTCATGAAGCCACTGACATCGGCGATCAGGGTTGCCAGCGGACGCACCAGATCGGCGGTGGACCAGCGCGCGGCCGGCACGCCATTCACGGACACGGCGATTTCCAGAGCATCCGGGTCCGTGATGGCGGCCGCTGGCACCACAAGCGGCCCGACGGGCAGGAACCCGTCACGGCAGCGCTGGCGGATGGCAGGACGGTAGTAGCTGTCATGCGGTTCGCAGACATCGATGGCCAGCGTATAGCCGGCGACATGGTCCAGGGCCAGTTCCGGCGCCACGCGGGTCGCCGGCCGGCCGATCAGCACGGCCAGGGTGGCATTGACCTCCAGCATCGGCGTGGCGGCCGGCACGGTCACCAGCCCGCCATGGCGGTTCCGTGTGTTGCGCGGCTTGATATAGAGCACGGGCGCCTTTGGCGGCGCCTTGTAGGGGGCGGCGGAGAGGCTGTCGCCCAGCCGCGCCAGCTCCGTCTTCGTGTTCAGCACCACCCCATAGACCGTGCCGCCATCCGGCAGGGGGAACGGTTGGTTCGTCACCTGTCTGTCTCCCGACATTCTTCTGCCTGGATCATTTATTTAACATGTGAAACAAGTCAACTCCTTATCATGCTAATTATCTGCGCGACATTCCGGGCCGGTAGCGCCAGAATGGCGGCAAAAGGGAAAAGGGAAGGGAAACATGGGGTTGGAACCGGAAGAGCGGCCGGTGGTGGCGGATGGGGCGCCCGACAATCCGGTGATGCGGCCCTATACCCAGTCACTGCCGCTGGCGCTGCTGCGGGCACGGGAAAGCGTGATGTCGCGGCTGCGCCCTGTGCTGCGCGACCATGACGTCACCGAACAGCAATGGCGCACGCTGCGCACCCTGGCCGAGGTGGGGGAAGTGGAGGTGACGATGCTGGCGGGGCTGATCTGCCTGCTGCCCTCGTCCCTGTCGCGCATCCTGCGCGATCTGGCGGGACGCGGCCTGATCCAGCGGCGCACGTCGGAGGAGGATATGCGCCGTGGCTTGGTCAGTATCCTGCCGGCCGGGCTGGACCTGATCCGCCGCGTGTCACCCAAGGCGGCGGGAGCCAATCTGGCCATCGAGATGCAGTTCGGGGCGGCGCGGCTGGCGGCGCTGAAGGTGGAACTGGGGGCGCTGTGCGAGATACTGGGCGGGGGGGAGCCGGGGGAGGATTGAGGGTTTGGTTGAATGGCACTTAACCTGCCTCCCGCGGTTCCGCGAGCCCTCTGCGCAAGTCTGTGCTGTAAGGGTTTCCGCAATATCTACCGTCACCCCGGCGAAGGCCGGGGCCCATGTCGTAGAGTGAAGCGCTTGTCACTTTGGCCCCGGCCTTCGCCGGGGTGACGGTAGTGAGGGGGCAACGACGGTGCCCAAGAGTTTTGCGGGGGAGGCAACAAGAAGTGGCTTTCTTGTACCCCCCTCAATCCACCGATTCCGGCCGCAATATCGCCAGCAGGCTTTCCAGTTTGGCGTTCAATTCCATCACCTGTTCACGGTCCAGGCGACCGTCCAGTTCGGCATAGATCGGGTCGAAGCTGGGCAGGACCTTGTCGATCTGTTCCTGGCCGGCGCGCGTCAGATGGTGGAAGGCGCGGCGGGCATCCTTGGGGTCGGGACGGCGTTCGATCAGGCCGCGTTCCGACAGGTCGCGCAGGATGCGCGACAGGCTGGGCCCCAGCAGGAAGGACCGGCGCGACAGTTCCGAAATATCCATTTCCGGATGTTTCTGGATCAGCTGAAGGATGCGCCATTGCGGGTCCGTCAGGTCGTTTGCCAGAAACACGGGGCGGAAATAGGAGGAGAACGCCTCGCGCGTCCGGTGCAGCAGCACGGGCAGGCGACGCAGTTCGGCATTCTGATAGTCGGACTGTTGCGGCACGGGCGCTCCCCACCTGCATCAAGGGTGATATTGGTTAACACTAGGGCGTATCGGCCCGTCCGGGCAATGGCTTGCGTGAAAATGACATTAACCGAAAAAACCGGCTTGCGGCTATAAATTTAACACGTTAAGTTATTTGTCATGGGCCGACGCGATACGGCACCGGCAAATGTCCGGCTGCCGCCCGGCCCGCCAAATTTTCCCGAACATGATGGATGTCCACAAGAATGGAACTTCTCATCCGGTCGATCACCTGGGAGGCCGAAGGCATCTGTTCCTTCGAGCTGCTTGCCCCCCAGGGCGTGACGCTGCCGGAACATGCGGCGGGCGCCCATGTCGATCTGCATCTGCCGGGCGGGCTGATCCGCCAATATTCACTGACCAATGCCTGGGACGGGCGGCGCCAGGTGGTGGCGGTGGGCCGCGACCGGGGCAGCCGGGGCGGGTCGCGCTGGCTGCATGAGGTGGCGCGGCCCGGCATGAAGCTGGAGGTGTCGGCGCCACGCAACAGCTTCCCCCTGGTCGATGACGCGCCGTTCACGGCTTTGTTCGCCGGCGGCATCGGCATCACGCCCATCCTGGCCATGGCCCGGTGGCTGCACCTGCTGGGCCGGCCCTGGTCGCTGTTCTATGGCGTGCGCGACCGGTCGGTGGCGGCGTTCGCCGAGGAGCTGGCGGCCCTTGGCGGGGATGTGCATCTGCATGTCGATGCGGAGGCGGGTGGGCCGCCCGACCTGAAGGCGGTCGTCGCTGCCGTGCCGGAAGGCGCGCATCTTTATTGCTGCGGGCCGGAACCGATGATCGCTCCCTTCCTGGCCGCCAGTGCGGGCCGGCCGGATGCGCATGTCCATGTCGAGCATTTCGGTGCCATCGCGCCGCGTGCCGATGACGGATCGCTGGTCGTCGACCTGTCCCGGTCAGGGTGCCGTATCACCGTGAAGTCGGATCAGACCATTCTGGATGCCGTGCTGGCGGCCGGCATTTCCGTGCCTGCGTCGTGTCGAAACGGCGTGTGCGGCACGTGTGAAACGGTGGTGCTGGGGGGCGAGCCCGACCATCGCGATCTGATCCTCAGCGATGCGGAGAAGGCGGCGGGCAAGACCATGATGATCTGCTGTTCGCGCGCCAAAACCCCACATCTGACGCTCGATCTATAAGAGGCGAACAAGAAATGACCGAACAGACAGGGACGGCGAAAACGGCCTATGGACGGCCCACCCCCAGTTTCTTCGACGAGCTGACCCGTGTCGGTCCCGGCACGCCGATGGGGGAGCTGCTGCGGCGCTACTGGCATCCGGTCGGCTTGGCGGGCGATGCCAATGACACGCCGCGTCGGATCAGGGTGCTGGGCGAGGATCTGATCCTGTTCCGCGACGGGGCGGCCCGGCCCGGCCTGATGCATCCGCGCTGCGCCCATCGCGGTGCCTCGCTCTATTACGGGCGGGTGGAGCAGGAGGGTATCCGCTGCTGCTATCATGGCTGGCTGTTCGCGGTGGACGGGACCTGCGTGGAGCAGCCATGCGAGCCGGACCAGGGGGCCGCCACCTGCGGCAAGGTCCGCCAGCCACATTATCCGCTTCACGAACGCTATGGCCTGATCTTCGCCTATATGGGTCCGCCGGAGAAGCAGCCTTTGCTGCCCCGTTACGACGTGCTGGAGATGGTCGAAGAGGGTGAGTTCATCGAGGCCGATGACAATTCCATCGGGTCCGGCGGCCCGGTCATCGTGCCCTGCAACTGGCTCCAGCATTTCGAGAATGTCATGGACCCGTTCCATGTGCCCATCCTGCACGGGTCGTTCAGCGGCAACCAGTTCATCGCCAAGATGGCGGTGATGCCGCAGGTGACGTTCGAATATACCGACCGGGGCGTGCGGTCGATCCAACTGCGCGACCTGGGCCATGGCACCCATCGCCGCATTACCGAGGCGGTGCTGCCCAATGTCCGCGCCGTGGCCAGCCCGCGGGCGGAAAAGGATGGTCCGGCGACGCTGCTGGGCTGGGTGCTGCCCATCGACGACACGCATTTCCGCATCTATTCGGCGGGGCGGGTGACGGAGGCCGGGGCCCTGGCCAAGATCCGCTCCCATTTCAACGGCAAGCTCTGGCACGAGTTGACGGAAGCCGAGCACCAGAAGTTCCCCGGCGACTATGAGGCGCATGTCAGCCAGGGTGACATCACCTTCCATTCGGAGGAAAACCTCACCTCCACCGACCAGGGCATCGCCATGCTGCGCCGGGTCTATCGCCGACAGCTGGCGGCCGTGGCGGCGGGCGGCGATGTGATGGGCGTGACATTCGACAAGGACAAGGAACTGGTGCGGCTGGATGCCGGCAGCGCCGTGATCGGGAAGGCGGGTTGATGATGGTTGCGATGAACGACAAGGATACGACGGCACTGGCCCATGTCGCGGCCATCCCGCCCTATCCACCCGGCCGCCCCATTTCCGCCGTGGCGCGGGAATTCGGCCTGGACCCGGCGCGTATCGTGAAGCTGGCATCCAACGAGAACCCGATGGGCTGTTCGCCCAAGGCGCTGGAAGCGATCCATGCGGCGGCAAAGCTGACCCACCAGTACCCGGATTTCGACTGTTATGAGCTGCGCGAGCTGCTGGTGGCGGAGAACGGGGTGGAGACGGGCTGGGTGCTGCCCGGTGCCGGGTCCAGCGACCTGATCCTGCAGGCGGCCCGTGGCTGGCTGGGCGCGGGGCGCAATGCCGTGATCCCGCAATATTCCTTCGCTTCGTATGAAAGCGGGGCGGCGGCGCAGGGTGCGTCGGTGATCAATGTGCCGGCCAGGGGCTGGGACCATGATCTGGATGCGCTGGTCAAGGCGGTGACGCCGGAGACGGGTGTGCTGTTCCTGGCGACGCCCAACAATCCCATCGGCACGGCGGTGGCGCCGGCGGCACTGGAGGCGTTCCTGGCCGCCATACCCGCCCATGTGCTGGTGGTGCTGGACGAGGCCTATCGCGAATTCCTGCCGGCGGCGGAACGGCCGGACCTGCAGCGGCTGATCGCCATCCGCCGCAACCTGCTGGTCCTGCGCACCTTTTCCAAGATCCATGGGCTGGCGGCGCTGCGCGTCGGGTACGGCATTGCGCACCCTTCGATCATCTCCATCCTGAAGCGGTTGCAGCTGCCCTTTGCCGTGTCCACGGCGGGGCAGATGGCGGCGGTGGCGTCCTTGCGCGACCGGCGCTTCACCCAGAGCTGTGAAGAGCTGAACACAGCCGAGAATGCGCGCCTGTCCAGGGCGTTCGCGGAGGGCGGGTTCGATCATGTGCCGTCCAGGGCCAACTTCATCCTGTTCCATGTCGGCGACGGGCCGGGGACGGCGCAGGCGCTGATGCGCCGCGGCGTCATAACGCGGCCGGTGGCCAATTACGGGCTGAAAACCTGGCTGCGCGTGTCGATCGGGCTGGTGGAAGAGAATGATATCTTCCTGGGCCATCTGCGTGAGCTGCTGCCGGAGGGTTCACGCGCGGGGTGAGTTGCTTTCCCGCGGAAGTTTGGGCTGTGAGGGTTTTCTCATTCTCCACCGTCACCCCGGCGAAGGCCGGGGCCCAGATCGTAGAGCGAAGCGCTTGTCACCTGGGCCCCGGCCTTCGCCGGGGTGACGGTAATGGGAGAGGCAAGGGCAGTACCCAGAACTTTCCACAAGCAAAACTGCCCCACACAGGTGGGACGAACGTGTGGAACCTTAACCAATAAAACAATTCCGCCCTGTTACAAATTGGGACTGGCGCGGAATATACTTAACGAGTTAAGTTCTATCAAAAGCGCCCCGGCACGACCGGGAGCGCCGAAACAGGAGTAACGGGTATGTCTATCACCGGGGGCCAGGCTCTCGTGGGGCAGTTGCGCCGTGAAGGGGTCGAGGTCGTGTTCGGGATACCGGGCGTGCAACTTGACTGGGCGGTGGATGCCTTGTGCGAGGCCGCCGACGATATCCGGTTCATCGTGCCGCGTCACGAGCAGGCCACATCCTACATGGCCGACGGCTATGCGCGGACCACGGGCCGCGAGGGCGTGTGCATGATGGTGCCGGGGCCGGGGATGCTGAACGCGCTCGCCGGCCTGTCCACCGCCTGGGCCTGCAATTCCCGCGTGCTGTTCATCTCCGGCCAGATCCCGTCGCCGACCATCGGCAAGGGCTATGGTATGCTGCATGAGATCGCCGACCAGTCCGGCATCCTGAAATCCCTGACCAAGTGGCACGGCATTGCCCGCACGCCGGAGGAAATCCCGGCCCTGGTGCATCAGGCGTTCGTGGAGCTGCGGTCGGGCCGGCCGCGCCCGGTGGCGCTGGAATTCCCGCCCGATGTGCTACAGGCCAAGGTCGACAGCGTCGAGTTCTTCGATGCCGCACCCTTCGCCCCGACGCCGGCGGATGCCGGTCTGGTGGCGCAGGCAGCAGCGCTGCTGGCCGGGGCTAAATTCCCGGTGATCCATGCTGGCGGCGGCGCCACGGCCGGCGATGCCGGTGCGGCGTTGCAGGCCCTGGCGGAGAAGCTACAGGCCCCGGTTTCCCTGACCGAGGGTGGTCGCGGTGCCCTGCCGGCCCGCCATCCGCTGGCCCTGACCACGCTTGGCGGGCGCTGCGTGCTGCCGCAGGCCGATGTGGTGCTGGTGGCGGGCAGCCGCTTCCTGGATGCCATGGCGCGGCCTACGCATTTCTCCTCCAGCTGCCAGTTCATCTATCTGAATGTGGAACCGGCCGATATGGGCGCCCCGCGCCAGCCGGGTCTGGCGATCGAGGGCGATATCCGTCTGGGGCTGGATGCCATCAATGAAGCGCTGGGCGATATCGAACGCCCGTCACGCGGGGCCGACATCGCCAAGGTCAAGTCGTGGGAAGCCGGGCAGACCCAGGCCATCAAGCCGCAGTCCGACTATGCCGACGTGCTGCGCACCCATATCGCCGATGATGCGACGTTGGTCAGCGAGCTGACCCAGGTCGGCTATTTCTCCTCCATCGCCTATCCGGTGCACAAAGCCCGCACCTTCGTGACGCCGGGTTATCAGGGCACGCTGGGGTACGGTTTTCCCACCGCCTTGGGTGTCGCGGTCGGGGCACCGGACAAGCGCACCGTGTCGATCACCGGTGATGGCGGTTTCGGCTGGGGCCTGAATGATCTGGCCACGGCGGCCAAGTATAATCTGAACCTGACCACCGTGGTCTTCGCCGACAACCGCTTCGGCAATGTCCAGCGCATCCAGCGCCGGACCTTCGGCCGGGAATTCGCGGTGGAACTGACCAACCCGGATTTCCAGCTGCTGGGCAAGGCGTTCGGCCTTCGTACCGCCCAGGTGTGCAGCCCGGCGGAACTGGCCGGCGCCCTGGAAGCCGCGAAGAAGGCCGGCGGCCCGGCCCTGATCGAGGTGCAGGTGGGGGAGATGCCCAGCCCCTGGGCGCTGATCCATGCCTTCGTGCCGCCGGTGACGCCGCCGCCGCCCAATCCGCTGATCGACAGCAAGGAGGGCTGACGCATGAGTGTGGATGCCGAACGGCCCGCTGCGAAAAGCTGGTACCCCTGGTACGTCACCGGGGTGCTGATGGTGGCCTATATCCTGTCCTTCCTGGACCGGCAGATCCTGTATCTGATGGTGGAGCCCATCAAGGCGGACCTGGCTATCAGCGATTTCCAGTTCGCGCTGCTGACCGGCGGGGCGTTCGGCATCTTCTACACGCTGATGGGCCTGCCCATCGGCTGGATGGCCGACCGGTACAACCGCAAGAACCTGATCGCGGTCGGCATCACGCTGTGGAGCGTGATGACCGCGCTGTGCGGTCTGGCCAACAGCTACGCCCACCTGTTCCTGGCCCGGATCGGGGTGGGGGTGGGGGAGGCGACGCTGTCGCCGTCGGCCTATTCCATGCTGTCGGACAGTTTCGACAAGAAGCGCCTGCCGCGCGCCATGAGCATCTACACCTTCGGCCTGTTCATCGGTGCCGGTCTGGCCATGATCATCGGCGGTGAGGTCATCGCCGCCGTGAAGGCCAGCCCGGATCTGGAACTGCCGCTGTTTGGTGCCATGCGGTCCTGGCACATGGTGTTCATCGTGGTCGGCCTGCCCGGCTTGGCTGTGGCTTTGTGGGTGGAGACGCTGAAGGAGCCGGCGCGTACCGGCATGGTGAAGCAGCCGCCGAAGACGGCCGGGCACTTCCCCTTCGCCGATGTCTTCGCCTTTATCGGTGAAAACAAGCTGATGTCGCTGTCGCTGTTCATCGGCCCGGCCTTCTTCTCCGTCCTGGCCTATTCCGACAGCTGGTACCCGGAACTGTTCATCCGCATCTGGGGCTGGAACGTTGAGGAATCCGGCCGCATCAATGGTGTGTCGTCGCTGATCGCCGGTCCCATCGGCCTGCTGTTCGCGGGCTGGCTGTCCAGCCGCTGGCTGGCGGCGGGGCGCACGGATGCCTGCCTGCGGCTGACGGCGCTGGGGGCCGTGGGCATCATGATCCCGGCCATCGCCATGCCGCTGATGCCGACCGCCGGCTCCATGGCCTTCAT
Organism: Niveispirillum sp. KHB5.9; assembly: GCF_048066115.1. NCBI lineage: Bacteria > Pseudomonadati > Pseudomonadota > Alphaproteobacteria > Rhodospirillales > Azospirillaceae > Niveispirillum > Niveispirillum sp. KHB5.9. The sequence continues at coordinate 226,385 of NZ_JBLTYX010000002.1, read as the reverse complement.
GCTGTTCCCGTTCAAGTTCTTCATCGGCTTCACGCCGGTGCTGATCCCGTCCGCCATCCAGATGGTGGCGCCCAACCATCTGCGGGCCCAGCTGGGTGCCGTGTTCCTGTTCGCCGTGGGCATCATCGGCGTCAGCATGGGGCCGATCCTGCCCGCCTTCCTGTCGGATTTCGTCTTCTCCGGCGACCGTGCCCTGCCGCATGCGCTGGCCACGGCGGCGGCCGTGATCGGGCCGGTGACCTTCATCCTGCTGTGGGTGGGCATGAAGCAGTATCGCCAGCGCTATCAGGAAATGACCGTGGCGGAGAGCCGCCAATGACCCCCCGTCACAGCCCGAGGAACCAAGCGATGCGTTTGAAAGCCGGCACCCTGTGCGCCGCCCTGACCTTGACGACCATGCTGGCCGGCACGCCGGTGCAGGCGCAGAAGCCGGCCGAGGCGCCGGCGGCCGAAGCCGTGACCGGCCGCGCCACGGCGGAGGAGAAGGCCGTCGTCACGTCGCACAGGACGGAACTGAACGGCAAGACCATCAATTACAAGGCCACGGCCGGCACGCTGACCATCCTGTCGCATGAGGGCGATCCCAAGGGCAGCATGTTCTATGTCGCCTATACGGTGGATCAGCCCAAGGGGGCACCGCCGCGTCCCGTCACCTTCCTGTTCAATGGCGGTCCCGGTTCGGCCAGCCACTGGCTGAATATCGGTGGCGTCGGCCCGGTCCAGGCCGTGACCCGCGCGCCGGAAGCCACCGGCCCGGCCCCCTATGTCATGCGCAACAGCCCCGGCAGCATCCTGGACAAGTCCGATCTGGTGTTCATCGATGCCGTCGGCACCGGCTATTCCCGGCCCATCGGCGACACGCCCGGCACCTATTTCTGGGGTACCGAGCAGGATATGGACAGTTTCGCCCGCTTCATCACCCGCTATGTGACGGTGAATGAACGCTGGGGTTCGCCCAAATACCTGTTTGGCGAAAGCTATGGCACGACGCGCGCCGCCGGTCTGGTCTATCGCCTGCAGAACCAGGGCATGCAGTTCAACGGCATCATCCTGCTGTCGCTGGTGGTGAATGGCGATGGCGGCGAGGATAATGACTTCGCCGTGCTGGTCCCCACCTATGCCGCCACGGCCTGGTACCATAACCGTCTGCAAAACCGTCCGGCCAGCCTGGAAGCCTTCATGAAGGAGGTGCGGGAGTTCGCCCGTGGCCCCTACACCATGGCGCTGGGGCGTGGTCATGGCATCGACCCGGCGGAAAAGCAGGCGGTGGCCGAACAGCTGAGCAAATATATCGGCCTGCCGGTCGATTACCTGCTGAGCCGCAATCTACGCGTGGAGCTGGAATCCTATCGCCGCGAGCTGCTGCGCGACGATGCCAAGATCACCGGCCGTTTCGACAGCCGCTTCACCGCCCCGCACGCCTATGGCGCGATGAGCGGGACCTTCGATCCGGCCACCGACGATCCGGCCACGGCGGGCGTGTCCTCGGCCTATCTGTCCACCTATCGCGACTATCTCAGCCGCGACCTGGGCTACAAGTCGCCGATGCATTTCCGCTCGCTGAACAACATGGAGATCTCCGGCGCCTGGGATTACAAGCACCGGGCACCGGGCAACCGCGTACGGACCTCGCCCAACGTGGCCCTGGACCTGGCGGCGGCCATGCGATCCAACCCCCAGCTGAAAATCCTGGCCATGAGCGGCTATTACGATATGAGTACGCCGTTCTTCTCCGGAGAATATGGCCTGGACCATATGCTGCTGGAACCGCAATTGATCCCCAATGTTTCGTACAAATTGTATGAATCTGGGCACATGGCGTTCAATGACCAAAGAGTCCTGCTGAAAATGAAGGGCGATTTGGACGCATTCTACGATCATACTTTGTCGCAGCGTCCGTAACCGTTAACGTTTATTTGTCTATCTCAGCCCTGGCGTGCCGGATTTGCGTCCGGCACGCTTTTTTTAACTCAAACCGGAAAACAAATTAACTTGACAAGTATCTCGCGCTACCAAAATATATAACATGTAAAATAACTTCACGACCCCACAGGGGCGTGCTAGGCGAACAGGGAACTGAGGAGGGGTATGATGTCCCGTATGTGTTTCAGGACCGGCCTGCTGATGTCGGCCGTCGCGGCAACCGGTTTCACCCATATGGCGTCGGCGCAGACCACGGCGACCACGTCGACCGGCGAGAGCGTGGTGCTGGAGGAGATCATCGTCACGGCCACGCGCCAGGCGACGTCGATCAACCGCACGCCCTTGTCCATCATGGCCATGACCCAGGAAAGCCTGGAGCGCCAGGGTGTCGAGGATGTGGCCGATCTGGCCCGTCTGGTGCCCGGCCTGTCGGTCAGCAATCTGGGGTCCAATTCGGCGGTGCAGTCCATCGCCATCCGCGGCGTCAGCCCCTCCACCGGTGCCGCCACCACGGGCGTCTACCTGGATGACAGCCCGATGACCAAGCGCGGCGGCCCGGCCGGCAGCGGCACGCCGATCCCGATGCTGTTCGACCTGCAGCGTGTGGAAGTGCTGCGCGGTCCCCAGGGCACGCTCTATGGCGGCGGTTCGCAGGGCGGCACGGTGCGTTTCATCACCCCGGAACCCAGCCTGACCGACTATAGCGGCCATTCCAAGGTCGGCCTGTCCAACACCAAGGAAGGTGACTGGTCGTATGAGGGCGGTGCCGCCGTCGGCGGCCCGATCGTGGAAGACAAGATCGGCTTCCGCGCCAGCGCCATGGCCAGGCATACCGGCGGCTATATCGATTATATCGACCGCCATTCCGCCAAGACGGTGAAGAAGGACGCTAACTCGTCCGACGCCTATTCCGCGCGCCTGGCTGTGGCCGTGGCCGCGACGGAGGATACGAAGATCACCCCGTCCGTCTACTGGTCGCGCCAGGAGACGAACCAGGATGATTATTCCTGGCGCAATGTCGAACAGTTCACGGCTGCGGCACGCCCCAACAACCCGGCCCGCACCTATGGCCCGTACAATTTTTATGGCCGCAACAAGTCGGGCGACACCTGCAATATCGGCGACAATTTCGCCAGCACCATCGCGCCCTGTATGCCCAATGTCGGCGTGACCAACACGCTGTTCGTGCCGTCGATCAAGGCCGAGACCTCCTTCGACGATATCAATGTCATGGGCATCGTCAGCTATATCGACGACCGGTCCAAGGGCCATCTGAACTTCTCTTACCAGGAGCCGCAGAACCATCAGGCCGGCGCGCCGTTCGTGGCCACCCTGCCGCTCTATGAAAGCTATCCGGCCTATAACAACCACCGCACCGGCTATACGGCGGAACTGCGCTTCTCCTCCGATTACGGCAGCGACAGCCGCTGGAACTGGGTGGGCGGTATCTATTATTCGGACATGACCATCAAGGCACTGACCGAATACCGCGCCAATGTCGCCGACCTGACCCAGGCCATTTATGGCCTGCCGCCGCAGGCGATCTTCGGTATTCCGCTGCTGCCCGGTAATCTGGAATATTACCGCGACCATGACATGACCGACAATGAAGTGGCGGCCTATGGCGAGGTCACGTTCAGCGTCACCGACAGCCTGAAGCTGATCGGCGGTCTGCGCCTGTCGCGCACGCATCTGGATTATTTCCAGGAAACCGCCGGCCCCATTTCCGGCATCGCCGTGCCCACCGCCGCCAATGGCGGCCTGATCACCGGTCAGATCATCGAGAAGCCGGTATCGCCCAAGGTCGGGTTTCAGTACCTGATCGATGACAGCAACTCGGTGTTCGGCACCATCTCCAGCGGCTATCGCGTCGGTGGCGTCAACCAGATCCCGCCGGCCCGCTGCGCCACCGACCTGACCACGCTGGGCATCACCAACACCCCGGCGACCTACGAGTCCGACAAGGTCTGGAACTATGAGCTGGGTGCGAAGGTCAATGTCTTCGGCGTGCAGGTGAATTCCAGCGTCTATCGCCTGGAATGGAACGACACGCAGACCAATTACGGCCTGCCGACCTGCGGTTTCACCTACACGATCAATGCCGGCAAGGCCGTCAGCCAGGGCCTGGACCTGGATGCCCGCGCCAATCTGGGCGCCGGCTTCACCGCCAATCTGGCGGTGGGTTATGCCGATGCCGAGTACAAGAAGGGCGTCGTAGGCCCGGCTCCGGTCAATGCCGTCTATCTGAAGGCCGGCGATCCGCTGCCGATCCCCGACTGGAAGCTCAGCCTGGGCCTGCAGTACGAGTTCGACCTGGCCGGCAACGAGGCGTTCATCCGCGCCGATTACCAGTATGCGTCGAGCTACTGGGCGGGCGTGAAGTACGGTTCCGTCGGCTATTCCCCCGACGTGGCGGGTGAGATGGAAGCCACCAACTTCGTCTCGCTGCGCGGCGGTTACAGCCTGACCGACAGCATCGATCTGGGCTTCTTCGTCGATAACTTGCTGGATTCCGACGATGTGCTGGCCGTGCATAATTCCAACGGCCGGTCGGGCTGCGTGGCGGCGTCGGGCCCGTCCTGTTCGCAGTACCGGCAGTACAACCCCATCTATCGCGAGGTCACCTTCCGTCCCCGCACGATGGGCGTCACCGCCGCCTACCGGTTCTGATCGGGGGGAGCGACAGCCCGGCGTCACGCGACGCCTGGCTGTTTTCTTTTCCACCGATAACAGCCGGGAGGGTTCCCCATGAAGGCAAGGGCACTGTCACTGGCCGGCACGATGCTGGCCACATTCATGCTGGTCGCCCCGGTCCATGCAGAGGTGGACGTCACCGCGCGCCGCTTCACCGCCATGAATATTTTCAACCTGGAAGCCGCGCGCGATCCGCGGATTTCCCCGGACGGTTCACGCATCGTCTATGTCCGCCGTGCGGCTGACATCAGGACGGATCGTTACCGGTCGTCGCTGTGGATCATCGATACGGCGACGGGGGAGCAGCGGGCATTGGTCACCGGGGATGCGTCTGCATCCGATCCCGTCTGGTCGCCCGATGGTCGCCGCCTGCTATATGCCAGCAACGGTGAACTGCGCGTCCTGTCGCTGGCCGAGGGGGCCGACTGGCCACTGGGCAAGGTGCCGGGTGGGGCTAGCGGCGCGGTCTGGGCACCCGATGGCAGGACCATTGCCTTCCTGTCCTTCGTGGACGGCAAGGGGCCGCGTTTCGCCACCCCGCCATCGCCGCCGCCCGGTGCTGATTGGGAGCCGCCGGCCAAGGTCTATGACAGTCTGAACGTGCATCTGGACGGCATGGGCTTCGTGAAACCCGGCGCCATGCAGCTGTTCGTGGTGCCGGCAGAGGGTGGTACGCCGCGCGCCGTCACCCAGGGGACGGTCAGCTATGGCGGGTTGGAATGGCTGGATGGGGCGCATGTGCTGGTCACCGGCAACGCCGCGCCGGATGCCGACATGGACCCGCGCGAGAGCGAGATTTATCGCATCGCCATCGCCACCGGTGCCGTCACCGCCCTGACCGACCGGCGCGGGCCGGATGCGGAACCGTCCGTGTCGCCCGACGGCAAGCTGATCGCCTTCACCGGTTATGATGACCGCAAAGTCTCCTGGCAGACCAGCCAGCTCTATGTGATGAACCGCGACGGCAGCGGGCGCCGGTCGCTGACCGCCGCTCTCGACCGCTCCGTCTCCAGTCCCGTCTGGGCGCCGGACGGGCGCAGCCTGTTCGCCACCATCACGAATGAGGGGCGGGTGGAACTGGTCCGGGTCGGGCTGGACGGCAAGGTCGCGACCATCGTCACCGACATGAATGACGGGGCCGGCGGCCGGCCCTATATCGGCGGCAGTTTCAGCCTGTCGCGCGACGGCAAGCAGGTCGCCTATAGCCAGGGCCGGCCCGACCGCCCGTCCGACATCGCTTTGGTCACGCCCGGCGGCAAGGCGAAGCGGCTGACCGATGTGAATGCCGATGCGCTGGACTCTGTATCCATGGCGCGGGTGGAAAAGCTGCCCGTGACCAGCAGTGCCGATGGCCGCGCCATCGATGCCTGGGTGGCACTGCCGCCCGGCCATGACCCGTCCAAGCCCTATCCGCTGATCCTGGAGATCCATGGCGGGCCAGCCATCATGTATGGGCCGGGCTTTGCCAGCGAGATCCAGCGCTTCGCGGCCGAAGGTTTCGTCGTGGTCTGGGCCAATCAGCGCGGGTCGCTGGGCTATGGCGAGGCTTTCGCCTTGACCATCGACCTGAAGTATCCAGGGACTGATGATCTGGCCGATCTGATGAGCGTGGTGGATGCGGCCATTGCCAAGGGGCTGGCCGATCCCGCCCGGCTGTTCGTGACCGGTGGGTCGGCGGGCGGGGCGATGACGGCCTGGATCGTCGGCAATACCGACCGGTTCGCCGCCGCCGTGGCCGTCAATCCCGTCATCAACTGGACCAGCACTATGCTGGCCGGCGATACGGCGGCACATGTCGCCCGCCATCAGGTCCGCGCGATGCCGTGGGAGGACCGGGAGATTTTCTGGCGCCTGTCGCCCCTGTCGCGGGTGGGGCAGGTGAAGACGCCGACCATGCTGATGGTGGGGGATGATGACTGGCGCACCCCGCCAGCGGAGGCCGAACAGTTCTATACCGCGCTGAAGCTGCGCGGGGTGGAGACGGCCTTGGTCCGCATCCCCGGCTCCGGCCACAATATCGGCGTCCGCCCGACCCAGCAGATCGCCAAGACCGACAATATCATCGGCTGGTTCAAAGCCCATGATCCCGCCCAAGCGGAGAAATCCCCATGAAGACGCATCGTCTGGCGCTGGCCTGTGCCACCGCCATCACCCTGCTGCTGTCCGTCACCATCTCTGTGCCGGCAGCGGAACCGCCCGCCGCGACCGTTGCGGACAAGGCGACCTCACGCGGCAGCGTCACCATTGCCGGCAAGAAGGTGGAGTACAAGGCCACGGCCGGCCGCCTGACCCTGACCGATGCGGAGAACCAGCCGACGGCGCACATGTTCTATGTCGCCTATATCGCCGACCGGCCCAAGGGAACACCGGAACGGCCGGTGACCTTCGTTTACAACGGCGGCCCCGGTTCCTCATCCATCTGGCTGCATATGGGCGGGCTGTCGCCGGTCTATGCCCGCACCACCAGCCCGGAACCGACACCGCCGCCGCCGCATGACCTGATCGCCAATGACCAGAGCATCCTGGACCGCACCGATCTGGTGTTCCTGGATGCGGTCGGCACCGGTTACTCGCGGCTGGTGAAGCCGGAATACGCCTCGCAATATTACGGCATCGACAAGGATGGCGACGCGTTCGCCCAGGCCATCCGCCGCTATGTCAGCGAGAATGACCGCTGGAATGCGCCCAAGTTCCTGCTGGGCGAGAGCTATGGTTCTCCGCGTTCGGCTGTGCTGGTGCATAAGCTGCAATCCAGCGGCATGGCCTTCAATGGCGTCGTCCTTGTCTCCTCCATCCTGAATTTCGGCCAGCACGCGTCGGGCCTGGACCGGGAACCGGTGAACCTGATCCCGACCTACGCCGCCACCGCCTGGTACCACAACAAGGTGCAGCGCAGTGCCGGCAGCCTGGAAGCCCATGTCCAGGCGACACGGGAATTCGCCATCGGCGATTATGCGTCAGCCCTGGCCAAGGGCCACCATATCAGTGTGGCGGAGAAGGCGGCGATGGCGGCAAGGCTGGAAAGCCTGACCGGCCTGTCGGCGGATTACTGGCTGAAGGCCAATCTGCGCGTGCTGGCGCCGCGCTTCACCGCCGAACTGCTGCGCGACCAGCGCCGCATCATCGGCAGTTCCGACGCGCGCGCCGTGGGTATGGCCATGGATGGGGTGGGGGAGAAGGCCGGCGCCGACCCGTCTAACGAGATGTCGCCGGCCTATGTCGCCGGTTTCCGCCGGCATCTGGCGGAGACGCTGGGCTATCGCAGCGACCTTGAATATATCACCGTCGACGGTGCCATGATGGGCCGCTGGACCTGGAGCCACCAGCCGCCGGGCGGCGCGCCGTTCCAGTATTCCGGGGCGAATACGACGGTCGATCTGGGGGTGGCCATGCGCGCCAATCCGCATCTGAAGGTGCTGTCGCTCAGCGGCTATTACGACCTGGTGACGCCATTCTTCGCCACCGAGTGGGACCTGGCGCATATGAACCTGGAACCGGAACTGGTGGGCAACATCACCGAACGCTATCTGGAAGGCGGCCACATGCCCTATCTGGACCGGCCCGGCCTGGAGGCGTTCCGGCGGGAGATCGTGTCCTTCTACGACGCGACGCTGAAAAGGTGACCGGCGATCGGTCATCCCGTGCTCAATTCAGGCGCCGCCCTTCGCCTGTATCGAACAGGCTGGCCGCAGCACCGTCCAGCCGCAGGCCGACCATCTGTCCGGCTGCCAGCGCTACGCCGGGCGGCATGCGGGCCGTCACCTCCCGGCCCGCCAGCCGGATCAGCACATAGGTGTCGGGTCCCGTCGGCTCCGTCATCAGCACCTGGCCCTGGCAGGTTCCCGCTTCGCCCGCGGGTGCCAGTGCCAGGTGTTCCGGCCGCAAGCCCAGCACCAGGGGCTGGCCCGTGCGCAGGCCCGTTCCCGCCTTCAGCCCAGGCAGCGGCAGGATATGGTCGCCCAGCCGCAAGGCCGGCTGATCGTCGGCCAGTGCCAATTCCCCTTCCAGGAAATTCATGGTCGGTGCACCGACGAAGCCGGCGACGAAACGGTTGGCAGGCTTGGCATAGACCACTTCCGGCCGGTCGCATTGCTGCACCCGGCCCTTGTCCATCACGACGATGCGGCTGGCCAGGGTCATCGCCTCCACCTGGTCATGGGTGACGTAAAGGGTGGTGCGCCGGCCGCGTTCATGCAGGCGTTTCAGTTCCACCCGCATGTCGGCACGCAGCTTGGCGTCCAGGTTGCTCAAGGGTTCGTCCAGCAGAAAGACCTGCGGTTCGCGTACCAGGGCGCGGCCGATGGCCACCCGCTGCTGCTGTCCGCCCGACAGCTGCGCCGGCTTGCGGTCCAGCAGATGGCCGATCTGCAGAAGGCCGGCCACACCGGCCACCTTGGCCTCGATCTCCGGCCTGGACAGGCCGCGCATCTTCAGGGCGAAGCCGATATTCCGGCGCACGGACATGGTCGGGTAGAGCGCGTAGGACTGGAACACCATGGCGATGTCGCGCTGGTCGGGCTCGAGCGCCGTCACGTCGCGGTCGCCGAAATGGATGGTGCCGCCGCTGGGTTCCTCCAGCCCGGCCACGATGTTGAGCAGCGTGGACTTGCCGCAGCCGGACGGACCCAGCAGCACCAGGAACTCGCCTGGCTCTATATCCAGGTCGATCCGGTCCAGTACGGTGGTGGCGGCGAAATTCTTGGCGATGCCCTGTAGGCGGACGCGTTGCATCATATCATCCCTTCACGGCCCCGGCCGCGATCCCGCGCACGAACAGGCGTCCGGACAGGAGATAGACCAGGATGGTGGGTAGGGCGGCGATCATCGTCGCCGCCATGTTGACATTGTATTCCTGCGGCCCGAACTGCGATCCGGCCAGCACGTTCAGGGCAACCGTCACCGGCTGCTGCCCCGGTCCCGCAAAGGTCAGGCCCAGGATAAAATCGTTCCAGATATAGGTGAATTGCAGCACCAGTGCGACGGCGCAGACCGGCAGCGACAAGGGCAGCATCACGTACCAGAAACTGGCCAGGAACCCGGCCCCATCGATGCGCGCCGCCTTGAGCAGGTCGCGCGGCACCGACAGGAAGAAATTGCGGAACAGCAGCGTGACGAAGGCCAGGCCCCAGACCGTATGGGCGAAGACCAGCCCGCCCTGGGTGCCGAACAGCCCCAGTTCGCGCACCAGCGCGATCATGGGATAGAGCGTGACCTGCGGCGGGATGAACAGGCCGATCAGCAAGGCAGCGAACAGCATGTCCACCCATCTGGCCGTGCGCAGGCTGAGCGCGTAACCGGTCAGGGCACCCAGTGCCAGGGAGCAGAACAAAGCCGGCAGCACGATGGCGAATGAATTGCCGAACCAGACCGACAGGCCCCGGCAGGTGCCGGAGATGCAGGCACCACCCCAGGCCTTTCCCCAGGCGGCGAAACCCGGGTCCTGCGGCAGGGCGAACAGGCTGCCATTGTTGATCTCCGCCAGCGGCTTCAGCGAGGTCGACAGCATAACCAACAGCGGGAACAGAACCGCCAGGGCCGCGATGGACAGCATCAGGTAGAGGGGGAAGCGCCGCATGGATCAGCCCCCCTTCTTCTGCCGGATTTCGGCATAGAGATAGGGGCCGACCACGGCGGCGATGGTGGCCAGCATCATGCAGGCACCAGCTGCACCCAAGCCCAGTTCCTGCCGGTTCAAAATATGCTCCATCACGAACCGGGCCGGCAGGTCCGACGAGAAGCCGGGCCCGCCGCCGGTCAGCGCCACCACCAGATCGAAGGATTTCACCACCAGGGAGAACAGCAGGATGGCGGCGGTGAAGAAGACCGGGCGCAGCATGGGTGTGACGATGGCGGCATAGACCCGCCAGGTGGGGATGCCATCGACCTTCGCCGCCTTCCAGATGTTGGGGTCGACGCCACGCAATCCTGCCAGGAACAGGGCCATGCACAGGCCCGATTGCTGCCAGATGCCGGCCAGGGCGACCGTGTAGATGGACCGGTCGGCGCGGACCAGCCAGTTGAAGGCGAACTCCTCCCACCCCAGTCCGCGCACCGCCTGCTGGATACCCAGGCCGGGGTTCAGCATCCATTGCCAGATGATGCCGGTGACCACGAAGGACATGGACAGCGGTAGCATGAAGATGGTGCGATAGACCCCCTCCGCCCGCACGCCGCGGTCGATCAGGATGGCCAGCAGATAGCCCAACGTCAGGCAGCCGGCGATGAACAGCGTGCCGTAGATCGCCATGTTGCCCAGTGCCGTCCACCAGCGGGCACTGGCGAACAGCCTTTCATACTGGACGAAGCCGATGAAATCCCAGCTGGGCAGCAATTGCGAGCTGGTCAGCGAGATGGCGAAGGTCCAGGCGATGAACAGGTAGAAGCAGACGAAGGTGATGAGCCCGGCCGGCAGCAGGGCGATGGAAGGGGCCCGATGCGATGGTTTCACCCTGTTCCTCCCTTTTCGTTTTGTTTGTTCACCGGAAGGCTAGAATCGACCGGCGTAGCAGGTCGCGGCCCTGTTCCGGGGTCAGGCGGGGATCGTTCCAGAATTGCGAGACGGCATCATCTACCGCCCCGGCCATGCCGCCGGGCAGGCCAAACAGGCCGGTGGAGGCCAGGTGCGTGGCCGGATCGCGGATCAGTTCCATGGCTTGGCGCGCGCAGATGTCGAACCCGTCACCCGGCACGTCGGTGCGCACGGGGATCGAGCCCTTGGCCTGGTTCAGGCGGGCCTGCACGCCCGGTTCCATCATCACCGAAACGAAGCGTTCCTGCGCCTTCGCCGTTTCGGCGTCGCGCGGTTGGGTGAAGGCGAAGGCGTCGACCACCATGATATAGGCGGGTTCCGGTGCGGGGGAGAGGGCACAACCGATCTGCACCCCCGGCTCCAGCCCGGCCGCGCGGATATCGCCCTTGGCCCAGTCGCCCATGAACTGGAACGCCGCATCGCCGCGCATCAGCATGGCCGTCGCCTGGTTCCAGCGCCGGCCGGGGCTGCCCTCATCCACGAAGGGGCGCAAGGCGGCGAAGGTCCGGAACGTCTCCAGCAGGGCGGGGCTGTCCAGGGCCGCCGGGTCCAGCGTCTCGTAAAGGCGGCGGTAGAAATCGCGTCCGCCCACCCCCAGCAGCACGGCATTGAACAGCAGCCGTTCCTGCCAGGGCTGTCCACCCATGGCGATGGGGATCTTGCCCATGGCTTTCAGCCGGGCGGCGGCGTCCAGGAATTCGGCCCAGGTGCGGGGCACGGCCAGCCCCGCCTGTCGCAGCAGGCCGGCATTGTAGAACATCCAGTTCTCGCCATGGATGTTTAGGGGGGCGGCCATGTAGCGGCCCTGATATTTGGCCGATCGCGCCAGCAGTGGCGGCAGTACCCGGTCCCATTCCTCATCGGCACCGGGGGCGGGAATGATCAGTCCGTGGGTGGACAATTCATTCAGCTGGTTGCCCAGCGAGAACAGGAAGACCGGCGGCGGGTTGCCGCCCAGGATGCGGTTGACGGCCGCCGCCCGTGCGGCGGAACCGCCGGGCACCGGCGCATCCCGCCAGGACCCGCCCTGATCGCGATAGGCATCGCGCACCACGGAAAGCGACGCGGATTCGCCGCCGGAGGTCAGCCAGTGCATCACCTCCAGCTCCTGCCCCCATGCTGCGCCGCTTGCCAGGGCCAGCCAGGAGATTGCCGCGAATTTTGCGGCAGCGCAGCATGCTTTCACCCTGATCTTCATTGCGCCGCACAATCCGAAACGTTTCGATTTCTCGTGAAGTATGGCGAGCCGATACGGACTGTCAATCAAGGAAAAATGCGTTTACCCACAGATTCGGCCTGGACAGGCATTTTTCGAAACGTTACGATTTTTACATCAGCGGTTCCTGCCGCCCGACATCCCTTTCGCGCAGGCCGAGGGGTGTTCGCGGGCGGCCCGATTTTCCCGACAGGCAGCCAAGAGACGGTCACGATGCGTTTCCCGGATGGGTTCAGGTGGGGTATCTCCACCTCCAGCTACCAGATCGAGGGCGGGGCGCCCGATGATGGGCGTGGGCCCAGCATCTGGGACACCTATTGCGCCAGCCCCGGCCGGGTGGCCAATGGCGATACCGGCACCGTGGCCTGCGACCATTACCATCGCTGGGCGGAGGATCTGGACCTGATCCGGACCTTGGGCGCGCAGCAATACCGCTTCTCCATCATGTGGGGCCGGGTGCTGCCGGACGGTACGGGGGCGACCAACCAGAAGGGCCTGGATTTCTATGACCGGCTGGTGGATGGCATGCTGGAACGGGGGCTGGAGCCCTGGCCCTGCCTTTATCACTGGGACTTGCCGCAGGCGCTGCAGGACAAGGGCGGCTGGGTCAACCGCGACAGTGCCGGCTGGTTCGCCGATTACGCAGCATTGATGGTACGCCGGCTGGGCGACCGGGCGCGGACCTGGGTCACCTTCAATGAACCGTCGGTCTGCGCCTGGGTCGGGAATGAGGAGGGGCGCCACGCCCCCGGTCTGGCCGACCCGCGCGCCGCCGTGCGCGTGGCCCATCACCTGAATCTGGCCCATGGCCGCGCCGTGGGGGTGGTGCGCGATCTGGCGCCGGGCGTGCCCGTGGGCTTCGTCCTGCCCGTCCATAAGGGCCGGCCCCTGCCGCAGTTCGCCGAGCGTGACCAGCATCTGGTGCAGCTGTTCGAGGATAAGTGGAACGGCGTGTTCCTGGGCCCCGTGCATCTGGGCCGCTATCCCGACAGCGTGCTGGACCGGTTCGCCCCGCATATCCAGGCGGGCGACATGGCGGAGATCCACCGACCCGTGGATTACCAGGGGGTGAACCATTATTTCCCCACCTACCTGTCCCCGGCCGACGGCACGGCCTGGCCGTTCAAGATTGTCGAGCCGCCGAAATATCTGCGCCGGACGGAGATGAACTGGGGCATCGACGGCCATGCCTTCTATGAGGCGCTGGACGGTCTGCGCCGCGACTATGGCAACCCGCCGGTCTTCGTCACGGAGAACGGTGTCGCCTTCCTGGACATTGCCGGTGCCGATGGAAGCATCGATGACCAGGACCGCATCGCCTATTACCGCGACTATCTGGCCGCCGTGCACCGGGCCATTGCGGCAGGGGCGGATATCCGCGGCTACATGCCCTGGTCGCTGTTGGATAATTTCGAATGGGCCCATGGCTATAACAAGCGCTTCGGGCTGGTGCATGTCGACTACACGACCTTGAAACGTACGCCCAAGGCGTCGTTCGACTTCATGCGCCGGGTGATGCGCGAGAATGAGGTGCCGCCGCCCGCCGATTATTCGTAATCTCCCGCAACCTTCCAAGGTGAACCAGCGAGCCCGACCGCCATGCAGCCCAGTCAGCGCACCAACCTGAAAACCCTTGCCGAGCATCTGGGCCTGTCGATCACGACCGTGTCCCGGGCGCTGAAGGACGGGCCGGAGGTGAAGCCGGACACGGTGGCGCGGGTCAAGCAGGCGGCGGCCAGCCTGGGTTATCTGCCCGATGCCGGCGGCGTCTATCTGCGCACGGGCCGGACGATGAAGATCTGTTCGGTGTTCTTCGCGCCGGAAGTGGCGGATTACGGCGATGCCGGCTTCCTGGCTCAGGTGGAGGGCGTGTCGCGCACGTTGGAGACCGACAGCTACAACCTGGTCGTCCTGGCGCAGACGGCCAGCCAGTCGCCGCTGGAAACAGTGCGCCGGGTATTCCAGCAGCGGCTGGCCGACGGCATCATCTTCTCCCGTACCACGCCGATGGATGAACGGGCGCGTTTCTGCCTGGAATTCAAGTTCCCCTTCGTCAGCTTCGGGCGCACCGAACTGCACAGCCCGCACGCCTTCGTCGACCATGATGACGAGGGCGGGGTCTATGACGCGATGATCCGGCTGGCGGCAGACGGTCATAAACGCATCGCCCTGTTCAACCCCACGGGCAACATGACCTATGCCGGCATGCGGCTGCGCGGGTATCAGCGGGCACTGGCGGAACTGGGCCTGCCCTGGGACAAGTCGCTGCTGGTGACCTCCGGCCTGTCGGTCTGGTCCAGCCAGGATGCGGTGCGCGACCTGCTGGCGCGCGACCGGGGCGTCACCGCCATCCTGTGCGCCAACCAGCTGTCGATGTTCGGCGCCATGGAGGCGGCCCTGGAGCAGGGGATGGACCCGGCGCGCGACGGGCTGCGCATTGTCGGCTTCGGCGGCATGCCATTCCGCATGCCGTTCGAACAGGGTGTCACCTATTACTACCAGCCCCAGCGCCGCGATGGTGAGGAACTGGCCCGCCATATGCTGGCCTTGCTGGGGGGAGAGCCGGCGGAAAGCCTGCAAACGGTGCTGCCGTACCAGCGCATCGACGATCTGCAGCGGTTCCGCATGGAACTGCGCGCCCAGGCCATGGCCGGGGACACGAGACAATCCACGGAACAAGGGACTTGAAGTCCCGGCCGACAGAACAGGGAGAGACCGACGCATGAAGGCATCAAGGAACTGAGGCGGGCAGCGCCAGACCGCAAAGGGCGGTGAAGTGCCGTAGGTCAGGTCGAGCCGCAGGCGAGCCCTGACATTTCGAAGGCACCGTCGCTTGTCAGGGCTCGGGGCTCCGCCCCTCGACCTGACCTACTGGCCTTTCAACAAGACCAAGAAACCCGCAACCCCACGCGCAACACCCGCGCGGGGAACGGGTCCCCATTGCCCGAAACAACACCAGCCGGACGGGTGCCACCGTCCGGCCTGGGAAGGATTTTGCCCGGAACAGGGAGGGAGAGAACCCATGACGACCAAGACCAACATCATCAAGCACATCCTGCTGGCCGCCACCGCCGCTGGTGCCATCGCCGCACCGGCCCTGGCCCAGACCTCCAGCGCCATGCTGGAGGAGATCATCGTCACCGCCGAGAAGCGGGCCGTGTCGTTGCAGGACACGCCCGTGGCCGTGACGGCGCTGAGCCAACAGGCGCTGGACCAGCTTCAGGTCTCCGACCTGAAAAGCATCGTGTCCCTGGTGCCCGGCCTGCAGATCGGCCAGAGCAGCAACCAGGCCGCCGTGGACGTGGCCATCCGCGGCATCGTTTCCACCAATCGCACGGAGGTGGGCGATCCCGCAGTGGCCTTCCATGTCGACGGCATCTATTCCCCGCGCCCGCAGGGTGCGACGGCGCTGCTCTATGATGTGGAGCGGGTGGAGGTGCTGCGCGGGCCGCAGGGCACCTTGTTCGGCCGCAATTCCAATGCCGGCGTGGTCAATATCATCACCGCCAAGCCGAACGCGGAAAAGGCGTCGGGCTCCATCGACCTGACGGCCGGCAATTACAGCCTGTTCCGGGTCAAGGGCCATCTGAACCTGCCCATCACCGACACGCTGGCCATCCGCGCCGCCGGCTATGTGGAGAACCGCAAAGGCTATATCGATTTCGCCGCCGGGTCGAAGGTGCCGCCCGGCGCCGACAAGTACGACAATGCCGATCGCTATTCCGGCCGGGTCAGCGCGCAATGGACACCGGTGGAGAATTTCAAGCTGTTCGTGTCGGCCGAACGCTTCTCCGACCAGGGGGCGGGCACCGTGCCGGTCAATGTCACGCCGCTGCCCGGCACCAAGCGCCGTTCCGCCGTGATCGACAGTCCCGGCATGCTGGACCAGGTGAACGACACGGTCCGCCTGCGCGCCGATTACCAGCCTACGGAAAAGGTGGAGGTCAGCTACCTGTTCGGCTGGGCGCACATGACGCGTCAGAATGTGAACGACAATGACGTGGGCTATGCGCTGGACCCGGGCCTGCGCGCCCTGCCGCGCCCGCCGGTATCGCCGGCCTTCGCCGAGGAGCGGCGGTTCGAGCGCGGGGTGTTCGACAGCAGCCAGCATGAATTGCAGGTGAAGTCGGTGGATGCGGAGCGGCTGGATTGGCTGTTCGGTGCCTTCTATTACAAGGAGGATAACGACATCCGCTTCGACATCGATTTCCGTGACGATACCGGCACGGTGCCGGGCCAATTCGACCCCAATGACCGCCGCGATGCCCAGACCTTCATCCAGCCGCGCCGCGACCTGTCCTCTTGGGCCCTGTTCACGCAGGAGACGTTTCATGTGACGGATGCCGCACGGCTGACCGGCGGCCTGCGCTATACAAAGGACAGCAAGAAGGACACGGGCGGGCGCAACTATGTCTGCAACCGCAACAACTCCACCCCGGCCACCGGCGGCGTCAATGTCATCGGCGTGCCCACCAGCCAGATCCCCAGCCTGTGCGTGGTAACGGCCCGCAACGATGCCGACAAGCATTGGAAGAAGCTGACCTGGATGGCGCGCGGCGAGTATGACCTCTCCGCCGACCTGCTGGCCTATGCCATGGTCAATACGGGCTTCAAATCCGGCGTGATCCAAGATGGCGGCACGGCGGCCAATCCGGAGAATGTCACCAATTACGAACTGGGCCTGAAGGCCACCTTGCTGGACGGGTCGCTGACCCTGAACAATGTCGCCTTCTATTCCGACTACAAGAATATCCTGCGCGCCAACACGGTGATCGGTGCCAACGGCATCCAGCAGCTGGTCACGGTGAACGCCACCAAGGCCAGCATCTATGGCCTGGAGACGGAAGCCAACTGGAGCGTCACCGACCAGGACCGGTTGCAGGTGTCGGCGGCACTGCTCAGTGCCGAATACGACGACTTCAAGACCGTGGACACCAACATCTTCACGGCCGCCAATCCCAACGGCGCCACCAACCTGAAGGGCAAGAAGCTGCCTTTCGCACCCGAACTGGCCGTCACCCTGGTCTATGAGCATTTCTTCGACCTGCCCGATGGCGGGGTGATCGTGCCGCGCATCCAGAGCAAATATCAGTCGGAAATGTTCCTGACCGATTTCAACCGCGCTACCGACCGCCAGGGCGCCTATACCCGCACCGACCTGTCGTTGCGCTATGAATCCCCGGCCAACTGGCAGCTGGAGGCCTTCGTGCAGAACCTGGAGGACAAGGCGGTGAAGAACAATATCGACATTCGCGGCCAGCAGGCGGCATCCACCGGTGCGGTGCCCGGTTTCGCCGGCGTGGCGCGTGCCTTCTACGACGCGCCGCGTACCTGGGGTGTGCGGGCCGCCTACCGGTTCTGAACCGGGCTTTTCCCTCCCATTCCGGTTTCATGGCCGGGATGGGAGGAGAGGCTTATGAAACGGAGCCGTCCGCCATCCGTTTTTCCGGGCGGAGCGCCTCTTAAATTCACTATCTTGAGAGTGAATTATATATCCGCTATATAGGCGCATCGAAAAATCAGGAGGGAGCGCCGGAACATGGCGTTGAAAGGACGGATCGCGATTGTCACGGGGGCGGGTGGCGGCTTGGGTCGGCAGCATGCCCTGTTCCTGGCACGCCAGGGAGCCAAGGTCGTCGTCAACGACCTGAGCCAGGAGGCGGCGAATGCCGTGGCGGTGGAGATCGCGGCGGCCGGCGGCGATGCCATGGCCATCGCCGGGTCGGTGACGGACGAGGCGGCGGTGGCGGCCTTGGTGGTCCGCACCATGGCGGAATGGGGCCGCATCGACATCCTGGTCAACAATGCCGGCATCCTGCGTGACAAGAGCTTCGCCAAGATGGGGCTGGATGATTTCCGCCTGGTGCTGGAGGTCCATCTGATGGGGGCCGTGATCTGCACCAAGGCGGTGTGGGAAATCATGCGCAACCAGCGCCATGGCCGTATCGTCCTGACCACCTCCTCCTCCGGCCTCTATGGCAATTTCGGGCAGGCCAACTACGGCGCCGCCAAGATGGCACTGGTCGGCCTGATGCAGACGCTCGCCATCGAAGGCGAGCGGTACAATATCCGCGTCAATTGCCTGGCGCCGACGGCGGCCACGCAGATGACGGATGGCGTCCTGTCCGGCGACAGCCTGGAGCGGCTGAACCCCGCCCTGGTCAGCCCGGCCCTGCTGCCGCTGGTCGGTGACGATGCGCCGACGCGGGCCATCCTGTGTGCCGGTGGCGGGCACTTCGCGGCTGCCAATGTCACCCTGACCCAGGGCTGCTATGTCGGTAGCGGGCCGGAAACGGGCGACCGGGTGGTGGCGCGACTGGCCGAGGTGACCGACCGGGAGGCGGAGATCGTGCCCGCCTACGGCTTCATGCAGGCCGAACGCGAGTTGGCCAGCGGCGGCTGGAGCCAGCCGGTGATGGCCGTGGCGCGATAATACCATCGGCATGGAATACCGACCGATGGCCGGTATTCCATGCCCCTCGGGCGCCTGCAATCCTATCCCCGCACCTTGCACACTTCCTTGAACCCCGCCGCCATGAAGGCGGCCATGCGGGCCTTCACGGCGGTGAAATCGTCGGATTTGCAAAGCCCGCCCGACAGTTTGTCGATGCGCCCCGTCCGCGCCAGGGTCAGCAGCAGGGCTCCGGTGACGAAGTGGTATCCCCAGAAGATGTCCTCTTCCGCCCGGTCGGGCAGGGCCTTCTTCAGCAGGTCGATCAGCCGCAGCACGACGGGATCGAAATGCTGGTCCATCAGCTCCGCCCCCCATTCGGGCGTGTTGGCCACCTGCGCGCCCAGGGCCGCGTAATTCTTCCAGGCCTCCCCGCCCTCGATATAGAGGTCCAGATCGGTATCCAGGAAGGCGTGCAGGGCACCCTCCACCGTGGGCTTGCCGCCGGTCGCCGCCTCATACTCCTCCAGCGCCCGCATCCGCCGTTCGCTGGTCACGGCGGCGCGGCGGGCGAAGACGGCGTCGAACAGCTTCTTCTTATCCTCGAAATAATAGTTCAGCAGCGTGTGGTGCACGCCCACCCGCTGCGCCACGTCCTTCAGCGTGACGCCATAGAGACCGTGCTTGGAGAATAGATATTCAGCCTCGTCGAGGATCTGCTCCATCTTCTCGGCGCGCTGCTCGGCCTTGGTGGAGCGCCGACGGGGTTTCACCTGCTCAGACACCAATTCGTCTTTCCATTCCTGACCGGCCGCACCGTGTCACCATATCCCATTTCAACCGCCACCATGTTGAATCCGCAAGCGGATTTTGTCGATCTTGCCGGTGGCGGCCAGCGGCATCGCGTCCAGCCGGATGATCGCATCCGGCATCCACCAGGGTGCCACCCTGCCTTTCAGCGGGGCCAGCAGGCCGGCATCATCGATCGCATCGCATGTCTCCACCAGCAGGATGGGGCGTTCGCCCCATTTCGGGTGGGTCCGGCCGATGACGGCGACCAGCGACACCTCCGGCAGGGCCCCCACCAGCGCCTCGATCTCCGCCGGGTTGATCCATTCGCCGCCGGATTTGATCAGGTCCTTGGCCCGGCCGGTGATCATCAGGTTGCCGGTGGCATCGATGCGGGCCAGATCGCCCGTGGGAAACCAGCCGGCCGCATCGGTGGCAGGCTTTTCCTGCCCGAAATACCGGTCGATGACGGCCGCGCCGCGTACCCGCAGATGCCCCTCTGTCCCGCGCTGGTCGGGCAGGGCGACGCCGTCCGCATCGGTCAGCAGCAAATCCACCCCCACCGACGGCCGCCCCGACAGGCCGGCATCGCGGACGGGGTCGCCGGCGGGTGCGACGGTGCCGGACGGCGACAGTTCCGTCATGCCCCAGCTGGTCTGCACGATGACGCCCAGCCGCTGTTCGATCCGCTCCATGAGCGCCGGGGGCAGGGGGGAGCCGCCGACGATGATCCGCTTCAGGCTGGGTAATTCCCCGCCCGTCGCTTCCAGATGTTCCACCAGCCCCAGCCAGACGGTGGGCACGCCCACCCCCACCGTCACGCCGGCCGATGCGATCAGGCGGGCCAGGTTGGCCCCGTCCGTTTGCCGCCCCGGCAGCACCAGCCGCCCGCCCACCGCCGGCACGGCAAAGGGCAGGCCCCAGGCATTGGCATGGAACATCGGCACGGCGACCAGCACGCTGTCGCGGCCCGACAGGGCCATGACATCCGTTTGCAACAGCTTGAGCGTGTGCAGGTAGCTGGAACGATGGGTATAGGTCACACCCTTGGGTGCACCGGTGGTGCCCGAGGTGAAGCAGAGGCCCGACGGTGCCGTCTCGGCAAACCCGCCCCACGGCACGTCGCGGGATGCCCCCGCGATCAGCCCCTCCAGCGCGGTGGCGAGATGCCAGTCACCCGGTGCCGGTCCGTCGATGACCAGCACGCGGGCGATGCCGGGCGACAGGGCCGCGACCTGCCTTGCCAGCGGCACCAGATCGGCGCTGACCACCAGGATGCGGGCCTGCGACTGGTCCAGCATCGCCGCCAGCTGTTCGGCCGTCAAGCGCGGGTTCAGGGTGTGGCAGACCGCCCCCATCCCCATGATGGCGTACCAGGCCTCCACATGGCCCTGGCTGTTCCAGGCCAGGGTGGCGACCCTTTCGCCCTGCCGCACGCCAAGGTCGCTCAGGATGGCGGAGACGGCCAGGCTGCGATCCATCAGGGCGGCATAGCCGATACGGTCCGGTTCCCCACCCTCATGCGCCGTCACCAGTTCGGCATGGGCGTGCCATTTCGCGGCATGGCGCAGGAACTGGTCCAGCGTCAGGGGAAAATCCTGCATGGTTCCATCCAGCATCAGCAGACATTCCCCTTGGGCGGCAGCACGGGCGATGCGACCCCGGTATTCCAGTTCCACGGCATGGTTCCCGCCGCCCGGCGTCGGCACACGGCGGTTTCGTGCAGGGCGAACATGCCCGGCCGCATCCGCACCCCCGGCTGGGGCGTGCCGGCAAAGGCCATATAGCCCTCATCCTTGCCGAAGACGGGCCAAGCGGGCTGTCCATCCGCCACCGGCTTGGCGTCACGCGCGAAGCTGGCCCAATAGGAGGTCATCGCGGCCGACAGGCGGCGTTCGGCCGGATTGTCCGGCACCTTGGGCCAGAAGGGCGGGGTGCGGTCGGCCGTGCCGAACACGTAGGGGATTTCCGCCGCGTGGAAAGCGTGCAACCCCTTCTCATCGGCTGCCGGATAGCCATGGTCGAAGATGTAGAGATAGGAGGGCTGCCCCAGTGCGGCCTGGTTGCGTGCCAGCCGTTCCGACGTCCAGCCGTACAGCGCGTCGCGCGTCGTGGCCAGCATGCTTTCCTCGACATTGCCCGACGGATAGAGCCGCAGGAACAGGTCGGCCAGATCGCCATAGCGCTCGCGGATCACCGCCTCATAGGCCTTGGCATCGGCGGGGGCTGCACCGATCAGGAAGCGCAGCGACCGGATCTCACCGCTGTTGAAACCGGTCAGGATGGGTACGGGCGCCTGCTGTCCCTTGTCGAAAATCTTCACCAGCTGGGCCGGCAGCACCTTGCCATCGACGGTGCCGAAGGGGATGTACAGGGCCTTCACCGCTTCCGCCGTCAGGGTTTCCGGGTCCATGGCGCGCAAGGCCGCCACATCCGCCGCCCCGACCTTGTCGGCGACATAGGTGCCGATCGCCTCCGCCGCGAATTCCCCATTGCGGGGCTGTTTCAGCTCCGGCGTGGAGATCATGTAGGCGCTCTGGGCGATGGCCTTGGCGAACAGACCCTTGGCCTGGGGAGAGGCCATCAGATACATGACTGACAGGGCGCCGGCCGACTCTCCCGCTACGGTGACATTGCCGGCATCGCCGCCGAAGGCACCGATATTGTCGCGAACCCAACGCAAGGCGGCGATCTGGTCGAGCAATCCGTAATTGCCGGAAATCCCGTCGGGATTCTCCGCACCCAAACCCGGATGCGCCAGATAGCCCAGGATGCCCAGCCGGTAATTGATGGACACCACGACCAGCCCCTGGCGGGCCAGGGCGGCGCCATCATAGGCTTCCTCATGGCTGTACCCGGCGGTCAGCGATCCGCCGTGGATCCAGACCAGGACGGGGGCGTTCTTGGCCTCCTTGGGCGCCCAGATATTCAGGGACAGGCAATCTTCCCCCATCTCCCGGGGTGGATTGGCATAGATGCTGCCAGCACGTGGGCGCGGCTGAACGCAGGCGCGGCCGAATTCCCCGGCATCACGCACGCCGGTCCAGGCGGGCAGCGGTTCCGGCGCCTTCCAGCGCCGCTCCCCCACTGGCGGCTGCGCATAGGGGATGCCCTTGAAGATCGTCAGATCACCGTTGACGCGGCCGGCCAGTGCACCGGCCGGCGCCTGCACCGTGGGATTGCCCTGGGCCAAGGCGGCGAAGGACAGGAACGTGGCGGCCAAAGAGGCGCCCAGGCGAAGGGATAGACGCATCAGCGGCCTCCATTCTTCAGCACCCGTGCCAGCACCATGAACAGGGCGATGGCGATCAGGTAGAAGGGGATCAGGGTGTAGAAGGCGAGTTGCAGGGAATTGTCGGGATTGGTGGCCCGGAAATAATCACTGGCCAGCCCCAGATATGTCGGGCCGAAGCCCAGGCCGATCAGGTTCATCACCAGCAGCAGCAGGGCGCCCGACATCACCCGCTGATTGGGCCGCACCGCCTCCTGCACCAGGGCGACGGCCGGCGACAGGTAGAAATAATTGAAGAAGGTCGGGCCGATCAGGAACAGCAGCGCCAGTTCCCAGCCCGGCGCCCAGACGAAGCCGGCAAAGAACGGCATCGCACAGACCAGACCCACGGCCGGGATCACGGCATAGGCCCGCTTGGACCTGGCACCGAACCGGTCGATCAGCCGGCCCGAGGCATACATGCCCAGGCTGACCCCGATACCGATCAGCAGCGCGTAATAAAGCGCCACCTCACCCAGTGCCATGCCCTTTTCCCGCATCAGGAACAGCACGGTGAAATTCATCACCGCATAGGTGACGAACTGTGTGGCCCCACAGGCCAGCGACAGCAGCAGCAGATCCTTGCGGCGGAAGAACATCAGGACGGTTTCACCGAACCCCGCCTTGGCCTCCACCGCCGCCGGCGCCGCGTCCGGTGCCGGCAGGTCCAGCCCGCCACGCTTGGGCTCCTTGATCGTCAGCCAGACGATGACGGCGGCCACGACACCCACCACGCCCAGCACGACGAAGGCGCTGCGCCAGCTATAGGCGGCGGCGATGGAGGCGCCGAAGGCCACCCCCAGCGCCTGGCCCAGGGGCGGTCCCAGATTGAACAGGCCCAGCGCCGTGCCGCGCCGCCCCGGCGCGAAATAGTCGGTGATGATCGCATAGGATGGCGGCACCCCGCCGGCCTCTCCCACCCCCACCGCCATGCGGGCCATCACCAGCTGCGGATATGTCGATGCCATGCCGCAGGCCACGGTGGCCGCACTCCACAGCGCACACGCAATGGACAGCACCTTCACCCGGTTGGCCCGGTCGGCCAGCCAGGCCACGGGGATGGAGATGGTGCAATAGAACAGCGCGAAATAGAGCCCGCTGATCAAACCAAGCTGCCCGTCGGTGACGCCCAGATCGTCCTGGATGGGCTTGGCCAGGATCGACAGCAGCTGCCGGTCCAGGAAGTTCAGCACATAGACGAAGCAGAGTGCGCCCAGCACGTACCAGGCGCGCCCGTCCGGCGGCTTTGGCGCCGCCGGACTGTTCAGGGTGGGGGTGGCATCCGTCATCGTTTAATACTCATAGCCGATACGGATGCCCGCGGTGCGCGGCCGCATCGTGCCGAAGCGGCTGGCCAGGAAAGCCTCCGGGTGGATGTAGGTGATCGACTGATCGTCGAACAGGTTCTCCACATAGGCCGTGGCTGTCCAGTTCCCCTTGGTCACCCCGAAGCTGGCATTGACGTTGGAATAGCTGTCGGTATGCCCATAGGTCGGGCTGACCCGCGTCGGCGCGCCCGGCACATTGGGGAAGGAGGACGGGAAGGAGCCGACATGCTGCCAGTTGGCGGTGGCGAACCCGTCCAACTCCGGCGCCAGATTGGCCCAGTACTGGACGAAGACCGACCCCTGGAAATGCGGCGATGACAGCCGCGCACCCTTGACCGCGCCGGAGATCGCGGCCTCAGCTGCGGTCAGCTTCGTCACCTTGGCATCGTTCAGCGACCCGTTCAGCCCGATGGTCAGGCCGGTGGCCGGCACGGCGGCGATTTCGAACTCGATACCCTTGCTGCGGGCGGCACCGATATTGGTGGCGAACTGCACACTATCCGACGTGCGGTTGGCCTGGACCTGGATATTCTTCCAGTCGATGTAATAGGCGGCCAGATGCGCCGTCAGCTTGCCGTTCAGCCAGCGGCCTTTCAGCCCCAGTTCGTAATTGGTCAGATCGTCGGAACTTGCGCCATAGGGGATGATCAGGTCGTTGGCATTCACCACGCTGGGCCGCCCGGCATAGGCATTGACCACGGGTGCGCGGAACCCGGTGGAGACGCTGGCATAGGTGGTGATGGCCTCGCTGGCCCGGTAGGACGCACTGAGTTTGTAGGAGGGCTTGGACCCCTTTGCCTTCACGCCCGTGGCGGCGGGAATGGGCACCATGGCCAGCGGCCCCGACTGCCCGGTCAGGGCATAGGTCAGATAGGCGGAATTATACCCGCCCTCGGTGAAGCCCTGCGCGTCCAGCTTTCCATAGCGCAGACCGCCGGTCAGCCAGAATTTCTCATTGACGTGGTAGGTCAGCTCACCGAATCCCGCCAGTTCATGGGAGATCGTGTGCACATACTGGCGCTGGTAATATTCGTCCGGCAGGCCGGTGATGCCGCGCGCCGCCAGGAAGGCGGGGGACGAGCGGTAGAAGTAATCCACGTCATGCCGGCGATCCAGATAGAAGCCGCCGATGGTCCAGTCCCAGTCGCCGCCGGGATCGGATGCCAGCCGCACCTCTTCCACGAACGTGTCCTGATAGCCGTTGGCATCCAGGCCGAAGGCGATGGCGTGGCCGAAGGTGCCGGCCAAATCCACCCAGAATTTCTGGTCGAACGTGGAATATGTCGTCGAACTGGTCAGCTTGGCGCCATCGAACTGGTATTCCAGCGTGGCGTTATAGGAGGTGAGCACACCGGAATAGAGGTCGGGCCGGTCGGAAATGCGCTTCTGATCACCCAGCGACGGGCTGGTCAGCGAGCTGTCGCGCGGATTGCTTTCCTCGCGCGACGCCAGGAAGCGCACGGACAGGTCTTCCGATGGCTTCCATTGCAGGATGGTGCGCCCGCCCCAGCTTTCCAGCGTGTTGGAATTGTGGGTGCCGGTGCCGACATTGTCGAGATAGCCTTCCTCATGCCGGTAGAAGCCGACCACGCGCAGGGCCAGCTCATCCTCTACCAGCGGCGTGTTCAGCATGACATTATAACGCTGGCGCAGGCTGTCGGACCCGGTCAGGCCGAAATCAACCTGTCCGGCGGCATCGAACTTCCTGAGATCCGGGCTCTTGGTCAGGATGCGCATGGCACCCGACAGGGAACCGGAACCGAACAGCGTGCCCTGCGGTCCGCGCAGGAACTCCACCCGTTCCACATCGAACAGGGTCGGGTCCAGCACGGTGGTGTTGCCGATGGTGGAGATGGGCAGTTCGTCGATATAGACGGCCACCGTGCTTTGCAGGTTGGCGCCATAGCCGTTGGTGGCGATGCCGCGCGCGGTGAAATTGTTGAAATTGGCGCTGGGCCTGTTCAGCACCACACCCGGCGTTTCGCGCGCCAGCCCCTCATACCCGACCACACCCTTGATGTTCAGGTCTTCCTGCGAGAAGGCGGTGATGGACAGCGGCACCTCGCTGATATTCTGGGCGCGGCGGGTGGCGGTGACGATGATTTCCTGCAGCACATCTTCCGATGCGGCGGTCTTGCGGTTGGCCGGCGCGTCCTGCGCCATCGCCTGGGTCGAAATAATGGTCAGCGCGACCGCGCAAGCGGACGCGAGCAGCTTGGCCCTCATGTGACGCGTTCTCCCTATTGGCCGCCGGTCGTTATCGCCAGCGTGCCAGGGGAGGATGGGGCAAGGGGGACAGCCTGTCAACATTCACTATCACGTGTGTGAATATTAATCATGATGCGTGGGCGGATGCCGCCGAATGGGTTCAGCCATAAGTAAAGTTTTGTACCTTGGCACTTTTCATCATTGGACATTGATGCTGGCGAACGGCACTTCCTTGTCAAAACAGTTTCCGGCCCGGCCCATCGCCGCGCCGGCAATGTCGTGAAGGGAGAACCAAGAATGACGCTCAAGCCCCGCCGCCGGTGCTATCTGCTGGCCACCACCATCCTGGTTGCCGCGACCCTGCCGGCCCATGCCCAGCAGGCCGAGGAAAGCTTCGTCCTGGAAGAGATCGTGGTGACGGCGCAGAAGCGCAGCGAGCGCCTGCAGGACGTGCCGCTGGCCGTGTCGGCGCTGTCCGCCGATGCCCTGGCCCAGTCCCAGGTCAACAGCACGGCCGGCGTCGCCGCCCTGGTGCCATCGCTGACCTATACCCAGTCGACCAGCGACCTGAACAACAATGTCCGCATCCGCGGTGTCGGCACGGCCCTGTTCAATGCCGGACTGGAATCGGCCGTGTCCTTCGTGGTGGACGGCGTCGTCATGTCCCGCCAGGGCCAGGGCTTCCAGGACCTGATCGATGTGGAGCGGGTGGAGGTGCTGCGCGGCCCTCAAGGTACGCTGTTCGGCAAGAACGCCACCGCCGGCGTCATCAACATCGTCACCAAGCGCCCCTCGCGTGACTTCGAGGGTGTGGCCGAGGTCGGCATCGCCGAACAGGGCGAGTACCGGGCCCGCGCGTCGGTTTCCGGCCCGTTAGCCGAGACGGTGGGCGCCCGCCTGACCGGCTATTACACCGATAATCGCGGCTATGTGTATGATCACGGCCGTGGCGAGCATGTCTATGGCGGCCGCGATGTCGGTGTGCGCGGCAAGGTGGAATGGCAGGCCACGGATGACCTGAACATTCTGTTCACCGCCGACCTGCGCGACAGTGACAGCGATTGCTGCCAGCCCATCCCCTATCTGACCACCAACACCATTCTGGCCGGCGTGCGCGCACCCGTCATCGCGTCCTCCGACAATCGCAGCGTCAGCAGCGGGGATACGCGCACCTTCTCCAACTCCGAACAGGCCGGCGGCTCGATTGAGGCGAACCTGGACCTGGGTGACCATACGATCACGTCGGTCACCGCATTGCGTAACTGGAAGTTGGAAAACAATGTCGATGTGGACGGGTTCAATTCCGCCACGCCGCTCTATCTGCCCTTCGGCAACGGCTATTTCGGGGTCAATGGCGGTACCGCCGATATCGACCAGTTCACCCAGGAACTGCGCCTGGCCTCGGCCGATACCGGGCCGCTGACCTATACGTTGGGCCTGTTCTATTTCAACCTGGACCTGGACCGCGCCTTCACCCGCCGCGTCGGCGGCTGCGTGACGCCGGGCACGGCGTTCGGCCAGCCCTGCGCCACCTCCTTCTTCTCGTCGGCCAACCATGTCGCCAATACCAAGACGGACAATTACGCCGCCTTCGGCCAGGTCGAATATGATTTGACCGACGCGCTGTCCGCCTTCGCCGGCTTCCGGTTGCAGCGGGAGACCGTGTCCTACAGCGGTACGCGCACCGGTACCGCACCCTATGCCGGCGACCGGCTGCTGTTCGCCGCCTCCACCGGGTCGGGCAAGGTGTCGGACAATGACCTGTCGGGCAAGGCCGGTCTGAAATACGAGATCGACCGTGATGCCCAGACCTATTTCACCTGGTCGCGCGGCTATAAGGGCCAGGGCTATGACGTTGAACTGACCGCGAATTTCGCCGGCCAGACGCCGGTGCGGCCGGAGACGGTGAATTCCTATGAACTGGGCTGGAAGCAGCAGGCGCTGGATGGCCGCCTGATCCTGAACAGCGCCCTGTTCTATGCCAAGTATCAGGACCTCCAGGTCCAGTCGACCATCGCCCCCAACGTCTCGGTGCCGACCAATGCCGGCAGCTCCGTGTCCAAGGGGGCGGAGATCGAATTCCAGGCGCGGGCTTCGTCGGCACTCAGCATCAATGGCGGCGTCACCTTCCTGGATGCCAAGTTCGATGCCGACCGCATCGCCTGCGCCCTGCCGGCCCAGGCCACGCCCGTCACCCTGGCCACCGGTGCGACGGAGCCGACCAATAGCTGCTTCCGCCTGGGCAATGGCACCGTCCAGAATGTGCGCGGCGGCGACCTGCCCAACGCACCACGCTGGCGCGGCAATATCAATGTCCGGTACGAGGATGAGATCGCGGCCGACTGGAACGGTTTCGCCCAGGTCGGGTTCAACAGCCAGAGTGCCGTCACCTTCTCGCTGGAGCAGGATGGCGGTCTGACCCAGGGCGGCTACAGCACCGTCGATCTGTCCTTCGGCGTGCTGTCGCAGGATGACCGTTATCAGCTGACGCTCTATGTCCGCAACCTGACGGACAAGAACTTCGCCGTGGGCATGCAGCGCGACAACATCCTGACCAACGCCGCCAATCCCGGCAACATCCTCTACTTCACCTCCAAGGAGGCGTCCCGCTACATGGGCGGCACGTTGCGCGTGAAGTTCTGATCCCCCATTGGGCCGGCACCTGCCCCTGCGGAGTGGATGCCGGTCGCTCTTTTCCTGACGGATAAACAAGGCCGCCATGATCCATGATGTCGCCATTGTCGGCTGCGGTCCCGTTGGCGCCACGGCTGCCAACCTGCTGGGCCGGGCCGGACTGTCGGTCCTGGTGCTGGAGCGCGAGCCGGACCCCCATCCCCTGCCGCGCGCCGTCCATATCGACCATGAGATGATGCGTATCTTCCAGGGCATCGGCCTGATCGACCGGCTGCTGCCTTTGATGCGCGAAACCGACGGGCATTTGCATATCGGTGCCGATGGCGGCGCCATCCGCTATCTGGGCACCGCCGGCCGGGCCCGGCCCTTCGGCTGGGCCAACGATTACTTCTTCTATCAGCCGGAACTGGAAGCCAACCTGCGCGACGCGCTGGCAGCCTATCCGCGTGTCGATCTGCGCCTGGGCGCCGAACTGGTCGGGCTGGTGCAGCAGGATGACCATGTCACCCTGCGCCTGGCAGAGGGCGGGACGGCACAGGCCCGCTACGTCATCGCCTGCGATGGTGCGCGCAGCAGCGTGCGCAAGGCCCTGGATCTGTGGCTGGACGATCTGGATTTCGAGGAACCCTGGCTGGTGGTGGATGCGGAGGTGGATGGACCCATCCGCTTCCCGCCCTTCACCGGCGTGCCGGGGGAGGCCGACCTGCAGCGCCTGTCGGTGATGCTGTGCGATCCCAGGCGCCCGGCCACCATCGTGCCGGGGCGCGGCAACCATCGCCGCTGGGAATTCATGCTGCTGCCCGGTGAGGATGACCGGGAGATGATGGGACCGGCACAGGTGGCAGGATTGATCGGCCCCTGGGTCGATGGCGCGCCGCACCGGCTGGTGCGGGCGGCCACCTATCGGTTCCATGGGCTGGTGGCGTTCGAATGGCAGGCGGGCAGGGTGTTTCTGGCCGGTGACGCCGCGCACCAGACCCCGCCCTTCTTCGGTCAGGGCATGTGCCATGGCCTGCGCGACGTGGCCAACCTGGCCTGGAAGCTGGATCTGGTGCTGAAGGGCCTGGCCGCACCGGCATTGCTGGAAACCTATCAGCCGGAACGCGACCCGCATGTGCGCGCCGTGATCGGCGCCGCCGTGGCCGCCGGCCGCTATATCTGTGAACTGGATCCGGAGAAGGCGGCTGAGCGTGACACCGAGATGCGGCGCCGGGCGGCACAGCCGGGGGCGACCGCCGCCGACCTGATCCCGCCCTATCGGGCCGGTGTGGTCGGTGCCGGCGGCGGGCAGCGCTTCATCCAGCCGATGGTGACGGATGCACAAGGCCGGCGCCGCTTGCTGGATGATGTGACTGGCGGCGGCTGGGTGCTGCTGCGCGGTGCCGATGCCGCCAATGCCACGTTCCCGTCGGCCCTGGGCGTGAAAACCCTGAACATCGGCTGCGACCTGTTGGATGATACGGGCATGCTGGCCGCCTGGTTCGATCGGCATGGGTTGGGTGCCGGTGCGTCCATCCTGCTGCGGCCGGATGCCTATCTGTTCGGCATTGCCGCCGATGATGCGGCCCTGGCCGCCCTGGCCGATGAACTGACCGCCAAACTTCACCTGCAACCGGAGAGGATCGCATGTCCAGCCTGACCCTTGCCGCCGCCGGCACCATCGTTGACGAAGCCTTGGCCGAGGCTCGCCGCCAGGGCTTCGCTCCGCTCTGCGTCGCCGTTCTGGATGCCGGCGCGCATCTGGTAGCCCTGAAGCGGGAGGATGGCGCCAGCCTGATGCGCCCGCAGATCGCCATCGCCAAGGCCACCGGATCGCTCGGCATGGGTTATGGCAGCCGGGAACTGGCGCGCCGGGCCAATGCCGCCCCCACCTTCTACAACGCCCTGTTCGCCATCAGCGGCGGGGCCATGGCGCCGTCGCCGGGCGGCGTGCTGATCCGCGATGCGGCAGGCACCGTGATCGGCGCCGTCGGCATCAGCGGTGACACGGGCGATGCCGATGAGGCCTGTGCCGTCGCTGGGGTGAAAGCCGCAGGATTGACGGCCGACCCCGGCCTGCCGCCAGCTTGAAGGAGGATGAAATGCGTCTGCGCAGCATCGAACTGAACCTGTCGGGCGCCGCAGCGGCGGCCGATTTCCTGATCAACATCTGGGGCCTGGCCCCGGCCGAAACGGGCGCCGATGGCACGCGCTATCTGCGCGGCTCCGGTCCTTTCCCTTATCTGGTGGCCTTGACGGAAGCCGACGGCCCCTCCATCCGCTGCACCACCTTCGTCAGCGATGAAGCCAATATCGCCGGTATCGCCACCCGCGCCCGTGCCGCCGGCTGGCCGGTACAGGATACGGTTTCGACCGATCCCGGCGGCGGGCAGGGCATCCTGGTGCAACTGCCGGAAGGGGAGGTGTTCCGCCTCCTGCACGGTGTGGCCGACGCCGCACCGATCGAGGGTCGCGACCTGCCGGTCAAGCTGACCCATGTGGTGATGAACGCCAAAGATGCCGAGGCGACGGCTTCCGCCGCTGAACAGGTGCTGGGCTTTCGCGTGTCGGATCGCACCAAGGGCATGGTCTTCGTCCGCTGCAACAATTCCCACCATTCGGTGGCCTTTGCACGGGCGGGGCATAGCTCGCTGAACCATATCGCGTTCGAGATGGATGACCTGGATGCCGTCATGCGCGGCATCGGCCGGCTGCGTGACAGCGGCCTGGTGCCGGCCTGGGGGCCGGGCCGTCACGGGCCGGGCGACAATGCCTTTGCCTATTTCGTCGCCCCGTTCGGTGCCGTGGTCGAATTTTCCACCGCCGTGGAGATCGTACCCGACGATTACCATGTCGGAGCACCCGAGGACTGGACCTGGCCGAAGAACCGCATCGACCAGTGGGGCATCTCCGACAAGGACGTGGCCGCCTTGGCCGCAGCCGAACGCAATTTCCGCTATCGCCCGCTGGCGGCGTGACCCTTTCCCCCTCACTGGAAACCATCTGACATGAAACTGATCAGCTTCCGTCATCAGGGCCGGGACAGTTATGGCCTGGTCCGCGACCAGCTTGTACTGGATCTGGGTGCCGTGGCCGGTGCCGACGCACCCGACCTGAAAGCTGCCATCGCCAAGGGGCTGCTGGCCGATCTGGCCGGGCGTGACGCCCCGTCCCTGGATTTCTCATCCGTCACCCTGCTGCCGACCCTGCCCAATCCCGGCAAGATCTTCTGCGTCGGCCATAATTACGAGAAGCACCGGCAGGAGACGGGTCGCGCCAAGGTGGGCCATCCGTCGATCTTCACCCGCTTCGCCGACACGCTGACCCCGCATGGCGGCCCGATCATCCGCCCGCGCGTGTCCACCAGCCTGGATTTCGAGGGCGAGCTGGCCATCATCATCGGCAAGGGCGGGCGCCATATCGCCGAAGATGATGCCATGGCCCACATCGCCGGCTTCACCTGCGCCAATGATGCTTCCGTGCGCGACTGGCAATGGCATACCCAGCAATTCACCCCCGGAAAGAACTTCCCCGGCACGGGCGGCCTCGGCCCCTGGCTGGTGACGCCGGACGAGATCACCGACTTGCCCGCCGTCACGGTGACGACGCGCCTGAACGGGGAGGTGGTGCAGCAGGCGCCCCTGGCCGACCTGATCTTCCCGCTGCCGGTGATCGTCGCCTACCTGTCCGCCTTCACGCCCTTGTCGCCGGGCGACGTGATCCTGACCGGCACGCCGGGCGGGGTGGGGGCCAAGCGCGAACCGCCGCTTTGGATGAAGCCAGGTGACGTGGTGGAGGTGGATATCTCCGGCGTCGGCCTGCTTCGCAATGAGATCGTTGAAGAGGCGTAATGAAAACGGGGCGGTGAAAACCGCCCCTTCTGCTTTGTTTCGATATCGATCTATTTTAATTCTTCCGCCCGAAACCCGACGCATAGAGCGGCTTGTCACTATCGGCCGACACGTCGGGCAACTGCTTCTCCACCGCTTCCATCGATGATGGCAGCTCGAACGGCAGCTTGCCCGTGAATTTCGCCTTGCCGGTCAGCAGGTCCAACAAAGCCTCGTCGGACGCGCCGAAATCGCCGATCAGAACGGCGGCCTTGTCCTTGATCGGGCCCAGGATGGCCGGCCGGTCCAGATAGGTGCTGACCATCACCGGCACCCCGGCCGCCGCCGCCCGTTCCACGGCCAGCCGGTCTTGATTGTCGGGCGCGAAGGCCAGCGATCCCTCATGATGGCGGGACCCGAAGAAATAGGCCGGCCGTGTGGTGAAGGGCGTGACGATGCGCAGCAGCGCCACATCCGCCTGTTCCGGGCTGTCGACGATGGTGAAGCCACGGGCCCTGGCGACGTCGGCATCCATCTTCCACAGCCAGGCGCGCGGCTTTTTCACCGGGTCCAGGGGCAGGGCGCCGCTGGCGGCTTCCAGCAGCACCAGCGACCGGCGCTGAGCTTCCAGCGCCTTTTCGCGGTCGGCCGGCGCACCGACGATGCGTTCGGCTGCGTCGGCATCGACATACGGGTTCTCGAACAGCCCCAGCTGGAACATCACCACCAGCATGCGGCGCACCGACAGGTCGATACGCTCCGGCGTGATGCGACTGCTTTCCACCAGCTTGACCAGGATATCCGGGTCCATGACGCCGCCGAACTGGTCCACCCCTGCCTCCAGCGCCTTGGCGAACCGTTCCGGCTTGGACAGGTTCTCCACGCCCCAGGGCATGCCGACCTCGTCATGCTTCAAGGTGCCTTGCAGGCAGGGCGTCAGGCAATCGTCTGTGATCTTCCAGTCGGTCAGGACGAACCCGTCGAACCTGTACGTATCGCGCAGCAATTCGGTCAGCATCTGGCGGCTGAACCCGGCGGCGACCTTTTCCGCCGGGCGGCCATTGATGGTGACGCTGTCCGGCAGCAGGCCATAGGTCGGCATGACGCCCGTGGTGCCCGCCCGGAACGCACCCTTGAACGGGGCGACATGCTTGTCGAACCAGCCGCCGGGAAAGGCGATGTCGCGGCCATAGGGATTGTGCGCGTCATAGCCTTCCGGCTGCGCGCCATAGCCGGCCCAATGCTTGACCACCGTGGCCACGCCACCCGGCGCCAGCCCGTCTTTGGCACCCTGGAACCCCTCGACATAGGCCTGGACGAAGGTTTCCACCTTGGCCGGGTCGTCGCCGAAGGTACCGTTGATGCGCGGCCAGCGCGGTTCGCTGGCCAGATCGGCCATGGGCGACAGCGCCATGCTCATGCCCATCGCCCGATACTCGCGCGCCGCGATGCGCCCGAACTCCCGTACCAGTTCCGGATCGCCGGCCGCCGCCATGCCCGGCGGCTCCGGCCATTGCGTGGATTTGCCGGCGCTGACGCTGAGCCCGAACGTGGCCTGGAAATGGTTGCGCGGGTCGGAACTGATGACCAGCGGAATGCCCAGCCGCGTCTCCTCCGCCAGCTTCTGCGCACCATTGGCCATGGCGGCCATCTCACGCGGGGTGACGGAAACGCGGTTGATATAGAAACGGATATGCCGGTCACGGATCTGCGGGGCGATGGCTGCCAGGTCCCAGGGATTGCGCAATCCACCGTTCAGGCCGGGCGGATTGCCATGCATCAGCAGCCCTGCCTTCTCCGCCAAACTCATCCGCCCCGTCAGGTCGGCGGCGCGGTCCGCCGGGGACAGGCGCCAATCCTCATACCGGTCCAGCCTGCCATTGCGGTTCAAATCCTTGAAACCCTTGCCATCGGCCTGGATCACCGGCGTCGTGCGGTATCCAAGGGCGGGCTGGGCCGGATTGCCGGCATGGGCGGCGGCGGCCAGGGCCAGGATGGCGGCGACGCTGGCGGACAAATGTTTCTTCATGAAGATCGAAACCTTTTTCAGGGATCAAGCGGCCAGGGCGGGGCGCAGCGCATGGCGCCGGGCCAGGAAGATGGCGGCGGCCCCGAACTGCGCCAGGGCCAGCAGCGACAGGGTGACCCACAGGGCGCCGGATGCCTGCTGCGCCATGCCGATGATCAGCGGGCCCATGACGCCGCCGATGCGGTTGACGCCGACGGCGATGCCCACGGCGGTGCTGCGCAGCCCGGTCTCATAGCTCATGGCGATGAAATTGTTCATCACCGCCTGGGCACCGAAGACGCAGGCCCCGACCATCGCCACCACGACCCAAGCGAAATCCGTGCCGATGGCCGGGATCAGCAGAAGCAAGGTGGCCGCCCCGCCCAGGAAGCCGGCGGCCATGCTGTTGACCTGCCCATGCCGGTCGGCCAGCCAGCCGCCGATGCCGCCGCCGACGATCTGCATGGTCATCAGCAGGGAACCATAGGCGAAGGCCATTTCCACCGCCGCCCCCTGTTCCAGGATGATGCTGGGCAGCCAGCCGGACAGGCCATGGATGCAGAACAGGCTGAAGGCACCCGCCACCCAGATGGAAAGCGTGACGCCGCGATAGCGGGGGCCGAGCAGGGCACCGACCCCGATGCGGCCGGTTGCGGCCTCCCCCGACAGGAACTGCGTGGCGTCGGCATAGGCGGCGGCCCGTTCCGGCCGGGCGCGCGACAGGATGGCGGCGACCTCCGCATGCCTGCCCTTGGCCACCAGGAACCGTACGGATTCCGGCAGCAGCTTGTACCCGACCAAGGCGGCCGGCAGGGCCAGGGCGCCGATGGCATACAGCCCGTGCCAGCCGAAATGCGGTGCGATCGCAATGCCACCCAGCCCCGCCGCGATCCCACCCAGGGAGAAGGGAAGGACGAAAGCCAGGGTGGCATAGCGGTTGGCGCAGCGCTGCGGCGCCCATTCATTGATATAGACGAAGGCCAGCGGCGAGATCATGCCCAGGCAGATGCCCAGCAACCCGCGCAGCACGCAGAAAATGGCGAATGTCGGTGCCCACAGCCACAGCGCCAGACTGGCCAGTCCCAGACCGGTCACGGCGCCCAGCAGCACGCGGCGCCGGCCCAGCCGGTCGGCCAGCGGCCCCTGCAAAAGCGCACCCGACGCCAGCCCCGCGATGCCGATGGACAGCATCAACCCGATCTGGAACGGGCTCAACGCCCATTGCGCCTTCACATAGGGGGCCACATAGGCGGCATTGAACAGGTCGTAGCCGTCGATGAACAGGATGGCGCCCATCAGCAGGGCAAAGCGGACATGGAAGGAGGCCAGCCCCATCTCGCCCAACTCGCGGGCCACGTTGATTGCACGATCGGACATTCTTTCCTCCACTGCCGGACTTCGCCAGCTTCATGGTTCACCGTTGACACCGTTTAGTACCCCCTGTCAAATAATGATAATCGGCTTTGTCATAGGTTTAAGTTATGGCTGTTGAAGCAAGCCAGATCGCCAATCTGCTGGCCATCGCCAAGTACGGTTCCTTCACCCGCGCGGCGGAGGAGAAGGGGATTTCCCAGCCGGCCTTGTCAAATTCCATCGCGCTCCTGGAACAGCGGCTGGGCGTGCGGGTGCTGGAACGCACACGGCGCGGATCGACCCTGACGCCTTATGGTGAGATCCTGGTGCGCCGCGCCGAAGGTGTGCTGTCGCTTCTGTCTGATGCGGAGACGGAGGTGAAGCGCCGGTCGGCCGGTGTTGCCGGCCCCTTGCGCATCGGCGCCACGCCCAGCGTGTTGGCCACCCTGGTGCCGGCCGCGCTGCGGGAATTGCTGGCCAATGCCGGGCCGGTGGATATCGAGATCGTGGACGGGCTGGATGATATGCTGGTGCCGATGCTGCGGTCTGGCACCATCGACATCATTGTCGGCCCGGTGGCGGAGATGTTCCGCAGCCCGCCCGACGTGCTGGAACATGTGCTGGTCCAGGACCCGTTCGCCGTGGCCGTCGGCCCGGACAGCGCCTTCTTCCATAAGGAGAAGGTGACATTGGCGGAACTGGCCGATGCGAAATGGGTACTGCCCCGGCCGGGCAGCACCTATCGCCGGCATGTCGAGGCACTGTTCATGACCAGCGGCATCCCCTGGCCGCAGAACTGCATCCTGGCCAATTCCCTGCCGGTGCTGGAGAGCCTGGTGCGTCATTCCGGGTTCGTAACAATTGTCTCCTCGGTGCAGATCAGCGAGGGGAGCCGCGATTTCAAGGTGCTGACGCTGGACGGGGCGGGCCACCGCTCCATCGGCTACAAGCTGCGTCGGAACATGCGGCCCAGCCCCCTGCTGGAACAGTTCTGCGCCGTGCTGAAGCTCTTCTTCGAGCACTGAAAAGCCCTCGCCACCCATGCTCTTCCCTGACCGTCCTGCCCCTTCCGGCCGGCTGCGCGCGCAGCCGTGCCTGTCTCTCCTGACGATTTCGCTTTTCATTCATTTATCACTAAGTTAATGAAATGACATTCGATGTCCGCCGGCCCAGTCGCACGAACCAAGAAAGCAGGCGCCGCGGGGAGGATTTCCAGTCAGGAGCTGTCGCAATGGCGAACGATACGGTCGCATTCTCATCCATCCTCACCCATCATGCGCGCCGATCACCGTCGCGGATGGCGTTGATCCTGGATGATTGTTCGGTGTCCTTCGAAGAATTGGATGTGCGCACCAACCGTCGGGCACGAATGCTGGCGGCACAGGGGGTGGGGCATGGCGATTTCGTGACGGTGGCACTGCCTAA
Source organism: Niveispirillum sp. KHB5.9 (assembly GCF_048066115.1). Classification (NCBI taxonomy): domain Bacteria; kingdom Pseudomonadati; phylum Pseudomonadota; class Alphaproteobacteria; order Rhodospirillales; family Azospirillaceae; genus Niveispirillum; species Niveispirillum sp. KHB5.9. Next base: position 188,807 of record NZ_JBLTYX010000002.1, on the reverse strand, counting down.
TGGCCTGGCCTTCTACGAGACTGTGTTCGCCATCTGGAAGCTGGGGGCCATCCCCAACATCGTGGCCGCCAAGCTGCCGCGTCCGGAGATGGAGGCGATCCTGGACATCGTCCGCCCCCGGATCTTCATCGGCAATCCGCCGGGGCCCGGCATCAAGGCGCTGGCCGCCGATGCGGGCGGCCTGGATCAATATTCCGCCGATCCGCTGCCCGAAGCCGTCTCACCGCACTGGAAGGCGATCACCAGCGGCGGTTCGACGGGACGGCCGAAGGTGATCGTGGATGCCATGCCGGCCAGATGGAACCCAGAGGAAGGGTTCCTGGGCCAGCGGCCGGGCGACGTGATGCTCAATCCGGGCCCCCTCTATCACAATGCCCCGTTCCACTGCATCTTCATGGGCTTGTGCGTCGGCAATACCATTGTCGAGATGGGCAGGTTCGATGCACTGCGCAGCCTGCAACTGATCGAGGCGCATCAGGTGAACTGGGTGACGCTGGTGCCGACGATGATGCACCGTATCTGGCATCTGGGGCCGGAGACATTGTCGCGCTTCACCCTGCCCAGCCTGCGCATGATGCTGCATATGGCCGCTCCCTGCGCACCCTGGTTGAAGGAGGCATGGATCGACTGGCTGGGGAGTGAGCGGGTACATGAATATTACGGCACGACGGAGGCGATCGGATCGACCATGATCTCCGGCACCGACTGGCTGGCCCATCGCGGGTCGGTCGGCCGGGTCCGCGACGGCTATCAACTGGCGATCCTGGATGCCGACGGGCAGCCGCGTCCCACGGGAGAGGTGGGGGAGGTGTATTTCCGCCCCCAGGGCGGTGCCGGGTCCACCTATCATTACCTGGGAAGTGCCGCCAAGCGCATGGGCGAATGGGAGGCGACGGGCGATCTGGGCAGCGTGGATGCGGAAGGCTATCTCTACCTTTCCGACCGGCGCAACGACCTGATCATCTCCGGCGGGGCGAACATCTATCCGGCGGAGGTGGAGGCGGCGATCGACGCGCATCCCGCCGTGCGCACCAGTGCGGTGATCGGGCTTCCCGATGAGGAATGGGGCGCACGGGTCCATGCCATCGTGCAGCCGCTGGCCGGGATGGACCTGGACGAGCGGGAAATCCTGGATTTCGTCGCCGAACGGCTGGCCCGCTACAAGCTGCCGAAAAGCGTTGAATTCACCGGCGAACCGCTGCGGGACGAGGCGGGAAAGGTGCGCCGCGCCGCCCTGCGCGATGCCCGGCTGGGGATGAAGTAGAGCGGACAGGCCGCCCCGTGCCGATGGGTCGGGGCGGCTTGTCCTTCCGGTTACGGCTGCCGGCGCTTGTAAAGCGCTTCGAAACCGCCGGCCATGAAGGTGACGAACCGTTCGCGCGCCGCCTCGTAATCATCCGAGGAGCAGAGATTGTCCGACAGCCGGTCGATACGGCCCGTGCGCGACAGGATCAGCGTGTAGGCGCCCGAGGTGAACTGGAAGCACCAGTAGAGATCGTCCAGCGGCGCCTCGGGCAGGGCCTTTTTCAGGATGCCGACCAGGCGGCGCACCGGCGGGTCGAAATAGGTGTCCATCTTCTCCGCGCCATAGCCGGGCGCATTGTTGACCTGGGCGAAGATGCGGCCGAAATTGCGCCAGCCATCGCCGCCATTGATGTAGATGTCGAACGCGCCATCATAGAAGGCCCGCAAGGCGCCTTCGACGGTCGGGCTGTCCCCCGTCGCCGCCTCGTACGCGTCCAATGCCGCCGACCGGGTGGTGACAGCATATTGCACGCGGCGTTCCCAGACGGCGTCGAACAGCGCCTGTTTGCCGTCGAAATAATAGTGAATCAGCGCGGGATGGATGCCCATCCTGTCCGCGACATCCTTGATCGTCACCCCGAAATAGCCGAGCTGGGAGAACAAATCCTCGCTCGTATCCAGGATCAGTTTCAAGGTCGCCGCCCGCTGTTCCGCGCGCGTGCGGCGCACCACTGGTTTCGGCTCTGTTGCCATAACCTCCGGCCTTTCTGACGGGACATGTCCGCTAAGGCATGGCCCCACCCCGTTCTTTCAGGTGAGACGATGGGGGCGGGGACCGCGTCCGGTCAAGCGATGACGTTGCCATCGAGAATTTTTATTTATCACTAAATGAATGAACTTGACGCACCGTCCGGGTTCGGGATATCGCTCTTCAAAAGCCACAATCAAATAAGGGAGGATATTGAATGTCAGGGGCTTGGAATGCCGCGAGGCATATCGCGCTGTCCGGATCGTCGTTGGCCGCCATCATGCTGCTGACGGCCGGGGCCGGATCGGCGCAGGCGCCGGGTGCGGCGGGGCAGGGAACCGGTGGTTCCGACATCCTGCTGGAGGAGATCGTCGTCACCGGGTCGAGAATCCGGGGCGTGCCGCCGACCGGTTCCAACCTGATCAGCGTGTCGCGTGACGATATCAAGGCGATCGGTGCGCCGACGACGCCGGACCTGCTGGCGAGCGTGCCGCAGCTGAACAGTTTCAACACCGCCCCGCGGGCTGCCAGCGCCGGATTCGGTCCCTTTGCGCCGGGCCTGCGCGCCCTGCCGTCCAGTGCCACCTTGGTGATGATGAATGGCCGCCGCCTGGTCGGTGCCGCCGCCAATGACACCAACCCCGACTATCCGCACCTGCCGGGCCTGGCGATCGAGCGGGTGGAGGTGGTGGCCGACGGCGCTTCCTCGGTCTATGGCTCCGACGCCATCGCCGGCGTGGTGAATTTCGTCACCCGCCAGCGCTTCTCGGGGGCTGAAGCCGATGTCCGTTACGGTGTGGCGGATGGTTATCATTCCACCTATGCCAGCACCCTGGTGGGGGAGGATTGGGGCAGCGGGTCGCTGCTGGCCGCTTACCAATATACCCAGAACGACAATATCACCGGTGCCGATCGCGATTACCGCGTGTTGGATTTCCGCCCCTATGGCGGTGTCGATACCAGGCTGACCAACTGCCCGTCGCCCAATGTGCTGATCCCGCAGACCGGTGCCGTCACCTATGCGGCCCCCAATTTCGCGCCCAACACCACCAATTATTGCGACAATGGCGCCACGGTCGACCTCTATCCCAGGACCCGCATGCATAGCGGTTTCCTGTCGGGCCGGCAGGAACTGGGTGAATATGTCACCCTGTGGGGCGACGTGCTCTATTCCGACCGCAAGGACAAGATCCAGGCCGCCCCGGCTATCCAGGCGGTGACGATCCGCAACACCAATCCGTTCTTCGTGGTCCCGCCGGGCACCAATGCCACGCAGGAGACGGTGCTGTTCCGCACCGACAATCTCTATGGTTCCGACCATGTAGTGAACCGGGATCGGGCGAAGGTCGGCAATTCCTCGCTGGGCCTGGACGTGTCGCTGCCCGGCGACCTGAACCTCAGCGCCTATGGCACGTTCGGCTGGACGACCAACACCGCCTTCATCCCCGACGTCAATCCCTATGCCCTGGCCGCCGCCGTGGCCGGGACGACAACGGCGACGGCGCTGGACCCGTTCGGCACGCGCACGGCACCGTCGGTGGCCGCCGCCATCACCGATTATTCCACCAATGTCACGGTCAAGCAGCGCACCTCGCTGGGGGCGGTCAAGCTCGATGGACCGCTGTTCGACCTGCCCGGCGGGGAACTGAAATTCGCCGTGGGCGCCGAATACCGGCGGGAGACGTTCGAACAGTCGGGCTTTGTCGGCTTCTTCCCCGTGCCGGAGGATCTGGGCCGGAACATCCATTCCGTGTTCGGTGAGATTTTCGCCCCCATCGTCGGGGCGGATAACGAGGCGCCGCTGCTGCACCGCCTGTCGCTGTCGCTGTCCGGCCGTTACGACCATTACAGTGATTTCGGATCGACCACCAATCCCAAGGTCGGCTTCAACTGGGACCCGGTGGCCGGCGTGACGGTGCGCGGCACCTATGGCCGATCCTTCCGCGCGCCGGGCATGCGTCAGGTCGGTGCGACGGTGGGTGCCTATTACCTGGATGCGGCCTCGGCAGCGGTCGCCGCCCGTGATCCGACGCGTGGCAACAATCAGGTCAACACCATCTATTTCCGGGGCGGCAATCGCGACCTGCAGCCGGAAAAGGCCCGCACCTATTCGTTCGGCCTCGACTGGCTGCCCAGCTTCCTGCCGGAGGTCCGGACCAGTGCGACCTTCTATGATATCCGCTTCACCGACGCGATCGGCGTTCCGGCCGCGACCCTGATGTTCTCCGATCCGACGCTGGCGTCGATCGTCTATCGCAACCCGTCCGCGACGCAGTTGGCCAGCCTGCTGGCCCAGGCCACGCCGGTCAATCTGCCGACCCCGCTGCCGTCGATCGGCAATGTGCTGGACCAGCGCCTGGGCAATTTCGGTATCCGGGAGACCAATGGCCTGGATTTCGACATCGGCTGGCGGCACAAGACGGATTTTGGCGCGGTGTTCGCGGGCCTGGCCGGCAATTACATCCTGAAATTCAAGACGCAGCTGTCGCCCGGTGCCCCCGTTTCCGACAATCTGGAATTGGGCCTGCCGCGGACGACGGCCAGGGCAACCCTGGGGGCCGTGGCCGGGCCGGTCAGCGTTGTCGGGTTCGTGAATTACCGTGCGGGCGTGGAAAGCACCTTCAGCACACCCGCCGGACTGGGTGTGTACAAGTCCGATCCCTATACGACGGTCGATCTGCGTGTCACCTGGACCCTGCCCGATAGCGGCATGACCCAGGGAACGGAACTGGCCCTGCAGGTCAACGACCTGTTCGACAAGAAGCCGCCCTTCTTCCCCGCGACGGACGGCATCGGCGGCAATTATAATCCCATCGGTCGCTTCGTAGCGCTCAACCTGCGCAAGGCCTTCTGATTAAATGTCAGGCATCCGGCCGAAGCCGCCCGCCCGTCCAGGGATGGTGACTTCGGCCGGATCATACAGGCCCCCGCAACGATAATGAGCGCCAAGCCATGACCAATGTCGCCAAATCCCCGCCACCGGACGCCCGTGCCTGGTACGTGCTGGGGGCGCTGTGCTTTGTCTATGTGCTGAACTTCCTGGACCGGCAGCTGCTGTCGATCCTGGCCAAGCCGATCCAGGATGATCTGGGCGTCACCGATGGCCAGCTTGGTTTGATCAGCGGGCTCTATTTCGCGCTGTTCTATTGCACCATCTCCATCCCCGTGGCCTGGCTGGCCGACCGCACCAACCGGGTGAAGGTGCTGTCCATCGCGTGTGCCCTGTGGAGCGCGGCGACGGTCGCCTGCGGCCTTTCATCGACATATCCACAGCTGGTGCTGGCCCGCATGTCGGTGGGGGTTGGGGAGGCGGGCGGCGTGCCCCCCTCCTACGCCATCATCACCGATTATTTCGCACCCGGCCGGCGGGGCACGGCGCTGGGCCTGTTCAATCTGGGCCCACCCTTGGGCCAAGCCTTGGGCGTGGCGTTCGGCGCCTCCATCGCCGCAGCCTATAGCTGGCGTAGCGCCTTCATCGTGCTGGGCGTGTTCGGCATCGCCGCCGCCCTCGTGGTATGGCTGACCATCAAGGAACCCAAGCGCGGCGGGCTGGACCTGCCGACGCCCGGTACGGTGCCGGGCGACGCGCCGGTCAAGGCCGGGTTCTGGGAAACGGTGACCATGTTCTTCGGGCGGCGCATCCTGCTGTTGCTGTCGCTGGCCGGCGGGGCGACGCAGTTCGTCACCTATTCGGTGATGAATTTCACCGTCCTGTTCCTGATGCGGGAAAAGGGCATGACCCTGCAGGAAGTGGCGCTCTATTACGCACTGCTGATCGGCATTGGCATCTCCATCGGCATGTTCGTGTCGGGCCGGCTGATCGACCGGTTCAGTGCCAAGTCCAAGCAGGCCTATGCCCTGATCCCGGCGATCGGGCTGGCGGTGTCGGTGCCGTTCTTCATCGGTTTCGTCTGGGCACCGGGCTGGGAACTGGCGCTTTTATTCCTGATCGGGCCCACCATCCTCAATTACTTCTTCCTGTCGCCGGCCGTCACCCTGGTGCAGGAGGAAGTGAAGCCGCACCAGCGGGTGATGTCGGGCGCCCTGCTGCTGCTGGTGATGAACCTGATCGGGCTGGGCCTGGGACCGACCTATCTGGGCGCCGCCAGTGATTATTTCCGGGCCACCAACCCCGACAATTCCCTGCAACTCGCCTTCTATACGCTGACCCCCTTCTATTTTCTGGCCATCGCACTCTATCTGCTGCTGGCTCGGATGCTGAAGGCGGACGCGAACCGGACCGGAGGTCAATGATGCGTCTTCTCCGTCACCTTGGCGCTTGCGCCGCTGCTGCTCTGCTGGCCGTCAGCGCCATGGCCCAGGACAATCCACGGGTCCAGGCACCGGCCGGCACCCTGGAAGGCCGCAGCAAGGGCGATGTCAGCATCTTCAACGGCATCCCCTATGCCAGGCCGCCCGTTGGCCCCCTGCGCTGGAAGGCGCCGGAACCTTTGGCGCCGTGGCAAGGCGTGCGTGACGCGGGTTCCCCTGGTCTTGCCTGCGTGCAGCCGAAGGTGACTGCCGTCAGCGTCTATACCAACCCGCCACCGGCCTCGGGCGAGGATTGCCTGACCCTGAATATCACCGTGCCGAAGGGGGCGAAGAAGGCACCGGTGCTGATCTGGATCCATGGTGGAACCCTGATCAACGGCCGCGGCTTCGGGGAGATGTATAACGGCACCGCCATGGCGGCACGTGGCGTGATGGTGGTGTCCATCAATTACCGGCTGGGCGTGCTGGGCTATATGGCGCATCCGGGCTTGAGTGCGGAGAATCCCGATGGGATTTCCGGTAATTACGGATTGCTGGACCAGATCGCCGCCCTGCGCTGGGTTCAGGACAATATCGCCGCCTTCGGCGGTGATCCCGGCAATGTCACCATCTCCGGTGAAAGTGCCGGGGCCCTGTCGGTGATGTATCTGATGGCCTCACCCTTGGCCAAGGGCCTGTTCGCCAAGGCCATCGTGCAGAGCGGCTATATGATCTCCGGCCCGGAACTGAAACAGCCCAATCATGGGGAGTTCGCGGCGGAGGCGATCGGTGCCTATATGATGGCCCAAGCCGGGGCGGCGGATGTGGCGGCGATGCGGGCCGCCGATGCGCAAGCCCTGGTGGATGTGGGCGCGAAGCTGAATTACTTCCCCCTGGGCACCGTGGACGGCAAGGTGCTGACCGGCCAACTGGTCGATGTGTTCGACCGGGGGGAGCAGGCGCCGGTGCCCGTTCTGGCCGGATTCAACGGCGGGGAAATCCGCACACTCCGCCACCTGCTGCCGCCCAAGCCGGCCGATGCCAAGGCCTATGAGACGGCGATCAGGGAGAAATATGGCGACCTGACGGACCTGTTCCTGCGGCTCTATCCGTCGGCCAACCTGGAAGACAGCATGCTGGCCGTCAGCCGCGACGCGCTGTACAGCTGGACGGCCGAACGGCTGGTGCGCAACCAGACGGCCCTGGGCCAGGGCAGCTATTACTACCTGTTCGACCATGCCTATCCGGCCACGGCGGAGAAGGGGTTGAACGCCTTCCACGCGGCGGAAATCCCCTATGTGTTCGGCACGATGGACCGTGTGCCGCCCTATTGGCCGAAGGCGCCGGACAGCCCGGCCGAACGCGCCCTGTCTTCCGCCATGACCGATTACTGGGCCAGCTTCGCCAGCACCGGCAAGCCCGTGGCCAAGGGACAGCCGGATTGGCCGCTCTATGGCAAGGAGGAAGGCTATATGGCCTTCATCGACAGCCCGCAGCCGGGACAGCGCCTGATGCCGGGCATGTTCACCCTGCACGAAACCGCCATGTGCCGCCGCCGGGCCGCCGGGACGATGCAATGGAACTGGAATACCGGCCTCGTCTCCCCGGTATTGCCGGCGAAAGGGAAGACCTGCTGATGCCGGTCAGTGCCGGGCCCGCCGGCCCAGCGCCATGACACTGAAGAAGGACACGGCGCACATGGCGCACAGGTAAAGCGATATGGATGTCGTCGACTGATAGTGCGCGAACAGGGCGGTGGCGATGATCGGGGCGAAGCCACCGCCCACCACGGAGCCGACCTGATAGCCCAGCGAGGCGCCGGAATAGCGGACATCGACGGGGAACAGCTCCGCGAACAAGGCGGCCTGCGGCCCGTACATCATGCTGATGAACAGCATCTCCACCGCGATGGCCAGGATGATCAACGGGGTGGAGGCTGTTTCCACCAGCGGGAACAGGGCAAACGCCCACAGCCCGCTGAGCACCGCGCCCAGCATGAAGATGCCGCGCCGCCCATACCGGTCGGACAGGCCGCCGCAGATGACCAGCACCGGCAGCATCATGGCGCTGGCCGACATCACCGCCATCAGCATGGTCTCCTGGGCGATGCCCAGGGTCGCGGTGCCATAGGCGACGATATAGGTGATGGCGATATAGAAGCAGGTATTGTTGGCGACGAAGGCGCCGCCGGCCAGCAGCACGTCGGGCAGATGGTTGCGCAACACCTTGGTCAAGGGCAGTTCCTTGGGCTCGTCGGGTGCTGTACTGACCTTCTCGAACTCGTCCGACTCATTCAGATGGCGCTGCACATAGGTGCCGATCAGCACCAGGACCACCGATAGCAGGAAGGGCACTCGCCATCCCCAGGACTGGAACGCATCGGGCGATACCGCCTCGCTGACCAGTAGAAAGACGGTATTGGCCAGGACCAGCCCCACCGGCACGCCGATCTGCACGAAGCTGCCATAATAACCGCGCTTGTTGGCCGGCGCGCTTTCGATGGCCATCAGGGCGGCCCCGCCCCACTGGCCACCCACCGCCAGCCCCTGGGCAAAGCGCAGCAGCACCAGCGCCAGCGGCGCCAGTACCCCCGCCTGTTCATAATTGGGCAGCAGCCCGATGCAGGTGGTGGCGATGCCCATGATCAGCAGGGCGATGGACAGCGCCCGCTTGCGCCCGAGCACATCGCCCAGATGCCCGAACAGGATGCCGCCCAGCGGACGCACGATGAAACCCACGGCAAAGGTGCTGAAGGCCGCGATCTGCGCCATGAGGGGCGGCATGTCGGCGGGGAAGAACTGTGCGGGAAACACCAGGGCGGCGGCGGTGCCGTAGATGAAGAAATCATACCATTCGATGGAAGCCGCCGCCCCGGCCGTGGCCGCGACCTTGGTGGTGGAGATGCCGCGCACCTTTGCCGTCATGGTCAATGTTCCCTCCCGGTCTTTTTATTTCAGTTGCCGCGGATCAGGCCGGCCAGATGTCTGGCGCTGGGCTTGGGCGTGCGGATGAAGCTGGTGCGATCGACGGCGACCAGACCGAAATGCTGGCTATATCCCTGGGTCCATTCGAAATTGTCGAGTAGAGACCAGTAGATGTAGCTGCGCACATCGATGCCCTCATGCAGGCACTTCTCCACTTCCGCCACGCTGTCATTCAGCCAGGCCACGCGGCGTGTATCGTCATCGGTGGCGATGCCGCTTTCGGTGACGTAAATGGGTTTCCTGGTTTTGGCGGCGGCCAGGCGGATCACCGATCCCAGGGCCTGCGGGTAATATTCATATCCCGCCGCCGTCATCTCCGCGCCGGCCGGCGCACCGGTCGGCCCCTTGGCATCGACGCGGATGCGGGTATAGGCCTGCACCCCGACAAAGTCGCTCTGGTTCACCGCGTCCCACCAGCCGCCATAGAGGGTCGCCTCTACCAGAGGTGCCAGACTGTTCTCCCCCACCGCCTCCACCGCCTGGGTGGTCAGGGTGACGCCGACGGGGAAGTCGCCGGGTCCAGCCTTGATCGCCTGATAGGCCTTGGCATGGGCCGCCAGCAGGTTGGGCTCGATCCGGTCCGGTTCCGCGAACAGGATGGAGGAGAAGCGGGGAGCGTTGGTCTTGCGCGCCGCCGCCGCGATCATCGCCACCCGCCTGGCGCGATGTTCGGGCGTGGCGGTCATGCGGAAGACCTTCACCAGAAGATGGATATTCGCCTCGTTGAAGGGCGACGCCATGCCGATCTGGTCGCCCAGGGCGCGTGTTGCGTGTTCGCAGAAGCGCGCGAACAGGTCGGGGCTGTCCGCCGCCTCCCACCCGCCGCGCTGGGCGAACCACAGCGGCACGGTGAAATGATTATAGGTGACGATGGGCAGCAGCCCGTGCGCCCGGCACGAGGCCAGGACCTGGACATAATGATCCAGTTCGGTCTGGGAGAACCGACCTTCCTCCGGCTCGATCCGCGCCCATTCGATGCCGAACCGGTAGCAATTCAGGCCCAGCGACCGGGCGATGGCGAAATCCTGGGCATAGCGGTTATAGCTGTCGCAGGCACTGCCGGACGGCTCCTTGAAGACCGTCTCCGGCAGATGTTCGAGCAGCCAGCTGTCGGAGTTGGTGTTATTGCCCTCGCTCTGATGGGCGGAGATGGCCGAACCCCACAGAAAGTCCTTGGGCATTAGGCGGCGCGGCACGGCGCCGGCGGGTGAGGGGCCCAGTGTGGCAGCCAGCGTCAGTCCCGCCAGCACCTGGCGGCGTGTCGTGTTCATCCGATCCTCCCCTGTTGTTCGTTTTGGCTTTCAGCCGTAATCGGCACGCAGGCGCGTCTTGTCGATCTTGCCGGTGGCGGCCAGCGGCATGGCGGGGACGCGCACCACTTCGTCGGGCAGCCACCAGGAGGGCACGCGGTTCTTCAAGGCCCCCAGCAACGCCTCATCGGCGATATCGGCGCCCTGGCAGGCCTCAATCACCAGCACCGGGCGTTCGCCCCATTTAGGATCGGCGCGGCCGACGACGGCGACCTGCGCCACCTCCGGCAGGGCGCCGACAATGGCCTCTATCTCGCCGGGATTGATCCATTCGCCGCCGGATTTGATCAGGTCCTTGGCGCGGCCGGTAATGGTGACATTGCCCTGGGCATCGATGCTGGCCAGATCGCCCGTGTCGAACCAGCCATCGGCATCGACCGCCACCTCATCCTGCCCGAAATAGCGCTGAACCACGGCGGCACCGCGCACCCGCAGCCGCCCCTCCCGGTCGCGCTGTTCGGGCAGGGGCACGCCGTCAGCATCGGTCAGCAGCAGATCCACGCCCAGCGGTGGCCGCCCGGAATGCGATGCCTTGCGCGACAGGGCCGTGGGGGTGGCCGCCGTGCCCAGGGGCGACAGTTCGGTCATGCCCCAGCTGGTCTGGATCACCACCCCCAGCCGCCGTTCCAGCCGGTCCATCAGCGCCTGCGGCACCGATGCACCCCCGATCATCACCCGTTGCAGGGACGGCGTTTCCCCGCCCATGCGGTCCAGATGGTCGGCCAGCCCCAGCCAGACGGTCGCCACCCCGGCCGCCACCGTCACCCCCTCCCGGTTGATCAGGTGGGCCAGGCTGGCCCCGTCCTGATGCCGGCCGGGCAGCACCAGTTTCGCCCCCGCCGCCGGGCCGGAGAAGGGAAAGCCCCAGCCATTGGCGTGGAACATCGGCACGGCGACCAAGACACTGTCGCGCGCGGTCAGGCCGCAGGCGTCGGCCTGAAGCTGATGCACGGTGTGTAGGTAATTGGAACGGTGGGTATAGGTGACACCCTTGGGCGCGCCGGTGGTGCCCGACGTGAAACACAGGCCGGCCGGCGCATTCTCATCGAACCCGCCCCAGGTCACGCGGGACCCGCGCATGGCCAGCAGATCCTCATACCGCCAGACGCGGACGGCCCCGCAATCGGGCAGGGGCGTGGCGGGGCCGGGTTCGGCCAGGACCACGACATGTTCCACGGACGGGCAAAGCCCGGTCAATGCCTGCGCCAGTTCCGCCAGATCGGGGCTGACCGCCAGCACGCGGTTGCCGGCCTGCGCGATCATCGCGGCCAGATGGGCGGGCGACAGGCGCGGGTTCAGCGTGTGGCAGACGATGCCCACACCCACGGCGCCGTACCAGCATTCCATATGCGCCTGACTGTTCCAGGCCAGCAGGCCCAGATTGTCGCCGGCCCGCAGACCCAGCGACTGCAACGCGCCGGACAGCAGCCGAGCACGGTCGCGCAGGGCGGCATAGCCGATGCGGGTGGTGATCCCGCCGCCGCCGGCCGTCACCACCTCCGTGGCGCCATGCCACTTGGCGGCATGGTCGATGAACCGGTCCAGCGTCAGCGCATAGGGCTGCATCGCGCCGGCGGGCAAGGGCGTGGTCATTCTATTGCGTCGCTCCCGAGGGGTGCTAGGGGTGCGTTTTTCGTTTCCGGGCTTCTTCGCGGCAGATCGCTTCGAAGCCGGCGGCCATGAACTTGGCCATGTGCCGGCGGATGGAGACGAAATCATTGGACGAACAAAGGCCGTGGGACAGTTCGTCCAGTCGGCCGGTGCGCGCCATATTGTGGGTCATGGCGCCGGAGACGAAGTGATAGCCCCAGAAGATCGTTTCCTCGTCACAGTCGGGCATGGCCTTCTTCAGCAGGTCGATCAGGGCCAGGACGACGGGGTTGAAATACTTGGTCATCTTCTCGGCACCCCAGCCGGCCGCGCTGTTGGCCTGGGCGGCGATCTTGCCGAAGGACCGCCATTGGTCCGTCTCGTCGATCTGCACGTTCAGATCGGCGTCGATCCAGGCGGCAAGCGCACCTTCCACCGTGATCTTGTCGCCCACTTCCTCGGCATAGCGCCGCATCGCCTCCAGGCGGTTGCGGGCGGAGATCGGGGCCTTGCGGGCCCAGACCGCCTCGCAGATGCTGTCCTTGCCGCTGAAATGGTAATGGATCAGCGTTGATGAGACGCCGACATGCGCGGCGACATCCTTCAGCGTGAAGCCGTGATAGCCGAATTCGGCGAACAGCTGCTCGGCCGCGTCCAGGATGCGCTCGATGGATTCTTCCCGGACGCGGGCCTTGTGGTTCTTGCCACGGGCAGGTTTTTCAACGTCGCTCATAAGTCTCCAAACTCCCGCCTTGGGCCGTCGGGGCGGCGACCCTCGCCACCCCGCCAATCCCAGTACGGTTAAAAGGCCGAGAACCCGATGTCGAGCCGCCAGGCGCGACCTTGGCGGCGCCGGCTGTCCACCAGCGTGTCGGCAAGGGTGAAGGCACCGGCCTGCAGACCGCGCTGGGCGGTGGGAAGGTCGGCAATGTCGAGATATCCAGCCTCACCCGCCACATAACGTGGCCAGGAAGCCTCGCCCTTGGCCACAGGCACGCCATCGCGGACGAAGGACAGCCAGTAACCCATCATCGCCGCTGACAGCCTTGCTTCCGCATCATTCAGCGGCGGGCGCGGCCAGTTGGGTCCCAATGCCGCGTTCGGCCCGACCTGACCGAACATGTAAGGCAACTCGCTGGCATGGAAGGCCGCCAGCTTGCGTTCCACCTGTGCCGGCGTGCTGTGCCGGAAATAATAGAGATAGGCTGGCAGTCCCGCCGCCGCCTGCTGGCGCGCCATATATTGCGCGGCCCAGCCATAGAGCCCGTCACGGATGGAAGCGGCCGCATCCTCCTTCGGATCGTCGCCGGGATAGACCGCCAGATAGGCGTCGGCCTGCGTCCCGAAGCGGCGGCGTATATCTGCCTCATATGCCGCCTTGGTGTCGGACACGCCCTTGGGCATCAGGAAGGGCAGGGATCTGATCTCCCCCTCGTTGAAGCCGGCCAGGATCGCGACCTTGGCTTGTTCGCCGGCCGCGAACGTGTCGGCCAGTTGGCGCTTCAGCACCACCCCGTCGATCACCGGTTCCGGTGCCCAGCCCGTGGCCATGCCGGCCTTGAACAGGGTCACCAGATCGGCGGCGCGCAGCGATGCGGCATCGGTGACACCCGCCAGCTTGCCGAGCGCTGCCCCCGCCGCCTCGGCGGACGGCAGGCCCAACACATCTTCCTTCAAGGCACGGTAGGCGGGCATGTAACCGCTTTGCGAGATCGCCCCGCGGAACAGGCCGTTCGCCTGCGGGCTGGCCACCAGGGCGATGGCGCTCAGTGCACCGGCGGACTCCCCGGCGATGGTGACCTTGGCCGGGTCCCCGCCGAAGGCGGCGATATTGTCGCGCACCCAGCGCAGCGCCAGGATCTGGTCCATCAAGCCATAATTGCCCGACAGCTTGTCCGGGGATTCGGCACTGAGCGCCGGATGGGCCAGATAGCCCAGCAATCCCAGCCGATAATTGATGGAAACCAGGATCACGCCCTGCTGCGCGATCCTGGTGCCATCATACAGTGGTTCGGAACTGCTGCCCCCCACCAGGGCGCCGCCATGGATCCAGACCATGACCGGCAGCCCCTTGGCCTTGGCCGGTACCCAGACATTCAGGGACAGGCAATCCTCCCCCATCGGGGCCATGCCGCCATAATAGACGCTGGTCGGCACCGGTGGCGGCTGCAGGCAGGCATTGCCGAAGTTCTTGGCATCGCGCACGCCCTGCCACGGCTTGGCCGGCAGCGGGGCCTTCCAGCGCAGGTCGCCCACTGGCGGCTGGGCATAGGGGATGCCCTTGTAGGCGGCGACCCCGTCGCCCGACATCCCCTGCAGGATGCCGTCGGCGACGCGGACCTGCGGCGGTGTATCGGCCAGCACAGGCAGGCCGCATGCGACGGCCGCGCACAGGCTGGCAAAAACCAGCCAGCCGCGCAGGCCCTTCACGCCCGCGCTCACCATAGGCTGTACCCCAGGCGCACGCCGACGGTCAGCGGCCGCGTGATAGCGTGGCGGCTATAGACGAAGGCTTCGGGATGGACATAGGTGACGGCGTGCTTGTTGGTCAGGTTCTCCCCATAAAGCGTGACGCTGACATCCCCGAACGTCGCCCCGGTCTGCATGTTCAGCAGCGTATAGGCATCGGTACTGGCATAGGTGGCGCGGGGCAGGCCCGCCGTGCCCGGCGTATTGGGGAAGCCGACGGGGAACGAGCCGACATGCTGTACCTGGAAGCTGGTGAAGGCCGGCTTGTCGTCCAGGATCGTGTAGCTGTAGGTGCCGAAGAACGATCCCTGCAGGTGCGGTGAAGCCAGCCGGACACCATCCACGGCACCGGAGATCTGTGCCTCCTGCGCCGACAGCTTGGTGACCTTGGCCTCGTTCAGGGCGGCGTTCAGGCCCAGGGTCAGGCGCGGAATGGGCCGCAACGTCACCTCCGCTTCCAGCCCCTTGCTGACCGCGCGGCCGATATTGGTGGCGAACTGCACGCTATCCGAAACGCGGTTGGCCTGGACCTGCAAATTCTTCCAGTCGATGTAATAGGCGGCCAGGTTGGCGGTCAGCTTGCCATCCAGCCAATAGCCCTTCACCCCGGCCTCGTAATTGGTCAGGTCGTCGGAGCTGGCGCCCGGCGGGATGACCAGATCGTTGGGGTTGACGGTGCTGACGCTGCCGGCGCGGGCATTGAACACCGGCGTGCGATAGCCAGTGGACACCGTGGTGTAGAGCGTCAGGTCGTGCGACGGCTCATAGGAAAGGCTGGCCTTCCAGGATGATTTCGTCGCCGACGGATATTCACGCGTCACCGGTGCCGTCGGCACCAGGGCCAGCGGCCCGCGGATGCCGGCCAGGGCATAGGTGAAATAAGCCGAACTGAAGCCCGACAGCACGTCCACCGTCGTCTTGTACTTGCCATAGCGCAACCCGCCGATGGCCGACAGTTGATCGGTGATGTGCCAGGTCAGTTCCCCGAACCCGGCCAGTTCGTAGGAACTGGCGTCGGTGACATTGGACAGGAACGTGCCGCTCGGCCCCAGCCCGGTGATGCCCCGCGCGGCCAGGAATTCCGGCGTCGATGCTTGGCGCGCATCCAGGAACTGGTCGCGATGTAGGTAATAGGCGCCCACCGTCCAGTCGAATTTGCCGCCGGTATTGGAGACCAGCCGCGTCTCCTGCACGAAGTTCTTCCAGATGCCGGTATTGAACAGGTCGAAGGGCACGGCCAGCGCGAAGGTGCCGGCCAGGTCGACGTCGAAATGACCCTTCTGGTGGCCATAGCTGGTCGAACTGGTCAGATGCGCCCAGTCGAAATCATAATCCAGCGTGGCATTGTAAAGCTGGGTCTGCGACGTGTAGAGGTCCGGCATCTTGGTGTAGCGCTTGCGCTCGCCCAGCGCCGGGGTGACCAGCGAGGCATCGCGCGGCTGGCTGTCCTCGTACAGCGCCATCACCCGCAGGCTGAGGCGGTCCGTGGGCTTCCACAGCATGATCGCCCGGCCGCCCCAGCTTTCCAGGGAATTGGAATTCTTCTTCCCCAGCCCGACATTGTCGATATAGCCATCTTCGTTGCGATAGAAGCCGACGACACGCAGGCCCAGCTTGTCTTCCACCAGCGGCACATTGACCATGCCGTTATAGCGCTGGCGCAGCCCTTCCGACGCGGGCGTATAGCCGCCATCCACCGACAGGGCCGTATCGGTCTTGGTCAGATCGGGGCTCTTGGTCAGCATGCGCAGCGCACCGGAGAGAGAGCCGGAGCCGAACAGCGTGCCCTGCGGCCCGCGCAGGAATTCCACCCGTTCCATGTCGAACAGGGACGGGTCCAGTGTCACCGAATTGCCGATGGTGGTCAGCGGCAGGTCGTCCAGATAGATGGTGGTCGTGCTCTGCAGCCCGGCGTCATAGCCATTGACCGAAATGCCGCGGGTGGTGACGGAAAGATTGTTGCTGCTGCGATGGTCCATGACCACGCCCGGCGTCGCCTTGGCGATGCCTTCGACGCCGACAATGCCCTTCTGGGTCAGTTCGGCCTGGGTGAAGGCGGTGATGGAAAGCGGGACATCCTGCAGGCGTTCGGCGCGGCGGGTCGCCGTCACCACGATCTCTTCCAGCACGATATTGTTGTCGGAAGGGGTCTGCGCGACGGACGCGGACGCACCGACCAGCAGCGCCGCCAGCGACGCTGTGCAAGCTCTATATCTCAATTTTTCCTCCCTGTTAGCGGCTGCGCCTTGGTGACGCTTTTGCGCGAACGGTCTGACGTTCTCATACCGTCCGGTGATCGTCAATACTGACTGACGCGGAAGTCAGTATTGAATCTCGACCTCATCCTGTCCAGTCATAAAATTGGTACGAACGATCAAAAAATCTTGACCACTGGATCGGGCTGCCCGTATTCCATCGGCGATACAGAACCTGACCGGAGTGGCCCCGATGTCCCTGATCGTTCATCGCCGGAATATCGACTTCCTGCTTTACGAGACGTTGGGCTTCGACAGGGTTTTGGCCGCACCCCGCTTTGCCGCCTATGACCGTGTGGCCGTCGACGCGGTGCTGGATGCCACCCAGGCCATCGCGGAGAAGGAATTTTTGCCCTGCGCCGCCGATCTGGACGCGCATGAGCCGCATTTCACTGACGGTCGCGTTCTGGTCGATGCGCGGGTGAAGCAGGCCCTGGATGCCTGTGCGCAGGCCGGCCTGTTCTCCGCCGGCTTTAATGAGGAGGTGGGCGGGCTGGGGATGCCCACCACCGTGACCATGCTGATCAACGGTATCCTGGCAGCCGCCAATATCTCCATCGCCAATTACCAACTGCTGACCGTGGCTGCCGCCAACATGCTGGCGACATTTGGTACGGATGAACAGAAATCATCGTTCCTGCCGCCGATGCTGGAGGGGCGCTGGTTCGGTACCATGTGCCTGTCGGAACCGCAGGCGGGATCGTCGCTCTCCGATATCCGCACCCGTGCGGAGCCCTTGGACGGCCGCCTGCACCGCATCACCGGCACCAAGATGTGGATCTCCGGCGGGGATCAGGATCTGACGGAAAACATCGTCCATATGGTGCTGGCCCGCCGGCCGGACGGGCCGCCCGGCGTGAAGGGCCTGTCGCTGTTCATCGTGCCGAAATACCGGCTGAACCCCGACGGCAGCCCCGGGGCCTTCAACAATATCGCGCTCGCCGGCCTGAACCATAAGATGGGTCAGCGCGGCACGACCAATTGCCTGCTGAATTTCGGGGAGCAGGGGGATTGTCACGGCTATCTGCTGGGCGAGGCGCACCAGGGCCTTGCCTGCATGTTCCATATGATGAATGAGGCGCGGATCGGCGTCGGCGCCAATTCCACCATGTCGGCTCTGGCCGGCTATCTCTATTCCCTGGACTATGCCCGCACCCGTCCGCAGGGCCGCGCCTTGCGCAACAAGGATGCGACCACGCCGCAGGTGGCGATCATCGAACATGCCGATGTCCGCCGCATGCTGCTGGCCCAGAAGGCGGCGGTGGAAGGCGCGCTGGCCCTGTCCTGCTATTGCACGATGCTGGTCGACCGGATGGCGACCGCCGCGGAGGAGGCGGAGCGGCGCGACCTGCATCTGCTGCTGGAACTGCTGACCCCGATGGCCAAGTCCTGGCCGGCTGAACATTGCCTGGAGGCCAACAAGCTGGCCATCCAGATACTGGGCGGATATGGCTATACGCGTGACTATCCGGTGGAACGCCATTACCGCGACAACCGCCTGAACGCCATCCATGAGGGGGCCTATGGCATCCATGGGCTGGACCTGCTGGGCCGCAAGGTGCGGATGGAAGGCGGATGGGCCGTGGATTTGCTGGTCCTGGAGATCGGCCAGACCCAGGACGCGGCGGAGGCCGATGGCACCTTCGCGCAAGAGGTGGACGCCCTGCACGCCGCCCTGGCAGGCCTGGGCCGGGCTACCCGCACCGTCCTGGCCTGTGCGGATGCCGAACGCGGGCTGGCCAATGCCACGCTCTACCTGGATGCGTTCGGCCAGATCGTCATCGCCTGGCTGTGGCTGAAACAGGCCGTGGCCGCCAGCACGGCCCTGCAAGCCGGGACGGCGGAAGATGACTTCTACCGCGGCAAGATCGCCGCCTGCCGGTATTTCTTCCGTTTTGAGCTGCCGCGTGCCTTGCCCCAGCTCGGTCTGGTGGAACGGATGGACAGCACCTGCCTGGATGTCACTCCGGCCCAGTTCCTGGGTGGCTGAGCGCGGGGCTTGCCGTTTGAGGATGCGGGACGGTAGGTTTCGCGCCGTCAGAGACAGCGCCATGGGGTGCCATGAGAGAGCCAGCCGCATCCGTGCCGCCCGCGCGCCGCCGGGGGGACAAGCAGGAACGGTCGCAGCAGCGCCGGGCCGGAATGGTGGATGCCATCGTCACCCTCATGGCCCATCATGGCATCGCCGGCCTGACCCACCGTCTTGTGGCGCAGGAGGCCGGCGTCTCACTGGCGGCCACCACCTATTATTTCGACAGCAAGTTCGACATGGTCGCCGCCGCCTCCCATCAGGTTCTTGACGGCTATACCGAGGCTTTCCGGCGGGCGGCCCTGTCCGGGCGCAACGGATCGGTGCGCGAGTATGTCGTCCGGTTGCTGGTCAACGCCGTCGGGCGTGACCGGACGGGGGCGGCCTGTTGGGCGGAGATCATGCTGGACGCGCCGCGCCACGCGGAAAGCCTGGCCCTGGCCCGGGAATGGTTCGCCGGGCTGGTGGTGATCTGGCAGGATATCGCCCGGTCGACGCATGCACCGGATCCGCAGGCGACGGCCGGTTCCGCCATTGATGCCATGATCGGCCTGCTGTTGGCGGTGCTGGCCCTGGGGCTGACGGAGGAACAGGTCGCTGCCGTGATGCTGAAGGGCGCGCAGCCGCTGGATGCCTGGGCGCCGCCGGCCCTTGCCAATGATTTGCCGCCGCTCAAGCCCGGGCGCAAATCGGCCGAAACCCGGGACAAGATCATCGCCGCCGCCATCGCCATCCTGACAACGGACGGGAGTGCAGCTGTCACCTATCGGAACGTGGCACAGCAGGCGGGATTGGCGCCGGCGGGGCCGGCCTATCATTTTCCCACGGTGGACAGCCTGTTGGCCGCCGCCCAGGCACACTTGTTCGAGGATTCCAAGCAGCGCTACCGCGTAGCCGCCGCCATGGATAGCGGCCCACGCGACCTGGAACGGTTGATCGACCGCACGTCCGTGGTGTTCCTGCGCGAGGTGACGGCCTTTGCCGACCAGAACCTGGCGAATTTCACCGTCTGGCTGGAGGCGGCCCGGCGGCCGGAACTGCGGCCCATGGTCTGGAACAGCATCGCCGACCAGACACGGGCCTGGAAACATGTGCTGGCGGATATGGGTGTTGTGGTTCGGCCGCTGGATGCGCTGCTGCCGCAATGCATGTTCATCGGCAAGATGATCCGGCTGCTGGCCACCGGCTCCCCCATGCAGGCGC
Organism: Niveispirillum sp. KHB5.9; assembly: GCF_048066115.1. Taxonomy (NCBI): domain Bacteria; kingdom Pseudomonadati; phylum Pseudomonadota; class Alphaproteobacteria; order Rhodospirillales; family Azospirillaceae; genus Niveispirillum; species Niveispirillum sp. KHB5.9. The sequence goes on along the minus strand of NZ_JBLTYX010000002.1, from coordinate 168,723 downwards.
TGGAGACCGCGCGCCGTGAATTCGCGAGCGACCTGACGGCGCTGGCACAGGGGCGTTTCTGGCTTTCATCTTGAGGGCTATCGCCGGCGGGCGGGGCGAAGTTTCATAAATCCGTCAAATTGGTAGGGCGGAAAACGGTGATACATCCCCAGGACAGGGGGAGGGGCCACCACCCCCTGGAAGAATCCTTCAAGGAGTGGGAGACCCCGACCATGCGTGCGCTGATCCCGATTGCGGCCCTGCTGCTTCTGACCGCCTGCGGCAAGGAACAGCCCATGGCCTATGCCCCGCTTCCGTTGGTCAAGCCTGTGGCGGAGACCGCGCCCGGCATGCCCGACAGCGCGCAGAAGGGGGACGCCGATGATCCGTCCTTCTGGCTGCACCCGGATGATCCGGGCAAGAGCCTGATGATCACGGCGGTGAAGGGATCGGGCCTGCGGGTCTATGATCTTCAGGGCAATCTGGTGCAGCGCATCGATGCCGAGCCCGATGGCCGCTACAACAATGTCGACGTGGCCTATGGGCTGAAGCGTCCCGACGGCAGCAGCTTCGACATCGCCGTGGCCAGCGACCGTGGCCGCGACCGGCTGATGGTCTGGGCCATCGATCCGGCCAACCCCACCAGCCCTCTGACCGATATCACCGACCCCAACCAGGGTCAGGTCTTCCCCACCCGCCTGTCGCCCGACGGCAAGAGCGAGATCGACAATCCGGTGGCCGATCAGGTCAGCGCCTATGGTCTGACCCTGTGGCAGGACAAGGCCACCGGCGAGGTCCGCGCCGTGGTGGCGCAGCGCAAGGCGGCCCGCCTGGCCGAACAGCGGCTGGTGGTGAAGGCCGACGGCACGGTGGGCCACGAGCGCACCCGCCACTGGGACTTCCCCACCAGCCACAAGGGCCAGGATTTGTGGGCGGAGAGCGAGACCGATCCGGCGCAGGACTGGTCACCGCAGTTCGAGGGGCTGGTGGTCGATGCCGAGGCCGGCACCCTGTTCGCGGGGCAGGAGGATGTGGGCCTGTGGCGGGTAAACCTGACGACGGGCCAGGCCGAGGACAGGCCCTTCTATGAGACGCGCGGATCGGTGAAGAGCCCGTTCAACAACCAGGACAGCAGGATCGCCCGTGATGTGGAGGGGCTGGCGCTTTACCGTGGAGCCGATGGCACCGGCTATCTGATCGCGTCCAGCCAGGGCGATGCGCATGGCGATGGCGGCCATTCCGACAATGGCGGCTTGGATGACAGTTTTGCCATCTTCGAACGGGGCGGGGAGAACCGTTACCTGGGCAGCTTCCGGCTGACCGCCAACGGCCCCATCGATGCCGGTCAGGAATGCGATGGGGCGGAGCTGGTGTCGATCCCGCTGCCGGGATATCCGCAGGGGCTGCTGATGGTCCAGGACGGCTATAATGACGACCTGAACGGCTTGAGCGGCAAGCCCAACGCCACCAACTTCAAGTATGTCTCCTGGTCCGACGTCGTCGCGGCTCTGCCGCAGCTCACCGTAAAGGCCGGCGGCTGGACGCCGCGGCCATAGGCCCCTGATCGCCGCCCCCTATTCCAGGATCAGCAGCGTCACCCCCTGACGGACCAGCGTGAGGTCGAGCGTGGCTTTGCCCTTGGCCACGGACAGGGGGGCCAGGCTTTCGGAATGCATGATGGAGGCGGCTTCCAAAAGCTTGTACTGGTCCTGGTCGGGCGATTGGGGGGAGCCCATCTTCTGCCATTGCGTGTAGGCATTGGCCGTGTGCGGATCGACAAGATACCGCGTGACCTTCCGGGCCTTTGCCTTGCCCAACCCGTCCAGTTGCAGGCGGATGGCGGCATCGGGACCGGCCAGGTCATTGTCATTGTAATGCCAGATCAGGATGGCCAGTTCCGTGCCCTTGCGGGTGGCCATGACACCGACATCATTCTTCTGCGTCACCCCGGCCATCATCTCGTCCAGCGGCACCTGGGCGCTGCTGGTGGCGGCGATGCTGTCAGGCCCCAGCTTGGCATACATGCGGAAGACATTGAGCACGGGCAGGTCGATACCGTTGCTGGCCAGCTGCCGGTATCCGGCGAACCAGGGCTGGTCCTCGAAGGTGAAGGCCCAGGTCAGCACCCCGTCGAGATTGACCTTGTGCCGCTCCGCCAGCTCCCAGATGCGGGCGAAGGAGGCGGCGGTGTAGCTGGAATACATGGTGCCGTTGCGATAGCCGTTCTGCGGGCCGGGGCAGGCGGCGCAGCCTTCCGGATCGCTTTCGCCGATGACGATGGCTGTGTTTTTCAGCGCCGGGACGGCGGCGATCTTCCGGAAGCCGTTATCGACGGCCTTCAGATGATTGACCATGCCCATCTGCACGTAACCGCCCTCGGGACCCTTGATGAAGGTCGGGCTGCCCTTGGCATGGAAGGCCAGGAAGTCGGTGGGGGTTCCGGTCTGGCCTGTCGCATGGTTGGTGCCCGACACCACATGCTTCAGGAAGCCATCCATGAAGGCCCCGCCGGAGCCGGCCACATCCGGGCCGCCGACCTTGGCCTCGGGCAGGGCGCGTTTCACCCCGGCGATGGCATAGTCATGCGTCTTGTAGAATTCCTCTGGCGTGCCCTTCCAGTAGGAGGGGCCGTTGGGTTCGTTCCACACCTCGAAATACCAGGTCAGAACCTCGTCCCGGCCGTATTTTTCCACATTATGCTTGGTCCATTGATAGACCAGTTCCTCCCACTTGCCATAATCCTTGGGCGGATAGTTCCAGCCGCCTTCGATCAGCTCATACTTGAATCCGGGCCGCCAGCTATGGCGATAGGGCGTGCCGGCGGGGGCGGATGACAGCGCCTCCGGCATGAAGCCGATCTGGAGATAGGGCCGGACGCCGCGCGCCAGATAGCTGTCGATGATCATGTCGGTGATCATCCAGTTGTAGATCGGCTTGCCGTCCTTGTCCTCGGTATAGGCGTTGGTGCTACCCCACTTGAACGCGGCGGTGCCATCGCCGGTATTCAGCAGATTATGGGCGCGGAAATAGACCTGTTTGGGCTTCAACTCCCCCAGATGGGCAAGCAGCTTCTGCCCGTCCTTCATCGTGGCGTAATTGGGCTCGTCGGCGCCGAAGAAACGCCAGACGGGCTTGAGCGGGCCTGTGGTCTTCGAAGCATCGACCTGGATCGTCACGCTGATCGGCTGTTCCGGCCTGTCCGTGCCGGCCATGACCGGCTGGCCGGCCAGGGCCAGGGCGAGGCAGGCAGCGGCCGGCAACCGCCAGGACGTGAAGGCACTGTTCTTGAGCATGTTTCCCCCGATGATTTGATCGGGTATTATTTATATGATTTTATGCCAACAATGCTATGGCTGATCGGGGAATGGTTCGAGGCTCAAAGCGCCTTGGCACCGCGCAGCGGCAGGGCGGTGGTGTATTTCAGTTCCTTCAACGTCACGGTGGATTGCACATCCACCACGCCGGGCAGTTTCAGCAGCACATCGAAGATGAATTCCTGGTACCAGGGCATGGAGATCGCATCGATCTTCAGCATGATGTCCATCTCCCCGAAGATCGTGTGGCATTCCAGGATTTGCGGGGTCACTTCGATGGTGCGGATGAACTGCGCCCGCTGTTCGGGGGTCAGCGTCGTCATCTTGATCACCGCGAAGATGATCATGCCGGGGCCCAGCTTCTCCCGGTTCAGCAGGGCCACCTGTCCCTTGATATAGCCCTCCTCCTTCAGGCGCTGCAGGCGCCGCCAGCAAGGGGACTGCGACAGGCCGACCTTGTCTGCCAGCTCACCCGTGGAAAGCGATGCATCCTTTTGCAACTGCTCCAGGATGCGGATGTCGGCGGCGGTCAGTTCCTCGGACATGGGCGGCTTCCCTTTCGATGGGCATGATGATCCGGATTTTCCGGATAATGGAATTCATCCATTCGATCAACTGTCATTCATTGGTGTCAATTTTTCGAAAATTCCCAGGATCGGGTATAAAGCAGGTCGCCGGAGGTGCGGGGCGCCGTCCGGGGAAAGATACTTCCCGAAAGGCCCCAATCTCGCAAAAAACTCGCCGCGCGGATGCCCTATGTTGCGGTGCATGCCGGGTTGACCGGCAATCACGAATGGATGAGACCGGGAACCCGCGATGACCGACGCCAAGCCTGCCCCCGACCTGCCCGAACTGCGCCAGGGGATCGATCTGTGGGGGGTGGTGGCGCTGGGCCTGGGGTCGGCGGTGGGCGTGGCCATCTTCTCCGCCATGGCGCCGGCGGCGGCGCTGGCAGGGCCGGGCATGCTGGTGTCGGTGCTGGTGGGCGCGCTGCCCATCTTCCTGATCGCCATTTCCTACGCCTTTCTGGGCTCCACCCTGCCGGTCTCCGGTGCGTCGTATGAATGGCCGGCGCGGTTCGTCCATCCCAAGGTGGCGTTCGTCATCACCTGGCTGCGGCTGGTGGCGAATATGGGGGCGATGGTCGTGCTGGCGCTGGTGCTGGTGCGTTATCTGTCGATGATCGTGCCGCTGCCGACCAGGCCCACCATGTTCGCCCTGTTCGTCATGGCGCTGCTGGCCAACCTGTTCGGCGTGCATATCGCGGCGCGGGCGCAGAAGGTGCTGATGGCGCTGGTGGTGGTGCTGTTCATGGTCTTCATCTTCTGGGGGGCGGGAACGCAGGTCGATCTGAACAATCTCGCCCCCTTCACCCCCCATGGTTGGATGGCCGTGATCGCCGCCGCCCCCATCCTGACCGGCCTGTTCGCCGGGATCGAGGCGGCGACGGAGGCCGGCAGCGAGGTGAAGAACAGCCGCCGCAACATCCCCCTGGGTATCGCGCTGTCCATTGGGGTGGCCACCCTGCTCTATCTGGGGGTGGCCATCGTGGCGCTGGGCGTGCTCGGGGCGGACCCGCTGGGCGCCAGCGAGGCGCCGATCCTGGAGGCGGCCAAGCGTTTCATGGGGCCGTTCGCGGTGCCGCTGATCGTGGTGGCGGCCACGGCGTCGATCGGCAAGTCGCTGAACGGGTTGTTCATGCTGTTCAGCCGCTCGCTGTTCGCCATGGCGCGGGCCGGCGTCCTGCCGGCGGCACTGGCGCGGGTGCATCCCAAGTGGCAGACGCCCTATATGGCGCTGCTGACCGTGTTCGGCCTGGGCTGTGTCGGCCTCTTCCTGCCCATGGAACTGACCTTCCTGTTCCTGGCCGTGAACATTCCCAATCTGGTGAAGTACGGCACCATCTGCCTGGCTGCAGCACGGGTAACCCGCGATCATCCGGAATTGTACGAACGGGCCGGCTTCAAATTGCCCAAGGCCCAGCAGATCGCCGTGGCCGGGCTGGGTGCTTGCTCTGCCCTGGTGCTGATCGTGGTGGGGTTCGAGGCGGACTGGCGGCCCTATGCCATGCTGCTGGGGTGGGGGCTGGTGGGTGCGGTCTATTATGTGGTCAGCCGTCGCGGGCGGTTAGAGGCCGGAAGCCGGACATGAAAAAGGGGCGGATGCAGGTCCGCCCCTTTTTCATTGGTCTCCGCCGATATCAATACGCGGTCTGCACGCCATATTCGTGCGAATGATCATGCGGCCCGACCGGCAGCGCATCGGCGCGGCGGGCCGGGGTGTCGGGCAGGGTAACCGTCGGCGGTGTCGCAAAGGGCCGGATGCCTAACGCTTCCAGGATTTCCGCCGGGTAATAGACCGCCCCATCCTTCACCACCATGCGGATGCGGCGGATGGCACCCAAATTCTCCAGCGGATTGCCGTCGATCAGGAAGAAATCGGCGAGCTTGTCCTTGGCGATGGAGCCCAGGATCTGGTCGCGCTTCATGTACTGTTCCGGTCCCAGTGTGCCCATGCGCAACACATCGGCCACGGGAATGCCGGCCTTGGCGTAAAGCTCCAGTTCCCGGTGCAGGGACAGGCCGGTATGGTCGTCCGTGCCGGGCAGCAGCCTTATGCCATTGTCATGGAACAGCTTCAGCACCTCCAGCACCTTGGCGAAGCCGGCCTGATAGGCGGCATCCTCCTCCGGTCCCTTGATCGGGGCGATGGCATTCATGCGGCGGCGCTGCAGCCCGATGGGCAGATGGTCGATATAATCGGCCACGCAGGGGCAGGGCACCCGGTTGCGGCTGAGCATCAGCAGTTCCAGCGTCACCGCCGTCGGGTCATGGGCGATGCCCTTGTCCACCATCGCCTTCAGGGTCTTGCGTACCGCCGGGCCTTTCAGATCCAGATCACCCGTGCGGGTCATGGCCGTCAGGCGCAGGGGCGTGCGCGTATCCTCATCGGGCTTCAGCACCCAGCCCAGCATCACCTGGTTGATATGGGTGACCTCGCCATAGCCGGCATCGATCATGGCATCGGCATTGGTGAAGGCCGGGATATGGCCGGTCACACCCAGCCCCAGCCGTCGGGCTTCAGCCGACAAGGCCGGCACCCAGGCCGGGTTCATGGAATTATAGACCTTGATCTGCCAGTAACCGCGCGCCGCGTACCAGCGCACCGCGTCCAGTGCCGCCGCCTCGCTATCCATCACGATGCCGTTGCGGGCGGAGAACGGGCTGCGGCCCTCGACAAAGCCGTTGCGCACGATGCGCGGGCCGGCGACCTTGCCTACCTCGATCTGATCGGTCAGGCCCAGCAGCACATCATTGCTGTTGCCCATGTCGCGCACGCTGGTGACACCGGCGGCGATATAGAGCAGGGCCGATTGCAGGCTGACATGGGCGTGCATGTCGTGTAGGCCCGGCATCAGCGTGCCGCCCCCGCCCTCCACCAGCACCTCGCCCGGCGTGGCCGGGCTGTCCAGCGGCTCCACCGCGGAGATGCGATTACGGAAGGTGACGACGGAGACGGGATCGGACAGTGTCCCCGTCTCCGGCTGGAAGACCCGGACATTGCGGATGCGCACGGGCTGGTCGAAACGGCGGGCCAGCCGCTGCTGCAGGGCCACGTACCGGTCGGCCTCGATCTTCTCCGCCGCGTGGCGCAAGCTGTCGGCCGCCGCCTCATGCCCCTCGCGCACCACCACGCCATTGGCGGAGATTTCGGCGAACAGGCTGCCATCCTTGTCCAGCAGGATGATGGCGGGTTCCAGATCGATGCCCTTGATCAGATAGGCATCCAGCTTCAGCGCCTGCTTACCCTCACCGGCCGTGACCTTGCCCAGGCTTTCCAGGCTCAACTCACCCGCCGGCAGGACGGGGATGCGCCGGTCCTTGTCCTTCAGCAGGGCGCGGGCATAAAGGCCCAGCGCCCAGGGGCTGGCATATTGGCCGACATAGAGCTGCTGGCCGGCATCGGCCGTGCCGTCGCCCATGCTGTCGGTCCAGGCGGCCTTGGCCCCATCACGGGTGAAGCGTTCGGCCACCGGGCTGCCGAAGGTGGAGGTACCGTCCAGCGCCCATTCCACGGGCAGGCCGGTGGCACGGTCCAGTACCAGCCTTTCCGCCATGGTCGGTCCACGGCCGTTATTCTTCACGTCATGGCGGATGGCGATGCGGTTGCCATCGATCTCCGCCTCCACGAACCCCACCTTCTCGCCCCCGGCGATGACGCTGAGCCGTTCGGTGCGGGCGGTGGCCGGGTGCGTCAGCAGCAGTCCGGCGATCATCGTGCCGGCCAGCATGCCGGCGCGCAGCAGGGAGGATGTCATGGTTCCAGGGCTCTCCGGTAAAGATGCGCTGCGGCAGCCAGATCCTGTACGGCGTGGCCCAGCGATTTATAGGCGGTGATCTGTTCATCGCTCTGGCGGCCTTGGATGCGGCCCAGCAGCACCTCGCCGATCTCCGCCACGATATGGCTGTCATCGACCAGCCCTGCGGCGCGGGCGGCCAGGAATTCGGCCGCCGCCAGCAGGGCGTTGGCGCGGCTGTCGGCGATGTAGCGGCAACGGCGGACCAACTCGCCATCCACCTCCACCGGGCCGGGTACACTGGACCCGACAAGGTTCACATGGGTGCCGGGCCGCAGCCATCCACCGCGCAGGACGGGTTCGCTGGCGCCGGTCAGGGTGCAGATGACATCGGCCTGGGTGACGGCCTGGGACAGGTCGGTGACGGCGGAAATGCCGGTCTCAAGGGCCAGCGCCTCGGCCTTGGCCGCATCACGGCCCCAGACCATGATCCGCTTGAAGTCGCGTACCAGCGGCAGCGCCTTCAGATGCGTGCGCGCCTGTCCGCCCGTACCGATCAGCAGCAGGCTCTTGGCATCCGTGCGGGCCAGGGCGTCGGTGGCCACGGCCGTGGCGGCGGCGGTGCGGATATGGGTGATCTCTTCGGCATCGGCCACGCAGACCGGGCGGCCGTCAACGGGATCGAACAGCACCACTAGGCCGCGATGGCGGCGGATGGTGGGGCGGTCGGGCTCGGGAAACACACTGATCAGCTTGGCGCCGAACATGCCGTCGTCGCCCAGGGCCGCCGGCATCTGGCCGAACAGCCGCCCGCCGCCCAGGTCGATGACGCCGCGCGGCAATTGTCTGGTGATCCCTGCGGACAGGGATTTCATCGCATCCCGCACCATGGCGATGCAGCCGGGATAATCCAGCCCGGCCCGCACGGCGGCGGCATCCAGCATGACCAGACCGTCGAAACCCATGCCGCCCTCCAAGATGTGAAATGCCGGGCAGGTCTTGGTAGACCTGCCCGGCCGGGTATTACCAGATGCTGGCCTTGGCGCCGATGAAGAAGCTGCGGCCGATGATGTCGTAGCTTCCCACATAGCCCAGCGGATAGGAGGGTTCGCGGTCGAAGACGTTGGTCACCCCGGCCCGCAGCGTCAGATTGTCGTTGACGACGTAGCTGCCGGTCAGGTCATGGCGGAAATAATCGCCCACGCCCAGGATGTCGCGATCTTCCGCCGTATAGGTGACGTTATAGACGGCGGAACTCAGATAGTTTGTGGTCCAGGCCAGACCCAGGGTGCCGTCGGTATAGCCGACGCTGAACCGGCCCTTCCATTTCGGGTTGGTGTATTCCCCGTTGGAGCTGTCCAGGTCGTAACCCAGGCCGGAGACGGAGGTTTCCAGCTTGCTGGTATATTGCAGCATGGCGTTCAGGTTGATCTCACCCGGAATGGCCGTGACGCCCACATCCTCCAGCGCGAAACGGTAATCACCGGTCAGGGTCAGCGCCTCGAAATCGGTATAGCCGGCATTGACGTAACCCAGCAGCGCATCGATCACCTGGCCCGCCGCATCGCGGGTGATGCGGCCGCAGATCGCCGGATCGGGGTTCGGGCTGTCATAGCAGGTGGAGAAGATGGCCGTCAGATCGAAGGTGGTGATGGCATCCTTGATCTTGATGTCCACCCAGTCGGCGGTCAGCGTCAGGTTGGGCACGAAGGACGGGGTGATCACCGTGCCCAAGGTCCAGCTGTCGGCCACTTCCGGCTTCAGGCCGGCATCGCCGCCATTGGTCACGGCGCGCGGCACGTTGGAGATCAGCGAGGTGAAGCTGGCACCGCTGGCCAGCCCGATCTGACGATAGAGGGCGGCGCAGTTGGCCAGCCGCGCGGTCGGGTTGGCACCGCCATTGACATAGCGGCTGTCGCACGGGTCCTGGCCCGACGCGCTGATCGACGAGCGCGGCAGGAACAGTTCCAGGGCCGAGGGCGAACGGAAGGTGCGGCTGTTGGAGGCGCGTACCATCAGGTCGGACGTGACCTGCCAGCGTTCCCCGATATTCCAGGCCGTGTCCGTACCGGTCAGCGAATGGTCGATATAGCGGATGGAGCCTTCGATCTCGAAATTGCGGACCAGCGGGATGTCCATGTCGCGGTCGATGACCGGGACCAGCAGCTCGCCATAGAATTCGTTGGTGTCATAGGAACCGCGCGCCGGGATGACCGGCACGTCGCGGCCGATGCCGTTGCGGGAATTGTCGTCGGGGCTGAACACCGACTTCTCATAGCGATGTTCGAAACCGATGGCGGTGCGCACTTCACCGGCCGGCAGGGAGAAGATGTCCCCGCCCAGGTTCAACGTGCCAACGGCCTGATCCAGGGAATAATCCTGGCGGAACAGGGCGTTGATATAATCGCGCGCCTCGTCGCTTGGCGCGCCATAGCCGAACAGGTTCAGCGGCTTGCAATTGGCGATATCGACATTGGTGGAACCGGGATTGTCGCGGGTCACGCGGCAGACCACCTTGCCCGAGGCGTCCTTGACGGCATCGACGGCATTGGTGAAGCGGGCCTGATTGACCTTGATGGTGCTGTAATGGCCGCCGGTATGGCCATAGACGCCGCTGGCGTTCCAGAAGAGCTCCCGCTCGCCCAGGTCGAAGGTGCCGTCCAGGCCCAGCACGGCGCGCTGGGTGTCGGACTTGGCGACGGTCTGTGCGTCGTCGGGCAGCACATCGTCCAGCGCACGGCTGAGGAAGAAGGCCGTCCGTCCCTGTGCCGCCAGCACCGAACGGGCCTGATCGGTCAGGAAGCCGTTTTCCGTGGTGATGCGCAGGGCGGCCGACGAACCGGTCTGCAAGGTGGTGTTGAACTCACCCTGGTTGGCCGGCTCCGTGGCATCCACCCAGGAGGCGGAGCCTTCGAAGCTCAGCTTCACCCGCTCGGTCAGGTCGTAATGGCCGTTGATATAGGCGACGTTGCGTTCCACCGGCGACACCAGGGCCGTCACGTCGGCCAGGCTGTAGCCCTCGCCGCCCGAGGCATAGGCGAAGGTGTAATAGGTGCCGACATTGTAGGGCACGATATTGCCGTTGGCATCGAACCGGGCGCGCACGCGTTTGGTCGGGTCATTCGGGTCCGGGATGGTCAGGGCCAGCGCCGGCACCGGGGCAGGGGCGGTGAACAGCACGCCGTCGCGGTTGAATTCCGAAAGACGGTGGTCGTTGATGGTGATGGCGGCGGGACGCCCGTCACTGGGGCCGGTATTGGCGGCATTGCCCGGCGTGGCGGTGGCGCGCGCCGTGGCCGCCCGGTCGGTGTTCAGCAGCCCGCGTTCGCGCGACCGTTCATAGGCGAAGGTCAGGTTGCCGCGATCATTGTCGAAATTGCCGCCGACGATGGCCGACACGCGATAGGTCTCGTGGTCGCCGCGATCGCTGATGCCGGCCTGGGCATCCACCTCGGCCCCTTCGAAATTGTCCTTCAGGATCAGGTTGACGACACCGGCGATGGCGTCGGACCCATAGACGGAGGCGCCCGTGGCCTGCACCGTCTCGATCCGCTTGATCATGGCGGCGGGGATGTTGTTAAGGTCCACCTGGTTGCCCGGGCTGGCGCCATCGGTGGACAGCGGGTTGGACGACACGAAGCGTCGGCCATTGACCAGGGTCAGCGTGCGCTGGGAACCCAGGTTGAACATGTTGATATAATTGCGACCGACGCTGTTGCCGGCCTGGTCGCCGCGCGGCGTGTCGGAAATGCCGATGGACGGCATCTCGTTGATGGCCTCGGCCGCCGTCTGGAAGCCGCGATTATTGATCACCGCGCCATCCAGGGTCTGTACCGGCTGGCTGGTGGTGGTTTCGGGGCGCGCGATGCGCGAACCGGTGACCACGATCTCCTCAAGCTGGAGAGGTGCGCCGGTATCCTGTGCCCGGGCGGCACCCAGGGCGGTCAGCGAAATGCCCGTCATCAGGGCCAGGGCCAAACGTTGCTTCATCTCTCTTATGCTCCCCCTTCGAAGCTCTCATCCTGTTCAATGCCGGCTTGGACGCCGGCGATGTTTGGTTTATGCGCGGCCCTTTCAGGGCCTTTCCCCCCGTAGCAGGGCGTGCAGGCGCCCCATTCCCCTATCCAGCCGGTCCGCATCGGCACCGAAGCCGATGCGGATGTGCCGTCCGTCGCCGAACAGTTCCCCCGGCACGGGCAGCACTCCCGCCGCCTGCCAGAGATTGTCCGCCACCTGTCGGCCGGTCAGCGGTATGGTCAGGCGGGGGAACCAGATGCAGCCCTGCGGCGGCACGTCGCCTTCGATCAGCCCGTCCACCCGCATGGCGGCGGCATGGGACAGCAGCACGGGCCGGGTCCGCTCCAGGATCGATTGCCAATGCGCGTCGAAGGCCGTGCTGTCGGCCATGACCTGCGCCGCCAGCGCGTGGGACAGTTTGCAGACGCCCAGGTCGCGATTGGCATGATGGGTGCGCAGCCGCGCGATCAGCCCTGCATCGCCGGCCACCCAGCCGCATTTCAGGCTGAACAGGCCATAGAGCTTGGTCAGGCTGTTCACCGTCACGATGTTGGGGGCCAGCGTGGCGGCGCAGGCGCCGGGATCGGCGAAGCCGCGATAGACCTCGTCCACGATGACCAGGGCGCCGAACCGGTCGGCCAGGGCCGCGATCTCCAGCAAGCGGGCATCGGGCAGGTGACGGCCCGTGGGATTGTGCAGGTTGGTTAGCAGCAGCAACCCGGCCCCGGCGGCGAAGCCGCGTTCCACCTGTTCCAGGTCGATATCGTAATCGGGATAGGCACGGTCGACGAAGCGCACATCCGCCCCGGCCTTGGCCGCCAGGATAGGCAGGATGTCGAAGCAGGGCTGCTCCACCAGCACCGGCCTGCCCGGCACCACCAGCATGTCCAGCAGCAGGTCCAGGCCGCTGATCGCCCCCGTCGTGGTCAGCACCATGTCGTCGCTCAGCTCATAGCGGGCGGCGATGGCGGCGATCAGCTGGGGATTGCCGGAACCGAAGACGCTGACGAACCGGTCGCGCAAGCTGCCCGTCAGGCCGCCTTGCAGCAGGTCGGACAGCAGGGAAGCCGGCTCCGCGATCGTGCTGTCGAACAGGACGATGCTGTCCGGCCGTCCGCGCACCTTGCGCGCCGCCTCGATGGACCATTGTGTATAAGTGGGCGCATCGGACGGGTCCGCGACGCCTGCCTTGGTGAAAACCAACCTCTCGCCCTCCGTCTGGCGGAACGGTTTTCCCCGTGCGCCAACTGACATGTCGATCTGGAGGTAAGGTTAGGCGGTCGGACGGGATTAAATTCGCCTGTCTTTGCCAGCGATGCGGGCGGGCGGGAATGTTTATGCGCAAAGCCGACCCGGTTGCGGTTGGATATTTCCCGAACCCGCCCGAACCGCCATTGCGGCGTTCCCGGCACCTCCCCGATCATGGAACCATCATGGATGCGAACCGGAATAGGGTGTCTTGATGCGTGCTTTCCTGCGGCCGACCCTGCTGATCACCACCATCGTGGCGGCCCTGCCGGCCGGGGCGGCGGATGCGCCCGACCTGTCGCTGGTGCTGAAGCCGGGGGCTATCGACGCGTCGGGCCTGGTGCCCTATGTCGATGTGGAATTAACGCTGTCCGACCTGAATGCCTCGGCCTCCACCCCGCTGTTCCGCCTGCCCATCGTCGCTAGCAATGTCGTTACCGTCGCCAACGACATTACCGGCCTGACCGTGACCGATGCCAAGGGCACGGTGCCGGTGGCCAGCAGCGACAAGCCGGAAAAGGGCCTGACCGCCCACCGCGTCTGGACGGCGGGGCGGGACGTGGCGGGCCCGGTGACGGTGCGCTACCGCGCACCCATCACCAATGCACCCTTGGTGCGCGGTGCGGCCCCGCCCTTCAACCTGCGCAGCGAGACGGGTGGCTTCTCCGCCGCCGGCAACGCCTTCCTGATCCTGCCCGCCGATGGTGAGCGGCATTACGACGTCACCCTGCGCTGGGACCTGTCGGCCCAGCCCAAGGGTGCCACTGGCCTGTCCAGCTTGGGGATCGGCGACGCCACCCTGGCCGACCAGCCGGCGGAAAGGCTCAGCGATGCCTATTACATGGCGGGCACGGTCGGGCTCTATCCGGCGTCGGGTCGGTCGGACGGCTATTTCGGGTCCTGGCAGGGCAAGCCGCTTTTTGACGCCGCCGGCCTGCTGGCCTGGGGCGACAAGCTGCACGCCTTCTATTCCCGCTTCTTCGGTGACAGCACGCCCGGCGCCTATGGCGTGTTCATGCGGCCCAATCCGGTCAATCCCGGCGGCGGGGTGGAGTTGAACAATTCCTTCGCCCTGACCTTCGATGACAAGACCGACCTGGACGATCTGAAGCTGACCCTGGCGCATGAGATGCTGCACACCTGGGTCAATTCCCTGGACGAGCCGAAGGGGTTGCTCTCCTCCTGGTTCGGGGAGGGGCTGGCCGTGTTCTACCAGCGCACCTTGCCCTATCGCGCCGGCATGATCGACGCTGACCAGTTCGTGGCCGACCTGAACCAGCATGCCGGGCGCTATTACACCAACGCCCTATCCGGCACGCCCAATGCCGATATTCCCGCCCGTTTCTGGGCCGACACGCGCATCCGCGTGCTGCCCTATGACCGGGCATCGCTCTATTTCGCCAAGATCGACCATGAGATCCGCACGAAGTCGGGCGGCAAGCGCTCCCTGGATGACTTGGTCCACACCATGCTGGGCTGGCGCAAGGCGGACCGTTCCCTGACGCAAGGTGACTGGGAAGGGCTGGTCAAGGCGGAGCTGGGCGACAAGGGGCTGGCCGAATTCCACGCCATGATGAACGGGGCGCAGGTCCTGCCGCCGTCGAACGCCTTCGGGCCGGAATTCCGTCGGACAACGAAGAAGTTGCGCCGCTATGAGCTGGGCTTCGCCCCTACCTCCCTGACCGCCAACCCGCGCATCGTCTCCGGCCTGATCCCGGGCTCCGCCGCCGACAAAGCGGGCCTGCGGGATGGGGACGAGATCATGCGCCCCGTGGGCCAGGACGGGTTGCAGGGCCGCCAGGAGGGTTGGCTGGTGCTGGATGTGAAGCGGGGAAATGACCGGTTCGAAATCCGATACCAGCCGCGCGGGGAGACGGTGGATGCCTGGCAGTGGGAACGCGTGCAGGGGAAATGATACCATGTGTGGACGGCCCCTTGGGCACAAGGGGTAGGCGAGATGATTTGTTCGGGTCGATTGCGTTCATGTGTCCGGCCTGTTTGTGCGGCACATGACCGCTGGCCCAGATGGGTTCCGCCAAGCGCCTTCCAAGCAACGGTGCGACCTTTTGGGGCCACAGGTATTAACGGAATGTGTCGCCTGTCGGTTCGACCTGTTCACATCTTATCGCTTTGCACTTGTTCCCGGCACCGGCGCGCGGGCGATGTCTCAGGCGGTTGCCGGCCTGTAGGCTTCCCCCGTGCGCATCATGGCCCACAGGATGCGGGCCATCTTGTTGGCCAGAGCGACGGCCACGAGCTTTCGCGGCTTTCGCTCCAGCAATTGCAGCAGCCAGGGCGAGGCGGTTTTGCTGCCTGGCCTTGCATGTCGGATGACGGCGGTGGCGCCGACGACCAGCAATTGTCGCAATCGCTCATTGCCGGCCTTGCTGATGCGTCCCAGCCGCTGCTTGCCGCCGGTTGAATGTTCCTTGGGCGTCAGGCCCAGCCAGGCGGCGAAATGCCGGCCGGAGGCAAAATGCTGCGGGTCCACGTCAGGGCGAAGGTGATGGCGATGGCTGGGCCCACGCCGGGCATCTCGGCCAGCGAGCGGCTGACTTGACTGGCCTTGTGCAGGGTCAGCAATTCGGCCTCCAGGGCATGGATTTGCTGGTGCAGGTGGTCGATATGCTCTTCCATGCGTGCGAACAGGGCGCGGGCCACCGCCGGTATCGTCTCATCAGCGGCCAGCGTATCCGCCAAGGTCTTCACCTGCGCCGTGCCCTTGGCGACGACCACGCCGAACTCGGCGGCATGACCGCGCAGGGCGTTGATCACTGCGGTTCGCTGGCCCACCAGCAGCTCACGGTGCTTCAGGATCATGGCGTCGGCCTGCTGTGCCACGCTCTTCACCGGCACCGAACTCATGCCAGGCCGGGAGGCTGCCTCGCAGATCGCCGCTGCATCCGTCCGGTCGTTCTTCGAGCGCTTCACGAACGGCTTCACATATTGGGCCGGCAGCAGGCGCACGCGATGGCCCATGGCGCTCAGAACCCGACCCCAATGATGCGCCTCGCCGCAGGCCTCCAGAACCACCTCCGTGGCTGGAACCTTGCTGAAAAACGCCTCAAGCTCGCTGCGCTTCAGGTTGCGCCGAAGCACGGGCTGTTCCTGATCATCGACACCATGCAGCGTGAACACATGCTTGGAAATGTCGATCCCTATCCGCTTATAATCCATCTGGGCGGCTCCCGATGTTGGTGTCTGACAACCCAACTATGGCACAGCGATGCCGGGGGGCCGTCCACCCTAACAGCGGTCGAAATGTTTGACCGTTGGTACGACGGCGATTGCCGCCGCGCAGCACGTGCCGCGTAGCCAAGCCCACGGATGTGGGCGCCGGCGGCTGAGGGGCATGATCGGGCATTCGGGCGCAGACTTGGTCATCCCAGCATTTCGATGAACCCGGTGATGGCGTCATTCACCGCCGCCTCATCGGCCCCTTCCTGGTTGTAATTATCCAGGTCCAGGCGCAGGATGGGGATGCTGGCCTCCTCCAGCGCGCGCAGCACGAACGGGTCGGCATCGGCCAGCGCCACGGCCCCGTGCACACCATGGATGCGGGCATCGCGCACATGCCAGGCGCCGGCCCAGGTCGGCATGCGCAACTCGTCCCCCATGGTCACGAACCGTGCGGCCAGTGCGCGCATCGGGTCGCGCCCCCGGTCGTGCCGGCGGATATAGCCGTCGGCCGCCAGCGACAGGTACATGGAGCATACGAACACAGCCCCGTGGCTTTCCTCCCAGCGCTGATAGAAACCCATATCGCTCCACAGCCCGCGCCCCACCCACATCAGGCGCACGCGCTCATTGGGGCAGGCGGCTTCTCCCGCCGCCACGCGGGCCGCCACCTCGTCATACAGCGCCTTGGCCGCATCGCGGGCCCAGACAGAACCGCGATGCCATTGCGGCACCATGGTGGCCGGCATGGTGTCGACGATGCCGACGGGGGCGGGATGGCTGGCGGCGATCAGGTCGCGGGTGCGGCGGTACCAATCCTCCTGCTCATTCACCAGATCCATGACCTGCGCGAACCGTCCGGGATCGAACCGCCGGCCAGTGGCCGCTTCCAATGCCGCCACCTGCGCCCGCAATTCGCCTTCCAGCAGGTCCAGCCGCTCGGGTTCCAGATGCCTGTCCCAGTCGTCTGGCAGGTCGTCCCACCAGTCGACGGGAATGGTCCAGCGGCTGTCGAAGCTGCGTTGATAGAGGAACAGGTCGGCCCCGGTCTCATCCGCCCAATGGCGGAAGATGCGGGCCGTGGCGTCGGTTCCGATCACGGCAGCCAGGAAATCCGGCCTGGGCAGCCCGCCCCAGGGGGCGTTCTGCGCATCCGCATCGAAGGTCGCGGCCAGGCCCTGGGCGCTGTAGGCCTCGACATCCGCCGGATAGCCCCGCTCGCGCAGCAGGCCGAAATAACGGCCGGACTGCTGCTTGGCGGCGACGATGGACGCCCACCATTGGTTCACCACGAAGGGGATGTCCAGGGCGCGCAGGATTTCCTGCGGCGCGTTGGCATTGACGACGGCTAGTGGGGATCCCGCCGCCACCTGCTCGCGCAGTCCCGCGAACCAGTCGCGTTGGAACTGTCCGAAGCTGGCCACGGCGGCCAGCGACTTGCGGCTGCGCGTCGGCGGTTTCAGCGCGGCACGGCCACCACCGGCACGGGCGGGGGACGGGGGCGGACTGGGCGCCGGCGGTGTGGCTGGAGCTGCGGGATCGGCCAGGAACGCCGCCAGGGCAGGGGGCATCGGGCTGGTTCCGTCCCAGGTGACGGCCAGGAAGGGCAGACCCGCATCGCGCAGCACCTTCACATCCCAGGGGGAAGCCTCGTCCCCCGGCCTTGTGACATGCAGCAGCGCTTCGGCGCCGGTGGCCTGCGCCATGGCAATCACCGACGCTGCGTCATCCGGCGCGCGGCGGACCATGGGGGCGGGGTTGCCGCACCAGCCCCGGCCCCAATCCTGGGTCTCTCCCGCCACCAGCGCCCCGGCCGCTTCCAGCGCATCATACAGCCGGAAATCCTCCTGTGTGCTACCGGTCAGGAACAACCTGTGCTTGGCTCCGATCACGGGCGGCGGATCGGTCAACAGTGCCGACAAGGCGGCTTCGGCCTGATCCAGCGGCAACAGTGACGCCCCTACCACCAGCCGCGTCGCTTCCGCCCCCGTCAGCCGCCCGGCCGGCCGCAGATCCAGCACCCGGCCCAGCAATACACGCAACCGTACCTCATCGGCCTCTGCCGCCGCGACATCCCCGACCGGGGCGCCGATCCCGGCCAGCCAGTCGTGCAGCTGCGCCAGCCGCTTATCATTATACCGCGCCACGCCATCGCCGGGTCCGTACAGCCGATCCAGGAAATGCACCGGCCCCAGCCGTCCCCCGGCATCGCGCGCCAGTTCGCGCAGTGCCGCGAAGACCTGCGGCTGTTCATTGTCGGCACTGGTGATCAGCACCGGGTCCGGCTGCGCCCCATCGCCCACCAGCTGTTCCAGCAACGACTTGCCGCGCAGGGACAGGCCGGCTCCGCCCATGATCGCATCCATCATCGGCGTCGGTGCATGGGTGGGCACCAGCCGGACGGGCAGCAACCCAGCCGCCCGCACCAGGGCACGCGGTGCATCCACGCCCAGCATCCGGATGGGCCGTTGCCCCTGAAGCCGCAGCGCTTCCAGTATTCCGGCGGGATCGTCGGCGGAGGATAGCAGGAGGGCGAGGGCCGCGTGGCGCGCCATCAGATCACCCCACGCGACTTCAGGCCGGCTAGCTGTTCGGGCGAATAGCCGGTCAGCCGTTCATACACCTCGCCATTATGCTCCCCGATCGCCACCGGCAGCACCGGGTCGAAGCCGGTGCGCGCGCCAGAGAACAGGATGGGGATGCCGGCCGTGCGCAGGTCGATGTCGGAACGGTAGCTGGGATGGGCGATGGGCACGGTCTCCTCCCGTGCCACCACGCGCGGATCGACCAGCGCATCCTCGGGATGGCGGACGGGGGCCACCGGTACGCCGTGGGCCTCCAGCGCCGCCACCACATCGGCCACGGGCAATTGCCGCGACCAGGCATTGATGCGCGCCTCCAGCGCCACGGCATTGGCGACGCGGGCGTCGCGGGTGGCGAATTGCGGGTGCTGAAGCAGTTCCACCTGTCCCATGGCGCGGAACAGGCCGGCGGCCAGCTTGTCATGCACGGCGACCAGCGCGATATAGCCGTCGGCGCATTCGAACACGCCAAAGGGCGACAGGCGCTGCACCGTCAGGCCGGTCCGGGACGGCATGCCGGCCGCCGCCATGGCCGACCAGTTCTCGATCGCCACAAACGACGTCAGCGCCCCCAGCATCGACACGTCGATATGCTGGCCCACTCCGGTGCGGTGGCGCTGTTCCAATGCGGACAGAATGCCGATGACGGCGAAGACCGGGGCCAGCATGTCGGCCATGGGCACACCCATGCGCACCGGCGGTTCCCCGGGCGCGCCCGACGTATACATGGCCCCCGACAAAGCCTGGATGATGACATCCATGGCCTTGCCGCCCTCCGCCCCGTTGGCACCGAAGCCAGAGAGGGAGCAATAGATGACGCGCGGGTTGGCTTCCTTCGCCGCCGCGTACCCCACGCCCAGCCTGTCGGCCGTGCCGCTGGTGAAATTCTCCACGACGATGTCGCAGCCCTTCACCAGATCGGCGAACACACCCTTCGCATCCGGGTGTTTCAGGTTCAGCGTCACGCCATATTTGCCGCGCGCGCGGGTCAGGTGGGAGATGGAGATATCGTCGTCATGCCGGCGTTCCACGACGACACCGTCGCGCCCGACATAGGGGCTGTTCTCCCGCGCCAGATCGCCGCCGACCGGGTCCTCCAGCTTGATCACCTCCGCCCCCAACCCCGCCAGCAGCAGAGTGGCATAGGGCCCGGCCAGGGCGCGGGTCAGGTCCAGGACGCGCAGGCCTTCCAGCGGGCGCTGTTGATTGGTCTCGCTCATGCTCTTGATCCTTGTCCGGCGGATAGCGCGCCCTTGTCGCGCAGCGCCTGGATGTCGCTTTGGGAGAGGCCGATGCCGGCCAGGATGTCGTCGCTGTCGCCACCGGCGATGTGGGCCGGCTGTGGCGGAGCAGGGGGCGTGTCGGACAGACGGATGGGCAGGCCGATATGCGGGGCCTTGCCGCCGCCGGGCAGATCGACCTCGAACACCATACCGCGCGCCCGGTTATGCGGGTCGGCCAGGGCGCCCGGTAGATCATGGATGGGCGCGAACTGCGTGTCGGCTTCGCCCAGCACGGCCAGCCATTCGGCCAGGGTTTTCGTGCGGAAGATGCCGGCCAGTGCCTCGGCGATCTCTGCCCGCCGGCCGATATCCATCTGTGCTGCCGCGAAGTCAGGCCGCCCCACCGCCGTGCAGAAACGTTGCCAGTATCGCGGTTCCATGTCGGTGGTGGTGATGAACCGCCCGTCCGCTGTTTCCCAGATGCCGCTATCCGCGCGCCGCTTGCCGCGTCCGGGCACGTTGGACAGGTCGGGATTGCGGGAAATGGTGCTGGCCACCAGGGCGAGCGACGCATCGGACATGGCGACATCGACATGCTGGCCCTTGCCCGTCACACCGCGCGCGATGATGGCCGACAGGATGCCGATGACGGCGTTCGATCCGCTCAACAGGTCGGCCACCGGCACGCCGGGAAAGCTGGGCTTATCCGCATCCTCCCCGATGCGCGACAGGGCACCGGCGATGGCCAGTGCCACCGGATCATGCCCCGGCTTGTCCCGGTACGGCCCCGTCTGGCCGCACAAGGTCACCGACGCATAGACCAGCCTGGGGTTCAGCGCCAGCATGGCGGCGGGGCCGTAACCCATGGCCTCCATCACGCCGGGCCGGTAATCCTCCACCAATATGTCGGCGTTGGCCACCAATGCCCCGATCACCGACTTCGCTTCTTCGTGACCGGGATCGATGACCAGGCTGCGCTTGTTGCGGGCATAGATGTCGCGGGCGCGCAGGTCGGCACGGGCGTCGGGCGACAGCTTTTCCCAACCGAACACCTGCGCCTGCTTGGCCAACTCGCGCGGATTCTCCACGCGGATGACATCCGCCCCCAGATTGCCCAGCATCCAGGTGCAATACGGGCCGGGCAGGAACTTGGTGAAATCCACGAGCGTCAGGCCGGAAAGCGGGCCGTTCATCGCACGCCCTCCCGGCTGGTCTGGAACAGGGGGCCCGGCACGCGGATGGTGCGACCAGACACTGGATCGGCGAAATCTTCGAACGCCCCACGCGCCGCATGATGCGGACTGGACAGCACATCGTCGGGCTGATCGATGGCCGACAGGCCCATGCCGGTGCGGTTTGACTGCTCGGCCAGGAAGGTGCGGCTCTTGGTGGCCAGGAAGGCGGCAACCACCCCCTCCCACGCCTTCAGGGTTTCCTGTGGCAGATCGGCGACCAGGATAGTGTCCCAATCCACCTCGGCCAGCGGTCCGGCCATATCGTCGGCCCGCATCAGGGCGACCATGGCCCGCATCATGCCGGGATTGTCGACCAGCGCCCAGGTGACCCAGCCATCGGCCACCTTCCACACCTGGTTCACGCCCGACTTGCCCCGCACCAGCAGATTGCCGGTCCGCGCCCCCACCTTGCCGGCCCAATCCCACATCACCGGTTCGCGGTAATTGGCCAGCACGGCGGATTGATAGGCCGAGACGGTGACGCGCTGTCCCTTGTCCTTGCGGGCATGGAGTGCGGTCAGCGCCCCGATCACCGCCTGGATGGCCCCCAGCGCATGGGCCTGCTGGCCGGGCAGGCGCAGCGGTTCCCGGTCCGGATCACCGCCGATATGCAGCAGGCCCGACCGCGCCATCAGGGTCAAGTCGGTGGACGGCCGGTCGATGGCGGCGAACGGCGTCAGCACCACGTCGATCAGATGCGGATGATCCGCCGGATCGACACCGCTCAGCGGCCCGTTGCGCAGCAGGATGTCGGCGCCTTGCAGCAATGCCGGCAGATCAGCATCGTCCAGTGCTACAGTGCGCACATTCCTGGTCCAGACCGGATCGGCAACCTCGCCAGCCGCCGAGACCAGCCGCGTCACATCGGCCCCTAATTGTGCGAACATATGGCCAGCCAGAACACCCATCTCGTCCGTGGCGTCGATGATGGTCAGATGGTTCAGCATCATCTTCTCCCTCACGCCAGGGCGCCGGATGCCGTCAGTTCCTCGACCAGGGCCGGGTCCATGCCCAGCAGGTCGACGAACACGGCGCGGTTATCACCACCCAGCAGCGGTGGCGGTCCGACATGGATGGCGGCGTCGGAGAAGCGCAGCGGCGGCCCCGGCATCTCGCAATCGCCCAGTTTTTCATGATGGATGCGGTGGTAATGGCCGGCTGCTTCCAGCTCCGCATCGGTGAACACGTCGCGGCCATCGTTCACCGCTTCCGCCGGAATGCCGGCCTGCGACAGGCTGTCGGCCAGCCGGTGCTTGTCATGGCTCCGGGTCCAGGCCGACAGTTGCGCCGCCAGGTCGCTCGCATACGCCTTGCGGCCTTCCAGCGTGTCGAACCGGCTATCCCCGATCCCCGCCAATAGCGCCAATGCCCGCCATTCCGCATCGTCGCGCACGGCGATGGCGCACCATTGATCGGAACCACGGCAGGGGAACAGGCCGTGCGGTGCCATGCGCGGATCGTCATTGCCGCGCCGCGTGGGCAGGCCGCGCTGATGGTCGGCCAGACAGTCCGACGTGACCAGCATCATCGGCTCCACCTGCGACACGTCCAGATGCCGGCCCTCACCGGTACGCCGGCGATGTTCCAGCGCGGCCAGCACCGCCACCGTCGCCATCATCGGCGCCACCACATCGCCATAGGCGAACGGCGCCATATGCGGCCCCCGGTCGGGCCAGCCGGAAAGCGCCGCGAAACCCGACAAGGCGGCGGCGGAATTGCCGTATCCGCGCAGGTCGGACAGCGGCCCGCTGCGCCCGGCCACACTGACCGACAGCAGGATGATGTCGGGCTTGATGGCTTTCAGCGTGTTGAACGACAGGCCGATCCTGTCCATGTACCCTTTGCCGAAATTCTCCACCACCACATCGGCCCAGGCGATCAACCTCTTCGCCACCTCGATGCCGCGCGGATCGTTCAGGTTGATGGTCACACCCTGCTTGCCGGTATTGGTGATAGCGAAGAAGGCAGATGCGTCATGGTGGCGCTTTCCCCCCTTGAAGGGGGGGGAAAGGCGGCCAAGGTCCAGGCGCTTGGCACTTTCCACCTTGATTACCGTGGCGCCGTAATCGGCCAGGTCCTTGGTGGCGCGGGGGCCGGCGCCGACCCAGCTGAAATCCGCGACGCGCAGCCCGGACAGGGGGCTTTCGCTGCTCATGGCTGGTTCTCCGCTGTTTGCGGTGTCGCATTGAAACAGGCCGGAGTCTCTCCCCGCGCCCGTGCGGCGATCAGGTCCTGAGCATGGGCCAGGATCGGGTGGCCATCGATCTCGAAATGGCTCAACTCATCGGCGATGCGCCTGGCATTGGCGGCGTAGAGCGTCTTGAACCGTTCCTGGTCCGCCAGCGGCAGGGTCATGGTCAGGCGCATATTCAGCGCCTTGCCTTTCTCCAGCCCGCGATCCTCCGCCACCAGGATCTGGCGGGCCAAGGCTGCCTCCCATACCGGCTGGGCATCCATCAGCACCTGTTGCAGGTCTGGTGTCAGGCGCTGCCACGCCTTGTCGGACATGGCACGCGCCGGATAGGCGCCGCGATCGAAATGCAGGGCGGTGAAATAGGATGCCACCTCCCCGAAATGCAGCGACGCGATGGTGTCGGCCGGGGCCACGACCCCGTCGATCACGCCCTTGGCGAGCGCCGAATAGACCTCGCCCATCGGCATGTTGACCGGATCGGCACCCAGGTCGCGCAGCACGCCCAGCGCTTCGGTTTGCGCCCGCAGACGCAGGCCGCGCATATCCTCCAGTTTTTCGATGGGCTTGTGCCTTGTCAGGATGCCGGGGAAATTGCCGCCCTGGACGGCAAGGACATGCAGCCCCTCCAATTCCTGCCCGAACACCGGAAAGGCGGCGGCCAGGCACTTATAGATGGCGATCTGGTCGGCAATGTCGCGGATGCCGCCATAGAACCCGGCCTGACCGCGCAGCGCATGCGCCCCGCCCCTGGCATAGATCGGCGTGACCAGCCCGATATCGGCCACGCCATGGCGGATTTCCACCATGCTCTGGTCCGACGACAGCAGCGATCCCGACCAGAAGGGCTTGATCACCAGCCGCCCGCCGGACTTGGTGGACACCGTCTCCATCCACTCGATATCCGCCTTGCTGAACGGATGGCCGGGCGGGTAGGGGCTGGCATAGGACAGGGTGGTGGTGCCCGGCTTCTCGTCGGCACCGCAGGCGGTCAGCGCCAGCAGGGCGAGGGCGGCGGTCAGGCTTTTCAGATGCTTGTTCATCCTCATGCCCCCAGCACCTTGGGCAGCCACAGCGTCACCGCCGGAAAGGCGATGATGACCGCCAGATGCACGAAATCGATGGCCAGGAAGGGGATGATCCCCCGGAAGATGGTGGAGAGCGGGATATCCTTGGCGATGCCATGGATGACGTAGCAGTTCAGGCCCAGGGGCGGATGCACGAACCCGATCTCCATCGTCCGCACCAGGAAGATGCCGAACCAGATGGGTGACAGCCCCAGATCGACGACGATGGGTAGGAAGATCGGTGCGGTCAGCAGCATCAGTGCCAACCCATCCAGGAACGACCCCAACACCAGCAGCAGCAAGGTCATCACCAGCACCGCCGCAATCGGCCCGGCATCCAGTTCCGACACCAGGGCCGACATATGGCCGGTGATGCCGGTCAGACTGATGAAGGTGGAGAACAGGATGGCGCCGATGATGACGATATAGATCATCCCCGTGGTGCGCAGCGTGTCACCCAGGGCCTTGGACACGGCGGCCCGCGTCAGTGCACCGCGGATGGCACACAACAGGAAGGAACCCACCGCCCCCACCGATGCGGCCTCCGTCGGGGTGAACCAGCCGATCATCAGCCCGCCGACCACGAACACGATCAAGGCGATGATATCGATAATCCGGCGCAGCGCCGGCAGCCGTTCGCGCCACGGCACCCGCGCCGTCTTCGGCCCCAGCTCCGGCCAGATGCGGCACAGGATATAGATGCCGACCATGTAGAACAGGGCTTGGCTCAGGCCCGGGATCACGGCCGCCGCGAACAGCCTGCCGATCGATTGCTCGGCGATGATGCCGAACACGATCAGCGCCCCCGATGGCGGGATCAGCGCCCCCAGCGTGCCGCCGGCGGCCAGCGCCCCGGTGGCGAAGGCCGGGGAGTAATTATGCTTGCGCATCTCCGGCAATGCCACCGATCCGATGGTGGCGGCGGTGGCCAGACTGGACCCGCTGATCGACCCGAACCCGGCGCAGCCGGCGATGGATGCCAGCGCCAGCCCGCCCGGCCGATGCCCGATGAACCGTGCCGCGACATCGAAGAAATCGCGGCTGGCGCCTGCGGCGAAGCACAGATGCGCCATCAGCAGGAACAGCGGCAGCACGCCCAGTTCATACTTGGCAATGGTCTCGAACGCCACAACCCCAGCCTTGATCAGCGCCGCTTCCGGCGTCACCAGGATGGCGATGCCGCCGGCCCCCACGGCGGCCAGCGCCACGCCGATGGGCAGTCCCAGGGTCAGCAGCGCCAGCAGGGCGATGACGCCGATGGCGCCCCAAATCTCAGGGCTCATCGCTGCCTCCCTTGCCCAGGGCGCGTGCCAGGAACAGCACGGCGATCAGGATGCAGGACCCGATCCACACCAGCCGCAGCCAGCGCAGCGGCAGGCCCAGGATCTCCGTGATCTCATACCCCGGCCACAGTTCCGCCGCGACCCAGGCGGACCCGGCGGCCAGGAACAGGAAGAACAGGCAGCTGACCAGATCCGACACCTGATCGAACCGCTTGTGCCAGGCCGGCCCCAGCCGTTCGATCAGGATATGCACGCGGGCATGGGCACCTGACAGGGTGGCCCCGACCATGGCGGCCGACGCCGCCAGCACCACGCTGGCCTGTACCACCTCGATGGCGCCCAACACGGTGAAACCCACATGCCGGCCCAGTACGGCGATGGCATCGGCGGACATGGCCATCAGCAGGCCGGCAGCGCCCAGCAGGAAGGATAGCTTCGTCAGCAGTCCCTGCCCGGCCGACGATGGTTCGCGCAAACCCGCCATCAGAACGTCACCCGGATGCCGCCATAGGTCATGCGCGGCGCCTTGTAGGTGACGATCTGGTTGCCGTTGGCGGGTGACGCCACGCCATTGGCGATCACCGCCTTGTTGGTGATGTTGCTCATCGCCACGAACAGCTCCCAATCGCCCGACGACGGCACGAAGGTGATGCGGCCGTCGAACACATCGTAAGCGTCCTGGGCCACGGCCTTGGTATTGTCGATATCGATGAAATAGCTGCTGGAATGGCGCCAGTCGCCGCGCAGGCGCAGTGCTGCACCGTCTTCCGATACCGGCACCTCATAGGTCAGGCCCAGATTGCCGGTGAATTTCGGCACGAAGGGCAGCTCGTTCTTCAAGGTCAGCAGCAACGTGCCCGCCGTCGCCTGCTGCGGCAGCAGCGAGGTGAACTTGAAGTCGGTATAGCCCAGGCCCGCCTGCAGCGTCAGACCCTCCGCCAGCAGTGCCGTGGCTTCCGCCTCCAGCCCCTTGATCTCGCCATCGCCGCCATTGGTTTCCAGGCGGATGAAGGCGCCCGTGCCGTCGGTGGTGTTGCGGGTGATCTGGATGTCGTTGTAATCGCTGAAGTAGGCGGCCAGATTCAGGCGCAGGCGGCGGTCGAAGAAGTCGCCCTTGAACCCCGCCTCATAGGCCGTCAGTTTCTCCGGATCGAAGGTGTTGAACAGGTCGGCGCGGGTGGGACGCCCATTGACGCCGCCGGCCTTGAACCCCTTGGACCAGGAGACATAGACCATCATGTTGCTGTCGAACTTGTACTCCGCCCCCAGCTTCGGCGTGAACACATCCCAGGTGTCGCCGGCGGTGACGTTGTTGAAGCTGACCAGATTGTTCTGCGACGGCCGCACCTCGTAATAGCGGAAATCCTTCTTTTCCTTGCTGATACGGGCACCGGCCGTCACGCTGAAATCATCGGTGAGTTTGTATCCGGCATGGGCGAAGGCGGCGTAGGATGACCCGTCCAGCCAGCGATTGCCCAGGCGGGCCTGGTCATACCGCAGATTGTTGGCGTTCGTGGCACCACCCAGGCAGCTTGCCGGCCCCGTGCCGCTGGCAGGGCAGACCGATGCCGCCACGCCGGGCGGGGAGATCGACCGGTTGGGGGCGGCACGCAGCGCATCGACCAGACCGACCAACTGGCGCGAGGATTGGGTGTCCGTCGCCTTCTCCTCGAAATACCACAGCCCGACCAGCCAGTTCAGCCGGTCGTCGAAGGCATCGCCGCTGAACTGGAATTCCTGGCTGAACTGGTGCTGCTGCACCGAGATGCCGGCAGACGCCACGATATCGGCCGGGGTGCCATCGGCATCGGCCTTGCTGGCCACGTCCAGGTCGCGATAGGCGGTGATCGACTTTACCCGCACATCGCCCGGCGTCCAGTTCACCACACCCGACACGCCCCAGACATCGGAATTGGCGTAGCTGGTGGAGGTGGAATAGGTGGTCCAGGGCTTGGGTGCGACCCAGCGATTATCATAGACCATGCCCTGCGGGGCCAGGACGACGCGATTATACAGCTCGATATTGGGCGCGCTGGCGGCGTCGTTGAAGATGCCCACGGCCTGATAATCGGTGGCCGCCTGGCGTTCCCGCGTGATGTCGCCCGACAGGGTGACGGACAGTTCGTCCGTGGGCGTCCAGGCCAGCGTGGCTCGGCCGCTGCGCACATTCACGTCGTTGCCGTTGCGCTTGGTGCCATCTGCGGACGGCAGCAGGCGCTTGTAATAGCCATCCTGATCGCGCGACAGCGCGCTGACCCGCAGCGCCAGCTTGTCCTCCACCAGCGGCACATTGACCGAACCGCCGACATCCAGGCGGCCATATTCACCGATGCGCAGTTCCGCCACGCCGCCGAAATCATCTGACGGGGCCTGGGTGGTGATGTTCAGGGCACCGCCCGACGTGTTCTTGCCGAACAGTGTCCCCTGCGGCCCGCGCAGCACCTCCACCCGCTCGATATCCAGCAGTTCCAGCACGGCACCTGGCGCGCGCGCCAGATAGACACCGTCGATATAGATGCCGACGGCAGGGTCCTTGGTGATGATGAAATCCGGCTGGCCGACGCCGCGGATAAACAGCTGGGCGAAATTGCTGCCGCCGGAGCCGTTGCCCGACGTCGTCATCTGGAAGTTCGGGGTAGCATCGGCCACGCCCTTCAGGTCGACCACGCCCTTTTCGCGCAGGTCCTCGGCCGTCAGCGCCGTGATGGCGATGGGCGTGTCCTGCAAATTCGTGGACCGGCGTTCCGCCGTCACGATGATCTCTTCAAGCTGGATGGGGGCTGGGGCCTGCTGGGCCTGGGCCATGGCGGGTACGGCGTAAAGACCGACGGCCAGCGCCACGGGCGCGGCGCCGCGAAGCGTCCACTTCTGGAACATTCTCATCCTCCCTGGATGTTCGGGTGGGTGCATTGCCCCACCGTGAAGGCTGTTTCGCCTTTCGTTATAGTTCATAACATAGACGGTTGATGTTCACAACTATCTAAATTCCAGAATGCGATCCAGGAGAACGGAATTTGCGGACAGGGCTTTCCGCTTCCGCTATCAAGGTTTTGCACCATTCCCCGCTCCCTTCCCGATGATGACCATGGCGAACGACAAGATCGAAACGAACGACCCGCCCGAGGTGGAACTTGGGCGGCTGGGTGATTTCATCGGCTTTCGGCTGCGCCGCATCCAGAACCATCTGTCGCGCAATTTCTCCGCACGCAATGCCGACTGGAACCTGCGTTCCGGCCTGTTCAGCTCGCTTTCCATCATTGCCGCAAATCCGGGGATTTCCCAGAACCTCCTGTCGCGGGAGGTGGGGCTGGACAAGTCGGCGACGGTGCAGATCGTCGATGATCTGGAAGGGCGCGGCTGGGCCGAACGCCGCCGTTCGCCCAACGACCGGCGCTTCTATGAACTGGTGGTGACCGAAGCCGGCCAATCGGCCCTGGCGCAGCTTTTTGCCAACCTGGAGGAGACGGAACGGGACGTGATGACCCATCTGTCGCCGGACGAGCGGACCCTGCTGCTGGGCCTGCTCGACCGGATCTATCAAAGCTGCTTCAAGGGCTGAGCTTCGTGGAAATTTTTGTTATTATTCATTACTAAACATTCCTCAGGGCCGATAGCCCGTGTCGATCACCGCATGCCCGCCGGCGATGCGGGAGACACAGGCACACAGTTTCGTGCCCTCCCGCTTCTCCGCGTCCGACAGGAACACGTCGCGATGGTCGATCGGGCCCTGGTGGTCCAGCACTTCGACCGCGCACAGCCCGCATTCCCCGCGTCGGCAATCATGGATCATGGGAATGCCGGCATCGTCCAGCGCGTCCAGCAGCGACCGGTCCGGCGGTACCGTCACCTCCACCCCGTAGCCCGCCACGCGCACGGTGAAGGGGGTCTCGGTGAAGCGGCCGGTATCGCCGAACACCTCATACCGGAACCGGCTGCTGGCCCGTCCGGCCCGTGCCCAGGCGCTCTTGGCCACTTCCAGCATGGGCAGCGGGCCGCAGATATAGACCTCGCCATCCGGCGACAGGCCGGCAATGGCGGCATCCAGGTCGATCATCGACCCCTGATCCTGCGGATACAGCGCCAACCGGTCGCCCAGCAGCACCCGCAACGGTTCCACGAACGGCATGGCATCCAGGCTCTGCCCGCCATACGCCACCCGCACCCTGGCCCCGCGCCCGGCCAGCGCCGCCGCCATGCCCAGGATCGGCGTGATGCCGATGCCGCCGGCCAGCAGCAGATAATCCGGCGCCCGCCAGGACAGCTCGAACCGGTTCTGCGGCGTGGTGATCCGCACCTGATCGCCGGGCACCAGGCCGAACATGAAACGCGACCCGCCCCGGCTGTTGGGATGCAGCTTCACCGCCACGGCGACATGGCCGGGTGCGGCGTCGGGCAGGCAGCTATAGGTGCGGATGGCATGGCCGCCGGCAATGGCGGCACGGACGGCGATATGCGATCCGGGATCGAAGGCGGGCAGGGGGCTTGGCGCCGCGAACTCGATACGCCGCACCCCATCGGCGACCATCTCTGTACGGGTGATCCGGGCGTCCACCCAGACGGCATCGTTCTTCATGATAGCGTTTCCTCTCTCACCCGGCGACCAGCGCCAGGGCCGGGAAGCGGCGTAGTGCTGTGCTGCCCGCTTCCATCACCTGTTCCAGATTGCGCCGTGCCAGCCGCGCATGCTCCCGCGCCACGGCCTCGGCACGGCTGCCCTCGCGCAGGCCGATCGCCTCCACCAGGGCGCGATGCTGCGCCTGGGCCAAGACCAGCGAATGCGGCACCACCACCGATCCCGGCTTGTCCAGGAAGGCGCTGGGCGAGGCAAAGGGCAGGCGGGTGATGCGGTCGATCTCCCGTTCGATGGTCTCGCTCCCCGACAGGCCGGACAGAAGCTGGTGGAATTCCGCATTCAGGCCGATATAGCCCGCCAGCGACGGGTTGGCCGGATCGGACGCCATCAGGGCGTCGATGGCGTCCAGCACACGGTTGATGGCGATCATCCGTCGCGGCTCCACCCCGCGTTCCGCCGCCAGCCGCGCCGCCGTGCCCTCCAGCACCCCGCGCAGCTCGATGGCGTCGATGGCCTCCGCCAGGGTGAAGCGGCGCGGCATGTGACCACCCGCCGGCCCCCGCTCCAGCAGCCCCTCCTGCTCCAGCCGGGCCAGCGCCGCGCGGATCGGCGTGCGCGAAATGCCCAGCCGTTCGGCCAGCCCCGGCTCCGACAGCCGCTCACCGGGTTCGACTGCGCCGCTGAGGATCAGGTCACGGATACCGGCAAGCGCCCTGACGGTTTGGGCTGCATCCTTATTGTAACTCATGAGATTCTTTCCTTGTTCCCTCAGGCGCCGGGGCGGCGGTTCCGCCGCCTTGGCTTACGCGCCACGTGGCGCGGGCCGCCAGTCGGCGGCCTGCAGCGGCCGTGGCCGCTGCTCCCTATTCCGCCGCCAGCGCCGGCCGCGTTTCCCGCTCGATCATCCGGTCGATCAGGCGTCGTGCCCACATCGACCCGGCATCGATGTTCAGGTTGTAGAAGACATGGCCGGGATTGGCATCGATGGCGCGCTGCTGCGCTTCCAGGATCTGTTCATCCTCGCGGAAGATGCCGGCCACGCCCTCGCGGATCTTGTGGGTGCGCGCCTGGTTGTGGATGTCGAAATTGCGCGCGAAGGCCCAGAAATAATGGCAGGTACTGCCCGTCTCCGGCGTCAGGACGTTGATGACCCGCCCATCCACACCTGCGGATCGGTCGCCCTGCGGCGCGCCGGTGCCGGTGGGGGCCACGCCGACCTCGATGATGATGGTCGAGGGTGCGGTGAAATTGATGATCTGCCAGCGGTCGACATGGTCCTTGCGGCCCAGATTGTCGGCCCAGAAGGGCGGTGCCTCGATATCCACCATCCAGCGGGTGATGGTGGCCGTATCGTCGGAATGGGTGGCGGTGAACGGCGCCTCCGCCACGGCATCGTTGCCGATGGACGATCCATGCACGAAGGTCTCATGCGTCAGGTCCATCAGATTATCGACCACCAGCCGGTAATCGCACTTGGCATGGATGACCTTGCCATCGGCGGCCCAGGCCGGGTCATTGTTCCAATGGATGTCGGGGATCAGCGCCGGATCGGCCAGCGACGGGTCCCCCGGCCACACCCAAAGGAACCGATGGCGTTCCACCAGCGGATAGGATTTCACGCAGGCCGATGGGTTGATCGTGTGTTGCGACGGCATGTATACACACCGTCCGGTATCATCATAGGTCAGCCCATGGTAACCGCAGACAACCCGATCCTCCTCCAGCCTGCCCAGCGACAGGGGTAACAGCCGGTGCCAGCAGGCATCGGCCAGCGCCACAGGCGACCCATCCAGTTTTCTGTATAAAACCAATTGTTTGTCGCAAATGGTGCGGGGCAGGAGCTTACGCCCCACCTCCACATCATAGGCCGCGACATACCAGGCGTTCAGCGGAAAACTCTGGCCCATCTGTCATCCTCCCGATTCATGTGTCCTTGTTTTGATATCTGTATACAGCCTTTCCAGGCGCCCGTCGACAGAATGCGCTGGGCACTCGGAACGGGTCATTTGGCGGCTATATTAGATATGCAATATAACTTAAACGCCACGTTCGCAAGCGCGATATGCAGGAGCAACCGACCTCAATAGCGGCCATATTGAGCGGGTATCAACAGCCGACATTCAGAAATTGCTTATCAATTCATATGTTATATTGCATTACGGTTTGTGCTATCGTATCGTTCATAAAATCAACTAACCAAGAGCCCGTTCCTCAAGGTCGCGAACGGGCCGCCCCAAGGGAGAAGCCCCATGAACAAGCTGGCATCGCGCCCGGCGGCGCGTCTGCTTACCCTTTTGCTGGCTGGCAGCGCCATCGTCCCCGCCGTCCAGGCACAGGACGCCGTGCTGGAGGAGATCGTGGTGACGGCGGAACGCCGGACGCAGAGCCTGCAGGATGTGCCGATCAGCGCCACCGTCCTGTCCGGCGACGATATCGTGCGCAAGGGCGTGGCCAATCTGGCCGATATCCAGCAGGTGTCGCCCTCCATCGCCATCAACCAGGTGAACCGCTCAACTTACGTGAATATCCGCGGCGTCGGCATCGCCCAGACCGCGCCCAGCTCCAGCCCCGGTGTCGCCTATTACATCGACGGGCAGCTGATCCCGCATGAGCAGTTCATCAGCCAGTCCTTCTACGATATCGGATCGCTGGAGGTGCTGCGCGGGCCGCAGGGCACGCTGACCGGACAGAATTCCACGGGTGGTGCGATCTATGTGCGCACGCCGGATCCGGAATTCGGCGTGGTGAAGGGCTTCATCGACCAGACCGTGGCCTCTTACGACTGGCTGCGTACCACCGGTGCCCTGAATGTCGGCCTGGGCGACAATGTCGCCGTGCGTGTCGCCGCCGTCCGCGACAAGCGCGACAGCTTCACCAGGAATATCGGCCCCAGCCCCAGCAATCCGGGCAATACCGACCTGGAGGGGGGCCGCATCAATGTCGCGCTACGCAACGAGGCGGAGACTCTGCGCATCAATCTGCGTGCGGAATATTTCAACAGCGACAGCGACAACAACGCCGTCAAGCGCCGCAACGACACGGTCAGCACCAATCCCTATGTGATCCAGGAAGATGCCATCTCCTACCTGAAGCAGGAAGGCTACCGCCTGTCGGGTGAGGTGAAATGGTCGCTGTCGGACGATGTCGATCTGCGCGCCCTGACCTCCTGGCAGGATGGCAGCACCACCGATCAGACCGATGGCGACCGCACGGCCACCGCCCTGCCGCGCCCGCCGGCGGCCAATGTCGGCCGTGTCGGCTTTACGGATACGACGATCGAGACCTTGATCAACGAGGTCAATCTGCTGTCCACCGGTGACGGGCCGCTGACCTGGGTGGTCGGTGCCTTCCGCATGGATGAGGATATTCCGCTGTCGGTGCTGCGCGACAATAACCACACCGTCGATTTCGTCTCCTCCACCTCCACCATCATTTCCAAGGTGACGAACAAGTCGCAGTCCCTGTTCGGTCAGGCGAATTATTTCGCCACGGAGCAGTTGGAACTGATCGTCGGGGCCCGCCATTCCTGGGACGACCAGACCTATAACCGCATCGCCTCGGCTGGTGGCACCGGCATCAGCAAGCTGTCCTCCACCCAGCTGACGGGCAAGCTGGGCGCCAATTACCATGTCACCGAC
Organism: Niveispirillum sp. KHB5.9; assembly: GCF_048066115.1. NCBI lineage: Bacteria > Pseudomonadati > Pseudomonadota > Alphaproteobacteria > Rhodospirillales > Azospirillaceae > Niveispirillum > Niveispirillum sp. KHB5.9. The sequence continues at coordinate 134,899 of NZ_JBLTYX010000002.1, read as the reverse complement.
GACACGATGCTCTATGCCAGCCTGTCCAAGGGCTACAAGGCCGGTGGCGGCAATCTGCCGGCCTCCAGCCCGTCCTTCGGGCCGGAAACCAATCTGGTCTATGAAGCCGGGTGGAAGACCACGCTGCTGGACCGCCGCCTGCGCCTGAACGGGTCGCTATTCTATTCCGATTACAAGGACATGCAGCTGGCCAGCCTGGCCAACGGCCTGCCCCTGACCCAGAACGCCGCCGCCGGCCAGGCCATGGGCGGGGAGCTGGAGATCGAGGGGCGGTTCGGTGCCCTGGGGCTGAATGCCGGCTTGGGCTATCTGGATGCGGAATTCGCCAAGGGCACGATTCTGCAGAATACGGTGGCCAACCGCAACGAGTTGGTGACCAAGGGCAGCACTCTGCCATTCTCCCCGCAATGGACCATTAATGCCGGGGTGCAGTACGAAATCCTGGTGGGGGAGACGGCGATCACCCCGCGCCTGCAATGGTCCCACGTGGCGGAAAGCTATGCCACGCCGTTCCCCAGCGTGGTCACCACCCTGCCATCGCGCGACGTAGTGGATGCCCGCCTGTCCATCGATCCGACCGACAGCGTGCGGCTGGAACTGTTCGTCACCAACCTGTTTGACGAAACCTATATCGCCAGCCAGCTGCAGAACTCGTCTTCGGCCGATGGCGGCCTGATCTATGGCGCCCGCCGGCAATATGGCGGCCGCCTGACCTATCGGTTCTGAGGCGGGGAGTTGGGGATGCGGTCCCTCGTTTCAGCATTGGCGCTGCTGGCGGCCTTGACGCTGCCGGCGGATGCCGCCTGGTGGTCGCCCGGTGATGGTACGGTATTTCCGGCCCAACTGGACGATACGGACGCCGATGGCCTCACCCGCCTGCTGCTGGATGGCGGGCCGATGGAAACGAAGGGCCATCCCTTCTTCGAAGCCAAGGGCAAGTATGGCCGCGCCTGCATCACCTGCCACCAGCCGTCGGACGGGATGAGCCTGTCGGTCGAAACCGCCCGCATAAGGTGGACGGAGACGGGCGGCAAGGACCCGCTGTTCGCCGCCATCGACGGTGCAAATTGCCCCGACCTGACGCAGGGGGAGCGGGCATCGCATTCCCTGCTGCTGGATCACGGCCTGTTCCGCATCGCCCGGCCCTGGCCGCCGGTGGATCATGATGGCGCGAAGATCACCCCCGACTTCACACTGGAACTGGTCCGCGATCCCACCGGCTGCAACGCGTCAAAGGTTTGGGGCCTGTCGTCGCCGAACCCGCAGGTTTCCGTCTTTCGTCGCCCGCGTCCGGTGGCGAATTTCAAGTACATCCTGGCCATGGGTTTCGCCGTCGATCCCAAGGTTGGCAAGCCCCTGCCCATCGATCCGGAGACGGGGCGGATGGTCAGCGGCAACCTGATGGCCGACCGCCGCGCCCTGTCGCTGGAGGCACAGATGCGTGACGCGGCCCACAGCCATATGGGTTTCGATGTGCTGACCCCCGACGATATCAAGCGCATCCGCGATTTCGAGGATCGCATCTTCGTGGCGCGACAGCGTGACCGGGTAGGCGGCGATCTGGATGCGGGCGGCGCCAGGGGCGGGCCGGAAACCCTGGCCAAATCCCAGCCCGGCCGCCTGGGCAGCCAGGGCACGGCGGTGTGGAGCGAGTTCGCGGCGTGGGAGAAAATCCCGGCCGATGAAGCGATCACGCCGGAACAGCGGGCATATCGGGAGTCCGTGGCGCGTGGTGCCCGTATTTTCCGGGAGAAGATGTTCCTGATCACCGACAGTGCCGGCATCAATTCCCCCGTCGGCTTCGGCAATCCCGTCCGCAATTCCTGCGTCTTCTGTCACAACATGAGCCAGATGGGCATGGATGTGGCACCGGGTCAGGTCGATCTGGGCACCACCACCTTGCCGTTTGCCGACCCGCAGCCGCACCTGCCCCTGTTCCGCCTGACCTGTACCGGCGAACCGCACCCGCATTACGGAAAGGTGATCCATACCCATGATCCGGGTTACGCCCTGACCACAGGGCGCTGTGTCGATGTCGGCAAGATCACCTTGCAGACCCTGCGCGGCCTGACCGGCAGGGCACCCTATTTCGCTAGTGGTTCCGCACCCGACCTGCGCGCCGTGATCGATTATTACGACCGGCGCTACAACATCCATTATACGGAGCAGGAAAAGCGCGACCTGGTCAATCTGATGGGGGCACTCTGATGCGGCGGATCATGCCGGCGCTGCTGGCGCTGCTGTCCTGCACCTCCTTGGCCCAGGCGTCAGAGGCCGTGCGCTTTGTCAGTTGCCCGATCTATCGCGACACCGACGCGGGCCGCAAATCCGGCTGCTGGCTGGCGGATGAGCGGGAGACGGGCCGGCGCTTCGACATCACCCAGTCGGCCACCAAGCCCGACTGGTCCATGGCCGTCCTGGTCGAAGGGCGCATTGCGGATCGCCAAGATAACGCCTGTGGTGCCACGGTGCTGGAACCGGTGCGCGTTTCCATCCTGTCTGATCATGCCTGCACCCGCGCTCTGATCCCGGCGGAAGGCTTCCCCGGCCGGCGCTTCGTGCTGCCGGCCCGCAATATCCGCCCGCTCTACGCCCCAGATCCGGTGCCGCCGCCGCCCTATGTGGCGACGCTGTTTCCCATCCCGTTCGATTTCGGCCGCGACTTCGTGGTCTATCAGCAGAGCGACCAGATGCTGGTCAACGCCGCCACCTATGCCAAGGCGGCGGGCGGTAAGGTCACCGTGACCGGTTATGCGGAGACGGAGCCGTTGCACTTGTCGGGCCAGACCCTTGCGGAACCGGCCGATCTGGCCAAACGCCGGGCGGAGATGGCGCTTCTGTGGCTGGTCAGCCTGGGCGTGCCGGCGGAACGGGTGAGGCTGGAATGGCGCCTGAACCCGTCACCGCTGGCCGATCCCGCCTTCGACGGGCTGACCGAGACCTCGCGGCGGCGGGTGGATATCAGGGTGGAACCGTAAACCGGCATCACGCGAGGCTGGGCAGCACCGTCAGCAGGAATTGCAGCTGCCGGGCCAATGTCGCGGCATCCGCAGCTTCGAACCGCACCGACAGTGCATCGGTACGTTCGAACATCGGCAGGTAAGCCAGCATCTCCGCCATCAGCGGCCATTTCAGGGTCAGATCGACGGCCAACAGACCATCCAGCCGGAAGGGGGAGACCTCCCCCGCCCGTGCCGTGGCCCGTGCCGCCGCCGTCCGGATGTCATCCCGTATCACGGCTGGCGATCGGCCGCTGGCCGCGAAATAGCCGATGCTGCGCTTGGTGGTGGCGGTTTCCACCGGGCCCAGCCATTCCACAGCCTCGGCGATGCAGGCGTCATCGCCCGTCACCAACGTGACGGGCGTGCCGAACTGCCCGGCGATGGCTGCGTTCAGCGCGCATTCCGGCAGGTCGCGGCCATTGACGCGCAGGGTGGAGATCAGCCGGCTGGAGAAACTGTGTGCCAGCCCGCCGCGCAGCTGACCGATACCGGCATGGTGACCCAGCAGGAAGGCGGCGGTGAAGGGGCCGTGATCGACCCCTTCCATCATCATCAGCGGCCTTGGGGTTCCACGGACCAGCTCGGCATCGTCGGGCAGCATATCCGGCAGGATGTTGGTCGCGGTCCCGTGGGAATCCGCGACCGTGAAGCCGGTGGCGCCGGCGGTGCGGGCACCGTCGATCGCCGCCAGCACCTCCATCGTCATCCGTTCGCGCGCCCGTTGCCAGTCCGATCCGGTGATCAGGGTCTCCTCGCGGTTGACGACCCCGGCCACCCCCTCGATATCAGCGCAGATGAAGATGAGCGCCATGGTCAGAACCGCCCGCGCAGTTCGATGCCATAGGTGCGCGGGGCCGCGATGGACTGGATCACCTGACCCGGCACGATGGCGCCGGCTTCCTTGTAGATCGTGTAATCGACATTGGTCAGGTTACGGCCCCAGAGATAGACGCCCCAGTTGCCGGTGGAATAATCCTGGATGCCGATACGGGCATTCAGCAGGGTCACCGCATCCTGCCCATGGATATTGTCGGCGGCGAAGAAGATCTTCGTCCGGTGCGACAGCTCCGCCCGCGCGAACAGTTCCAGATCGCCACCCACCGGCACCTCGTACTGGGCGGCAGCACTGGCATTGTGGCGTGGCGCGCGGGGCAGGCGGTGGCCGCTGTAATCCGCACCGGTGCTGGTGGCGTTGGGATATTCGGGGAAGGTCGCATCGACATAGCCATAGGTGGCCGACAGGGTCAGTTCGCGCACCGGCCGTGCCGCCAGACTGATCTCGGTGCCCCGGCTGCGGGCCTTGGCGGCGTTGGAGGTCTGGAACACCGCCAGATTGTTGATCAGCAGCAACTGGCTGGCCTGCAGGCGGCGATAATCCAGATGATAGACCGAGGCGTCGATCTGCAGGCGGCGGTCCAGGAAGGTCGTCTTCACGCCGGCTTCGTAGTTGTTCACATGCTCGGGCTCATACTCCGCATCGTCGGTGGGCGAGATGGAGAAGACGTTGAACCCGCCGGATTTGTAGCCCTGGGAGAAGGTCAGGTAGAAGAACAGGTTCTCTTCCGGCTTGTAGTTCAGACTGACGCTGGGGGAGACGTTGGTCTCCGAGCGGGAGATTTCGCGCAGGGGGATGTTTGGCAGCAGCAATTGCAGCGGGTCGCCCTGCTGGCGGTGCTTGACATTCTTGTCCTCCTTGGTGAAGCGCAGGCCGCCGGACAGGCTGACCTGATTGGTCAGCCTGTAGGTGCCGTGGGAGAAGGCGGCATAGCTGTTGGTGACGACATCGGCGAAGATGCTGCCATCCACTTCATAGGGATAGACGCCCAGATCGGGGCCGGCGATGGAGCGGGCCTGGGTATCCAGATCCTGGTGGAAATAATAGAGGCCCAGCACATAGTCGAACGGGCCGGACCCGGACGAGGCGAAGCGCAGTTCCTGCGACAGCTGCTTCTGGTCCTCACGGATGCCGGACGCCAGGATGTCCAGCGGCGTATAATCGTTTTCGCCCAGATTATACCAGTCGGAATAGCGCCAGGCGGACAGCGAGGTCAGGGTGCCGGCCTCCGTCGCCAGGTTGATTTCGGCGGAGACGCCGCCGGCATCGCGGTCGCTCTGCGGGTCGCGGTTCTGGGCGACGACGCGGGTGCGCGGGTCGGGCTGGTCCAGCGGCGTGCCGGTCATGGCACCGTCATTCAGCACCTCGATGGCGCCCGACCGGGTGCGGTCGCGGGAGATGTCGCCGCGCAGGATGATGTCCAGATCGTCGGTGGGCCGGGCGCGGATCACGGCGCGGGCATTCTGGCCGTTGCGATTGTCGATATGCTTGCCGGTCAGGCTGTTGTAGATCAGGCCCTGCTGCTGGTCGATCGATCCGCCGATGCTGGCCGACAGCTTGTCATCCACCAGGGGGGCACTCAGCAGCAGGCTGCCGGTGACGCTGTCGAAATTGCCATAGCCCAGGGTGCCCTCGGCATAGGTCTCGTCACCCGGCAGTCGGGTGACATAGTTGATGGCGCCGGCGATGGCGTTCTTGCCATAAAGCGTGCCCTGCGGCCCGCGCAGCACCTCGATCCGCTCCAGGTCGAACAGGTTCTGGTTGGTGGCGGTGGCGCGGCCCATATAGACGCCGTCGATGAAGATGCCAACACCCTGGTCCAGGCCGGGATTGTTCAGATCGGCGCTGATGCCACGAATGGCGATGTTCTGGCCGCGCAGGTTGCGGTTGTCGATATAGACGTTGGGCAGCATGTTGGCGATGTCTTCCACCCGCTTCACGCCGCTGTCGGCCAGCGCCGATCCGCTGATCGCGGTCAGCGAGATGGGCGTGTCCTGGGCGCTGGTCGGGCGGCGCTGCGCCGTCACGATGATTTCCTCCAGCGTGACGATCTCATTGCCGGCGGTGGGTGCCGCCTGCTGTGCCAGGGCCGGCATGGCCAGCGTGACCGCGATCCCCGTGGTGCCCGCCAGCCGGGCCAGTGTCGAACGTACCATTGTGAAGACCCCCTTATGTTTATGTATGTGACGTCAGTGTTATAAATCGGCGCGAATTCTACCCTTGCGCGTCGATCTTCAATGCCAGCTTGTCGACCTTGCCATTGGGCAGCAGCGGCAGCGTGTCGCGCAGCAGGATGCGCTTGGGCGCCTTGTAGTTGGCCAGCCGCGCCCGGCAATGTGCATCCAGTGAAGCGGCATCGATGGCTGTATGGGCCATGACATAGGCCACGCCGCTTTCCCCCCAGAGCGGATCGGTGACGGAAACCACGGCCGCCAGGGAGATGGCGGGATGCGCCTCCAGCACATCCTCCACCTCGCGCGGATAGACATTGTAGCCGCCGGATTTGTACATCTCCTTGATCCGGCCCACGATGCGGTAGAGGCCGTCGGGCCGGCGGATGGCGGTGTCGCCGGTGCGCAGCCAGCCGTCGGCGGTGATCGTCTGGGAAGTGGCTTCCGGACGGCGCCAATAGCCCAGCATGTTCCAGCCAGACCGCGCCCAGACCTCGCCTTCCTCACCGGACGCGGCCTCGCTGCCATCGGGCTTGACCAGCCGGACCTCCACACCGGGGAAGGCCGGGCCGACAGAGTTCAGCAGCGCTTCCCGGTCGCGGGTGGGGGGCAGGGCGGTGATGGCGCTGGTGGCTTCGGTCATGCCATAATTGGTGGCGAGCGGTGGCCCCATCGCCATCAGCCGGTCCAGCACATCGGCGGGAATGGCCGCCCCTTCCCACAGGATCAACTGTACAGCCGACAGGTCGTAGGCATCGAAATCGGGCAGGGCCAATTGCATCTGCAACACGCTGGGCACGCTGCCCCACAGGGTGCATTTCTCCACCGATGCCAGGCGCAAGGCCTCCCGCACCTCGAAATGTTCCAGGAAGATCACCGCCCCGCCGGCCGCCAGCACCGGGCAGGTCACGTCGATGACGCTGCCGATATGGTTGATGGGGAAATAGTTCAGGATGCGGGCCGGCGAGACGGGCCAAAGCCGGTTCTGGGCGCGGCTGAACTCGCAGATGCCCTGATGGCAGAGCAGAGCGCCCTTGGGCTTGCCCGTCGATCCTGACGTGTAAACGATCATGGCGGCATCGCGCCCGCCGGTAGCGGCGCGGGCGGCGGCCAGGTCCGCATCGCTGATCGCGGCGCCTTTGGCGATCAGGTCGGCGTAAGCGATGGCGCCGGCAAAGGACGGGTCACCGTTCAGCACCACCGCCAGTTCCAGGCCGGGCCGGCCATCGGTCAGCGCCACAAGATCGTCGGCATAATCGCGGTCATCGATGCGGGTGCGGGCCAGCAGCAGCTTGGGTTCGGCATCGTTCAGGACATAGTCCAGCTCGCCCAACCGGTAGCGGGGGTTCAGCCCGGCCCAGATGGCGCCGATGGAACTGGTGGCCAGGAAGGCGACGACGAAATCGGGATGCGGTGTGCTGAGCGTGGCGACGCGGTCGCCATGGCCGACACCGACGGCCAGCAGCGCGCGGGCCAGATCATCGACGGCGCGCACCAGTTCGCCATAGGTCCAGCGGCGGCCACCCAGCACCAGGGCCTCGGCCATCGGGTCCTGCGTGGCGGTGGCGCGGATCAGGTCATCGACACGTTCCGGGCTCATGCCAAAGCCTCCTTGGATTGCCGGTTGGGGGGACGCAGCAGCAGGCTGGCCCACAGGAACAGGGTTGGCAGGATGGCCAGCAGCCAGGTGATGCCCTTGACCGCTTCCGGGGACTGTACCGACGCCCCGGAATGAAAGCCGACCAGGGACAGGCCCAGCCCGACGACACCGGGACCGAGCGCCAAGCCCAGCTTCTCGCTGGCCGTCCAGGCGCCGGTGAACAGGCCCTCATCCCGGTTGCCGCTGGCCTCTGCCGCCGCATGGGTCAGGTGGGCGGCAAGCGCGAAGGGACCGACCTGGATGCCGGCAAAGGGCAGGCCGATCAGGGTATAGAGCAGCAGGCCCCCCGCCATTGATCCCGCAGGCACCAGAAGGAAGCCCAGTGTTCCGGCCCCGCACAGGAAGGCAGCGGCCGCGATGGCGTTGCCGGCCCCGAAACGGCGGATGGCCCAGGCCCAGAGCGGGGTGGACAGCACCGTGATGATCAGCATCAGCCCCAGGGCCGTCCCAACCCCATCCTCCTCCCGACCCGCAACCTGCACGATCCAATAGGGGGTGATGGCCGAGATGACGCCCATCCCGGTCAGTTGCAGGATATAGGCGGCGGTCAGGCGCCGGAACGACCGGTCGGTCAGCAGGACCCGCAGCGACAGGCGTAACGGGGCAGGGGAGGATGCCGGTACCCCGGTGGTCGAGGGCGTGCAGAGGAAAGCCGAGAGCATGCCGACCGAACAGATCGCCGCCACCACCAGCGCCATGGACGCATAGCCGGCCCGGCCGCCGCCGAAAGCATGGACCAGCATTGGCGCGATACCGGCACCGATCAGCGTGCCGATCATGCCGAAACCGATGCGCCAGGCGGTGACCCGCTCGCGCTCCGCCGGATCGCTGCTGATCTCCGCCGGGACCGCGATGAACGGTACCGCGAACAGCGAATAGGCGCTGGCCAGCATGAAATAGATCGTGGCCACCCAGGGAAAGGCCGCGTCGCCCGCCGGATAGGGCCAGGCAAACAAAGCCAGGAACAGGGCGGAGACCAGCACGCCGCCGGCCAGCAGGAAGGGGCGCCGCCGCCCGAGCCGGCTCCCGGTCCGGTCCGACCAGATACCGACGACGGGGTCCCAGGCCAGCGCCCACAGCTTGGGCAGGAAAACCACCATGCCGGCTAGGGCCGGCGGCATGCCGATAATCTCCGTGCAGAAGAACAGCAGCAGCACGGTTGGTACCGTGGAAAAGACGCCGGTACCAAAAGCGCCCAGCGCGTAGCCAGCCAGACGCGGATAGGACAATCGCATGATGGCGGTTCCCCTCTTTGCCTTGTCGATCAGCTGCGGGGTGTATTCGTGACACCGCCGGGCGGCACCCAGACCGATAGCCATTCCCCGGCCAGCGCCAGGCGATCATGCCCTTCAATTTCGATCTCGACGCCGAATTTGACGATGTGGCGCTGCTTTTCATCCAGAATGCGCGACAGGGTGCGGAACCGGCCGCGCACCCGCGACCCGACCGGCACGGGTGCGATCAGCCGCATCCGGTCGAAACCGTAATTCAGGTAATAGCCATGCACGTCCGGCTCCACCGAAAAGCCGGAGCGGGCCGCGTCATGCATCAGATGCGTCAGCAGCGACATGGTCAGGAACCCGAACGACACGGTATGGCCGAACGGTCCCTTTTCCTTGGCCCAGACCGGATCAACATGCATCGGATCGGCGTCCAGGGTGGCGCGGCTGAACAGGTCGATCAACGGCTGGTCGATGGTCACCCAACCGGAAACCCCGATTTCTTCGCCCGGTATCAGTTCGTCGCCGAGCTTGGCCGCGTCTGCGGTTGCCGCCATGGGTCTTCTCCCTTCAAAGCTTATTTTAAAAACCTGACGCCATAATCAGTTTTTGTCAAGCGGCGGTGCGTCGATTTTTTGACAGGATCGGCTTGGCGACGCCGGCGATGTCAGCCATGATCTTGTCATTCAACGGCTTTTTTAGTAAAAATGACACCATAATCAGGTTTGTCCAACAAGGAACCATTGGCATGGGTCAGGGCATGAAAGACAAGAAATCCAAGCCGGCCGCGGTGCCGGCGACCAAGCCCGCTGGCGGCCCCATCCTGCGTTACGCGGATTATCTCCAGCATGAGATCACCCATGCGCCCAAGCGCACCAAGGGGGAGCGGACCAAGGAAGCCTTGAAGCTGGGGGCCATCCGGGTGCTGGACGATGTCGGCTATCACGCCATGCGCGTGTCCGACCTGTGCGAGGTGGCGGAGGTCGGCAGCGCCACCTTCTATCTCTATTTCGAGAACAAGGCCGATATCACCTTGCAGGTGCTGAGCGATTATCTGGCCCATGGCGTGGACATGCTGCCGGAGCGCGTGGCGGGGACCAGCATTTTCGAAACGATCTGTGCGTCCAATCTGCGCTGGCTGGAAATCGGCCGGGCCAATGCCGGACTGCTGCGCTGCGTGTTGCAGTTGGGGGACGAGGAGCCGGGGTTCCGCGACCTGATCCATCGCAGCAACCGCGCCTGGTATGAACGCATCGCCCTGTCGATCTCGCGCCGCACGCCCGATGGCACGATCTCCGAGGATGCGGCACTGCTGGCCGCCTATTGCCTGGGGGCGATGATGGATGAGATGGCGCGCAAGCTGATCGTCTATCCCGACCCGCACCTGCTGGACCTGATCAGCCGGACGACACCGACCGATGCGCAGATTGCGGAATTTTTCGCTGTGCTCTGGCATCGCTCGCTTTATGGCGGCACGCCGATCAAGGGGACGCTGGCGCCGGCCGCCCGGTCGGTCGCCGACCTGCATCTATAGCCGGCCAACGGCAACGGGCTTGACCGGCCCGTTTCCCTCCCATAAAACCGTTTCTGACATCAGAATCAGTTTTTGGGAGGGAAAATATCATGCAGGCCATGGAAGCAGGGGCAGAGGTCGAGGCGTTGGAACGGGATGGTGCGGTTGTGGTGCGGGGGGCGGTGCCGCCCGACTGGATCGCGCGGATGCGCGACGCGATCGAGGGGGAACTGTCGGCACCATCGGCCACCAGTGCCGAGTATGGGCGCGTGGCCGGCCGTTTCTATGGCGATTTCTTCCTGTGGCTGCGCAATCCGATCTTCGCCGATTTCGCCCTGAACTCCCCGATGCCGGCCCTGGCGGCGCAGCTGATGCGCAGCCGGACGGCGCGGCTGTTCTATGACCAGCTGTTCGTGAAGGAGCCGGGGTCGGTGGAGCGCACCCCCTGGCACCAGGATCTGCCGTATTGGCCCGTGACGGGGCGACAGGTCCTGTCGATCTGGGTGCCGTTCGATGCGGTGGGGCCGGACAATGGCGTCGTCACCTATGTGCGTGGGTCGCACCGGCGGGGGGAGACCTATCGGCCCCAGGCCTTTGATGCCGCCAACCAGGGCGCCTTCGCTGCCAGCGCCTATCCCCCCATTCCCGATATCGATGCCGATCCGGAACGGTTCCCCATGCTGTCCTGGGAATTGGAACCCGGCGACGTGCTGGTGCATCTGGGTCTGACCATCCATGGCGCGCCGGGCAACCGCACCGCCGACCGTCGCCGCCGCGCCCTGGCCATCCGCTATACCGGCGACGACGCCACCTATGATCCACGGCCGGGGACCTTCATGGACATGGCGAGCGTGCGGGCGAATATCCCGCCGGCGGGCATTGCCGCCGGTGCCCCCATGGGCGGTCCGCTGTTCCCGCTGGCTTGGCCACAGGGGTAGAGGGGATGGCCCGGTGATCACTCAGGATCATCGGGCCTTGGCATCAACGTGCCGCCGCCTTCACCGCCCGGATGGCGCCTTCATAGAAATACAGCACCATCTCCACCCCACCATCGCTACGCTGCTTGAAGTCGATAGCGACCTCGTCATCGATGCTGGACAGGAACCGGCCATTGCCCTGGTGGCGCAGGGGCAGCAGGGGGGCGCCGCTGTTGATACCGCCGAAGCTGGCCTTCAGCACGCCATCCTGGAAGACGAAGCCCAGCTTTTCGAACCCCATGCGGAAGGCACCAACCTGATAATCTCCGGCCAGTGCCGTGCCCGTTTCAGTCGGCACAGGCGCATCCACGGCCGTCAGCGGCGGCAGCCCCAGATAGAGTCTTGCCAGCTTGCGTTCGATCGAGATCGGCGGGAAGGCCGTGTTCTGGCCGTTGGTGGCAATCGCGATGGTCAGGTCGTCATCGGGGTAATAGGCGAAATCCGCCGCGAAGCCGAAGATGTTGCCGGCATGGGTGATCTTGCGATGGCCTTCCATCTTCCCATCGACCAGACAGCCCAGCGCATAGGGGTTGGGCGTGCCGTCGGCCAGCGGCCCGGTGGTCAGGGCTAGGTCGCGTACTTTGCCCGCCGTCTTGGACCCGAACAGGCCCTGGCGGTAGCGCAGCAGGTCGCCGGGCGTGGAGACCAGCGCACCGGCGGAAAACGGCACCTCGAAATCATAAAGCTGCGTCGGCTTGAACCCGCCGGTCGCATTCTCATAACCGCGCGCCCGGTCCTTGGCCCCATTGTCGCGGGCATCGAAACCCGACCGCTTCATCCCGAACGGCGTCAGCACCTGTTCGCGCACATAATCGGCATAGGATCTGCCGCTGACCTTCTCCACGATCAGGCCCAGCAGATAGGTGTCGGAATTGCTGTAATTGAACATCGTTCCCGGCTTGAACAGCAGGGGTTTGGTGGCGAAATGGCCAACCACATCATCGCGGCTCATCCCCACCGGCCTAGCCATGGGGAAATCGGGCAGGTCGGTGTAGTTGGCGATGCCCGACGTGTGATTCAGCAACTGGCGCACCGTCACGTCGCGCGCCGGTGCGGCCAGGGTCGGCAGGTAATCGCCGGCCGCCTTGTCCAACCCCACCGACCCGGAAGCCGTCAGTTGCAGCACCGACAGGCAGGTGAAGGTCTTGGTGATCGACCCGACGGGAAAGCGGGTTTCCGGCTCCACCTTGATCTGCCGTTCGACATCGGCGAAGCCGAAGCCGCGCTGATAGATGATCTTGCCACCCTGTTCGATGGCCACCGAAATGCCCGGATAGGGACCGGTCTCCAGCGCCTTCTGCACGATGGCATCGGCTTGGCTGGCCAAGGGCGGGGCGGCCCCGGCCATCGCCGGCATCAGGCAGACAAGAAGCGCGCAAAGTGTCGTGGCGCGGGTCATCGGGTCGTCTCCGTCGATAGGGTCACGGGGAAAGGGGCGGCACCGACCGGATCGATTGGCCAGCGCGGGCGCCAGAGATTGCGATAGGTATAGGCCGACAGGTCCAGTTGCAGGGTGCCTGGGCAGTCGAGCGTGATCAGCCGCCGCGCGATGGCAGCGAATTCATATTCGTAATGACGGCTGGACTTGACCGCGACGATGGTGCGGCTGGCGATGTCGATGCCCAGCCGGGTGAACAGGTCGGGCGACAGGCCCTGGCAGGCCTTGGCGACCACCACCACGTCCACCCCGTCAAAGCGGATCGCCGCGGCCCGGCCGACGGCAAGCTCCATGCCCTCGAATGTCTGGACCGCGGCCGGATCAAGCGCCAATATCTCCGCCTCCCCATCCAGCGGCCACCCGGAAAGCCGGCCCGCCTTGCCGCCCAGCCGCAGGGGCAGGCGCGCACCCACACCGGCGCGGAAGGCGAGATCGACGGCGCCGGGATCCCAAAGCGGACCCAGGCACGCATTGCGCACCCCGCGTTCGATCAGCCGTTCCAGCAGGGACGTGCTGTCCCCCGGTGCCCCACCACCCGGATTGTCGGGAGATTCGGCCAGCACCACCGGTCCGGCCGTCTCTGTCAGGGCCAGGTCGATGGCCCGGTCCATCGGGATCGGTGCTTCCATCCCGACCGGCGCCAATGCCGCCGCCTCATGCGCCAGCAGCTTGGCCAGATGCGCGGCGCGGGTGGCATCACCGTCGGTGATGACCAACGTGCGCGTACCGCTGCTTTCCGCGTCGCTCCATGGGAAGCCATGGATCAGGGAGACCGACAGCGCCTCTCCCGCCTGTTCAAGCACCAGCATCCGGTCGACGAAGTGCCGCACCGGCGGGCGGGATGTGTGGAACACGCCCAGCGTGCCGCTGTCCCAGGCCCGCATCACGGGTCGGATGCGCCCTTCGGCCGTGGCGATCAGCAGGTCCAGCGTCTCCACGGCGCGGGCATCGCTGTCGCTGTGCGGATATTCCTTGAAGGCGACGATGATATCGGCGGCATCGACCATGCGCGCCGACAGGTTGGCATGGGGGTCGATGGTGGCGCCCACCGCCACGCCCGGCCCGACCAACACCCGCACACGGGCCAGCAGATCGCCCTCGCAATCATCATAACCATCGGCATGCATGGCCCCGTGCAGCGACAGGGCCACGATGTGCACCGGCATCGCCTCGCGCAGTTCCGCCAGGATGCGGCCGCGCAGGGCCTCATAGGTGGCACGCACGATCAGGCCGCTGGGATCGGCGTAGGCACAGGTCCCCTCGATCAGGTCGAACGCGCCGTCCCGCGCCCGGCGGCGCGCCTCCTGGCACAGGGCGACGCCGTCGACATGGCTGTCGGGCCGCGCGCCGGGCCCGAACAGGCCGCCCTGCGTGAAGTTGCCCAGATCGACGGGGAAGGGTGCGAAGGCGTTGGTTTCGTTCCAGAGCGCCGCCGTGAAGACCCGCATTCCAGCATCTCATTATAAACCTGACATCGCCTTCATAAATCGATATATGGGTGACCTTTGTCAAATGAATGTTGGGAAGGGGAAGCGGATGATCGACTGCGACTTGTGCATCGTCGGGGCCGGGATCGCCGGCGCCTCACTTGCAGCGCGGATCGCGCCCTGGTGCCGCACCATCCTGATCGACCAGGAGGCCCAGCCCGGCCATCATGCCACTGGCCGGTCGGTGGCGATCTTCACGCACGCGCTGTCAGGGGCCCAGGTCGGGCCGCTGACACGGGCCAGTGCGGCCTTCTTCACCGCCCAGGACAGTGTCGAACTCCCTCTGCGGCCCGGCCGGCCGGTGCTGCTATTTGGCGACGGGACGGCGGAAGGGGAACTGACGGCGCTGCATGACCAGCTTCGCGCAGGAGGCGGCCGGGCACGCCTGCTGCGGGGTGGGGCAGTCCAAGAGCTTGTGCCCATCCTGCGGTCCGAACATGCCGCTCTGGCGCTGCTGGATGAGGATGCATTCGAGATTGATGTCGATGCGATGCTGCAAGGCTGGCTGCGGCAGGCGCGGGCGGCTGGTGCCAGACTGCTCACGAATGCCCGGCTTTCCCATGCGGAGCGCATCCCTGGCGGCTGGCGCCTGCGGGCCGGGGAAACCGATATCCGGGCGAGGGTCCTGGTCAATGCCGCCGGTGCCTGGGGCGATGTGGTGGCACGGATCGCCGGCCTGTCCCCGCTGGGCCTGACGCCCCTGCGCCGTACCGTGTCGGTGCTGCCGGCCATGGGTTTGGACCCGGAGCCCTGGCCGATGTGCGTGGCCGCCGGCCATGATCTCTATTTCAAGCCCGATGCCGGCCGGCTGCTGGTTTCCGGCATGGAGGAGAGCCCGTCCGACCCCTGCGATGCCATGGTCGATGATCTGGAGGTGGCGATGGCGCTGGACCGGCTAGAGACTGTCACCGGCCTGCCCCCGCGCCGTCCGCTGCACAGCTGGGCCGGCCTGCGCACCTTCGCGCCCGACCGGGAGCCGGTGGCGGGGTTCGATCCCGATGACGATGCCTTCTTCTGGCTGGTGGGCCAGGGCGGTACCGGCATGCAGACGGCACCCGCATTGGGGGAGGCGGCGGTCTGCCTGCTGCGTGGCGTGGCTTTGCCGGAGCCATTGCTGGTTGCCGGTGTATCGCCGAGGGCACTGGGGCCGACGCGGTTTCGGGCGATTGACACCAGATAATAAACCTGACATCAGTATCATATTCTGCAAAATAGCCGGGAGAGACGGTGATGGCGGCGGGGGCGTTGAGACGCTGGTTGGGCTGCGGTATTGCGCTGATGGCCTTATGCGGTGGCGGGTACGGCGCGCGGGCGGCTGAAACCCCGGCGGCGACCACAGCGCCACAGGTGGCGCGGCCCGACACCTCCTATTACCTGGCCATGCGTGACGGCGTGCGGGTGGCGGTCAGCCTCTGGTATCCGGGTGGCAAGCCACCGGCCGCGAAGGCGCCCGTGCTGTTGATCCAGACCCGTTATGGCCGCACCGGCATCTATAATTTCAACGAGGGCGGCCATTATCCCCTGTACCGGCAGGCCGGCTATGTGGTGGCGGTGTTGGATACGCGCGGGTCGACGGTATCCTTCGGGCCGCGCGATGTGGAACTGGGCCCGGATGAGATCGCCGACATGGACGAGATCATCCGCCACCTGAAGGCTCAGCCCTGGTCCAACGGCCAGATCATCGCCGCCGGCCTGTCCTATATGGCGGACACGGCCGATCTGGCCACCGGATCGCCGGCCGGGCTGACCGGCGCCATCATCCGCCAGGCCGATTTCGACGTCTATCGTGGCCTGATGGTGCCGGGCGGCATCTGGAACGATGCGATGCTGGAAGGGTGGGGGGCCGATACGCTGCGCCGCGACCTGGGCCGTTCGGTCGATCCGTCGCTGGGGCTGGATTGCGCCCTGCGCGTCGCCGATTGCCCCAAGTTGTTCCCTCGGTTGCAGCCGGTCGATGATGATACCGATTTCGCCCTGGTCCGCAGGGCCATCGCCGGCCGCAAGCGCTGGACGTCCGCCACCTATGCGGACGTGGCCTTCATCGATGACAGGGCGGCCAACGGTTACGTACTGGCACCGGTCAGCCCCTCCAGCCACCTGGCCGCCATCCGCCGGCAACAGGTGCCGGTACAATATTGGGGCAGCTGGATGGATGCCGGCACGGCCGATGGCGCGCTGACCCGCTTCAATGCCGTGCCGGAGGTGCCGGCCCAGGTGATCATCACCGCCAATGACCATGGCGGCGGGCAGCTTACCGACCCGTTCCTGTCGGGCGAGAACCCGCCCAACCCGGCGGGCGAGGCCCAGGTCGCGGCGATGATGGATTTCGCGGCCAAGGTGCGTGCCGGCCAGCCGGTCGGCCGTTCCATCCGCTATTACGTGCTGGGCACCGGTGAATTCCGCGAAACCCCGGTCTGGCCGCCCAAGGGCATGGCCGCGCGGCAGTTCCACCTCGGTCAGGGGCGTTTGCTGGCCGCCGCGCCGGGCAAGCCGGGATCGGATCGCTACAGCGTCGATTTCACCGCCAGCACCGGCCCCGCCACGCGCTGGAGCACGCAGATGGGCACCGCCGCCGCCTATGGCGACCGCCAGGGGGCCGATGCCAAGCTGCTGACCTATACCAGCGCGCCGTTCGACCAGGATATGGAACTGGCTGGCCGGGCCAGCGTCACCCTGACCATGAGGACGGAAACCGCCGATCCGGCGATCTTCGTCTATCTGGAGGATGTGGCGCCGGACGGGCGCGTCACCTATCTGACCGAGGGCCAGTTGCGTGCCGTCAGCCGCAAGCCGGCAGTCGCGGGCGACCTGCCCTATCCAACCGATGGTCCCGCCCACAGCCATAAACGTGCCGATGCGCTGCCGGTGGTGCCAGGGGAGAAATTCGAGGTCGATATCGCCCTGTTCCCCGTCGCTGCCCGCATCCGTCGCGGCCATGCGGTCCGCATCGCCATTGCCGGGGCCGATGCCGGCACCTTCCGCCGTTATTCCGACGGCAAGCCGGACGCCTTCACCATCCTGCACGGGGATGACAGCGCCAGTGCCGTCACCCTGCCGCTGCGGGTGTGGCAATGAGCGCCGTAACCGTGGGGCAGGGGGCTGACGGCTGGCCGTCACCCGCCCGTGCCTGGTGGGTGATGGTCGTCCTGTTCATCACCGCCATCGTCTATTACACCGACCGCTTCATCCTGAACCTGCTGGTCGATCCCATCCGTGCCGATCTGCACATCACCGATACCCAGGTCAGTCTTTTGCAAGGCGTGGCGTTCACCTTCGTCTATGCCATGGCCGGGCTGCCGCTGGGCCGCTTCGCCGACATCCTGCCCCGGCGCCGGGTGATGGTCGCCGCCGTGACGGTGTGGAGCCTGGCGACCGTGGCCTGCGGCTTCGCGCGCTCGTTCGAGGAACTGTTCATCGCCCGCATGCTGGTGGGCATCGGGGAGGCGGCATTGGCGCCCGCCGCCGTGTCGATCATGGGCGATTATTTCCCGCCCCATCGCCGGGGCACCGCCATCGGCGTGTTCATGACCGGCATGTCGGTGGGCGGCAGCCTGTCCATCGCGGCGGGTGGCGGGTTGTTGCAGGCAGCTAACCAGGGAATGTTCGCTTCCATCCCCGGGTTTGCCGATCTGGCGCCCTGGCGGTCGGTGCTGATTCTGCTGGCCGTGCCTAGCCTGCTGGTCGTGGCCCTGCTGCTGACGGTGCGCGAACCGGTTCGCCAAGGCGGCGGCGATACCGGGGATCGCGCGCCGTTGAAGGATGTGATCACCGGCTTCGTGGAACGGCGCCATATCCTGGTGCCGCTCTATGTCGCGGTGGCGATGGCATCGGTGGGGGACTGCGCCCTGCATAACTGGACACCGTCGCTGCTGTCGCGCCGCTTCGATTATACGCCGGGCGAGGTCGGGGCGATTCTGGGCGGGGTTTCACTGGCCATGGGCGTCATCGGTTCGCTGTTCGGCGGCATGCTCAGCGATCATCTCTACCGTCGCGGCGGGTCGCGGGCCCGGCTGCTGGCGGCGTCGCTGTTCGCGCTGCTGATGATCGGCGGCTCGGCGGTGGCGCTGGCCGGTAATGGCCTCACTGCCGTCGCGCTCTATGCGCTCTGGGCCGTGATGTCGTCGATCGCCGCGACCATCGGGGTGACCATGATCCAGGAAACCATCACCAACCCGATGCGCGGCGTCGGCACCTCGCTGGTATCGTTCGGCAATATCCTGGTGGGGATGAGCCTGGGCACCAGCCTGACGGCGGTGTTCACCGACTATGTCTATGCCGATCCGCTGGCCGTGGGCTGGTCCATCACCTCCGTGGCGGCCCCTGCCGGCCTGCTCTCGGCCCTGATGTTCTATCGCGCGCTGCGGAGGTCGTGATGCTGGAGGATGTCGAAGCCGCGTCGGCGCGCATCGCCGGCCATGTCCGCCGCACGCCGATCCTGTCCCTGCGCGGCGGGTTGGGCCTGAAGGCGGAAAGCCTGCAACCGACGGGATCGTTCAAGATCCGTGGCGCCTTCAACACCATCCTGGGCCTGTCCGCCACCCAGCGCGCAGCCGGCGTTGTTACCCATTCCAGCGGCAACCACGGCCAGGCGGTGGCCTATGCCGCCGCCCGGCTGGGCGTGCGGGCCGTGATCGTGATGCCCGACGACGCACCGCTGGCCAAGCTGGATGGCATCCGGCACTGGGGCGCGGAGGTGGTCACCGTTGCCGCCGCCAGTGCCGAACGCGCCGCGCGGGCACACGAGATTGCGGCGGCGGCGGGTTCCAGCCTGGTCGAACCCTATGACAGTGACGCCGTGATCGCCGCCACCGGCACCATCGGGGAGGAGATACTGGCCGACCGGCCGGACACTCGCCAGGTGTTCGTCGCGGTGGGCGGTGGCGGTCTGGCCTCCGGTCTGGCCCGCGCGCTGAAGCATCGCAACCCGACCATCCGGGTGATCGGGGTGGAGCCCGAATTGGCGGCCGATGCCCAGGAAAGCAAGATGCTTGGCGCTGTCGTCTCATGGCCCGGTGAGCGGACGGGCCGGACATTGGCTGACGGGCTGCGGGTGCAGCAATTGGGCGACCTGAACTGGCCCCTGATCCGCGACCATGTCGACCACATCGTCACTGTCGGGGAAGCCCAGATCCTGCGTGCCATCCGGCAGATCGCTCTGGAAGCGAAGCTGGTCGCCGAACCCAGCGGTGCCGTCGCCATCGCCGCTGCTCTTGCCGCCGGTGCGGGGGAGGGGGATGTGGCCATCCTCAGCGGCGGCAATCTCGATCCCGGCCTGCTGGCGGAGGCGATGGCATGCTGATCATCGATGAACAGACGGCGCTGAAGGCGGTTGGGATGGCGGATGCCATTGACGCCGTCGAGCAGGCCTTCATCGCCTTGGAGCAGGGGCAGGCGGAACTGTTTCCCGTCGTGACAGGCCATGGCGGGGCACCGGACCGTTTCTTCGCGGTGAAGAGCGGGGTTGTCGGTGACCGCAATCTGGCGGGTCTGAAGCTCGGCACCTATTGGCCCGCCAACCGTGTCGCCGGCCTGCCCAGCCATGGATCGACGGTGCTGCTGATGGACACCGCCACCGGCTTTCCCGCTGCCCTGGTCAGTGCCACCGGCCTGACCGCGATCCGCACGGCGGCGGCCGATGCGGTCGCCGTCAGGCACCTGGCCCGGCCGGATGCCGCTGTGCTCGGTATTGTCGGTGCTGGCCACCAGGCCTGGTACGACCTGCTGGCCATCCGCCATGTCCGTCCGATCAAACGCGTCCTGGTATGGAACCGCGATCCGGTCCGGGCCGACGCCTTTGCACAACGTGCCCGGGGGCTGGGCCTTGATGCGGCGGCGACGTCGCTGGAGGAAACGGCACGCGGCGCCGACATCCTGGTCACCGCGACGGCCGCGCGCGAGGCGCTGGTTAGGGCGCAATGGGTCCGCCCCGGCACCCATATCTCCGCCATGGGTGCCGACGCGCCGGGCAAGCAGGAACTGGATACGGCCCTGGTGGCCTCTTCCCTGCTTGTGGCGGACAGCATCGCTCAGTCGCTATCCATCGGCGAATGCCAGTCGGCTGCCCGCGCCGGCCTGATCGGCCCCGGTGATGTCACCACACTGGGTGCCGTCATCCTGGGAAAGGGGCGCCCCGTGCCCCCGGATACCGTGACGATGTTCGACAGTTCGGGGACCGCCATCCAGGATCTGGCTGTTGCCGGCCTCGCGGTCAGCCGCAGCCTGGACCAAGGCCTTGGCACCCGGGTGCCGCTCGGGGCGTGACACGCATCAGGAGGCGGGCATGTCGCCGGCCGGCGGCTTCGCCTTCACTTTCTTCGGCATGGGCAGGGGCGGGGTGCTGTTGCCCTCGCCCAGCGGCCGGATGACCATGACGCTGTCCGTCCAGCGGCCGTATTTATAGCCGACGGAGGGCAGGAAGCCGCAGCGGGTGAAGCCGAAACTGTCATGCAAGCGCAGCGACTTTTCATTGGCCGCATCGATATAGCCGATCATCTGCCGGAACCCCGCCGCCGCGCAGGCATCGATCAGGAACTGCATCAGCCGCCTGCCCACCCCGGTGGACAAATGGTCATGATGCACATAGATCGAATGTTTCACGGCATAGCGATAGGCCGGGCGCTTGCGGAACGGCACGGCATAGGCATAGCCCACCACCACGCCGTCCAGCTCGGCCGCCACATGCGGCAGCCGCTTGCTCAGCATGTTCTTGCGCCGGCGCTTGATATCATCCTCGTCCGGGTCCTCAGGCTCGTAATCGCCGAGGCCCCGGTTGATGTAATGGACATAGATGGCCAGCATCGCCTCCACATCTGCCTCCGTCGACGGACGGACGATCAGGGTGGATGCGGGAGCGGGGCCGGTAACAGGCGTCAAAGTCATGGGTACTGCTGATCCTATTCACGAACGACATAGGTATAGAAACGGATGCGGCCATCGGGGTCCAGCTTGCGATAAACGCCCTGGATCTCATTGTCGAAGCCGGGGAACAGGTTGGCCCCCTTTTCGAACACTTTCAGGTAATCGATCATCGGCTTGGCCCGTTCCGTCAGCCGCTCGCCGGGCAGGATGGTGGCGATGCCGGGCGGATAGACCAGCATCAGGGTGGTGGCGATGCGGCCTTCCAGCTGGTCCAGGGTGACGAAATCCACCTTGTTGCGGACAAGCTGCTTGGCGGCCTTGTGCGGCAGCATGGCCATTTCCGGCAGATGTTCGGGCCGGAACTGCCGGCGCTGCAGGGCGCTGATATTGTGGTCGCGATAGAAGCTGTGGATGTCGCGGCACAGGTCGCCCAGGCGTACACCATTATAGCGGGGCGCGCGGCGGCGGACGAAATCGGGCATGATCTCATCCAGCAGCGCGTTGTCGTCATGCAGGCGCTTGAAGAAGATCAAGGCACTCATCAGGCCGCCGGCCTTGCTGCTCTCCACGCCGGGCGTCAGCAGGAACAGCAGCGAGTTCAGGTCGTTCTTCTCCGGCACGATCTGGTTTTCACGCAGGTACTCCGCCACCACGGGTGCGGGCACGCCCTGATCCAGATAAGCGCCGGTCTTGCGGTCGAAGCCCGGCGTCAGGATGGTCAGCTTGTTGGGGTCGGTCATGGCATAATCCGGCCCCAGATGCTTGTACCCGTGCCAGTCGCGGCCCGGTTCCAGCATCCAGTGCGACGGATCGCGGGCCAGATCGTCGGTGGGCACATCCTCCCACCGTACATCCAGCCCGTCCAGATTGGTCACGTCGGGCACGAACGGGTCGAAGAACCATTGCCGGGCGGGATCGCTCTCCTTCTCCAGGAATTCCCGGCCTATGGTGCGCAGCTTCTTGCGGATTTCCACGCCCAGCCGGATCGTGTCGTCCCACAGCACCTCGCCCGACTTGCCCTTCATCATCTGCGCGCCGACATCCAGCGAGGCGAAGATGGGATAGAACGGGCTGGTGGAGGCGTGCTGGAGGAAGCTTTCATTGAAGCGGCGATGTTCCACCCGCCGCTCGATATCGCCGATATGCTTGTCCTTCACATGGATCTGCGATGCCTGGCTGAAGCTGGCCAGCTGCTTGTGGGTCGACTGGGTGGTGATGATGCCGGGGCTGTCGGGGCCCAGTTCCTTCACGCCCATGCCGAAACGGCCCTGGAACAGCGGGTGGAACTTCATGAAGCCGGCCCAGGCCTCGTCGAACAGGATATAGTCGCAGAGCGGCCCCAGCTTCTGCACCAGCAGGTCGGCATTGTTGATGGTGCCGTCATAGGTACATTGCTGGATCACCGCCACGCGGAAGGGGCGCGGCTTCTTCCAGGCGTCGGGGTCCTTCACCATCGGATGGGTGCGGATCTTCTCCCTGATCTTGTCCTCGTCCAGCGCCTCGTAATCGATGGGACCGATCAGGCCATGGGCGTTGCGGTCGGTCTCCAGGAAGATCGGCGTGCCCTGGCCCAGCAGCAGCGCACCATGATGGGCGGCCTTGTGGTTGTTGCGGTCGAACAGCACCAGGTCATCCTCCGCCACCAGCGCCCCCAGCACCACCTTGTTCGACGCCGAGGTGCCGTTCAGGACGAAATAGGTGCGCTCCGCCCCGAAAATCTTGGCGGCTTCCTTCTGCGCGCGCAGGGCGGGGCCTTCATGGACCAGCAGATCGCCCAGATCGACGACGGAATTATCCAGGTCGTCGCGGAAGATCGCCTCGCCCAGATGTTCCACGAAGATGCGGCCGATGGGGCTGCGGCTGTAGAAGATGCCGCCATTATGGCCGGGGCAGGTCCAGAGCTGGTTGCCCTCCTCGGCATAATCGACCAGCGCACCGAAGAACGGGGTCTTCAGCGTTTCGGCATATTGGCGTAGGCGGCTGATCAGGTTCTTGGCGATGAACTGCGGCGTCTCCTCCGCCAGGAAGATGTATCCATCGATCTCCCGCATCACGTCGACCGGGATATCCTCCAGCCGCTTGCGCCGCACCACCAGCACGATAGGCATCTCCAGCCCGCGGGCGCGAACCAGGGAGATCAGGGCCGCCGCCTTGCCCTCCGACCAGCGCTTACCCCAGTCCAGCACCATGCAGCCGATGGCCGCGTCGGTGCGGATGGCCAGTTCCGCATCCTCGATCCGGCGCGCCTTGGTCACTTCGAAGCCCAGCCGCTCCACCTCGCCGATGATGTCCTGCAGGCGGGAGCCTTCCAGTTCGTCGGCCTCGAAGGCGGGGGCGCAGACCAGGAAATTGAAGCGGCGGAAGAAATCCATCTCAGGTGGCTCCGTAGGGACTGATCGGAAGGAAAACGTTTGCGGCTGGAGAAGGGATCATGTCCCGTCACCGACCGCAAAAGAAGTTTCAAAGAAATTTCACATCCGGCCGCCCTGTACCGGGAACCGCATCCGGGACCCCAGAAGGGCGGTGGCCGCCTGGCAATGACGCAGCAGCGCCTCCACCAGGGCGGGGGCGGGCGCGGTGCCCGCCAGTTCCTCGCTGGGCATGATCAGGGCGATGATGGCGACCAGCGCCTCGTCCTCGCCGAAGACCGGGGCGGCGATGGCGCCATAGCCGACATTGTATTTGTTGCGGTCCCAGCAATGGTAGAGCCGATGGATATCCGCGATCTGGCGGGTGAATATCTCCTCATTCTCCACCCGGAAATCCGACTCCCGCTGCTTCAGATGCGCCAGCATCTCGTGGCGCCATTCGCGCGGCTGGAAGGCATAGGCGATGCGGGCGGTGGGGGAATGGGGCAGGGACAAGACCAGCCCGACGCTGACATCGATGCGGATGGCGCTGGTCGCCGGCAGGCATTTGCTGACGATGGCGTCGCCCCCGGCCGGTGCGCACAGCAGCACGGTGCGCCCCGTTTCCCGGTTCAGCGCCTGCAGGGCGGGGTCCAGCAGGGCGGACAGGTTCTGCCGCCCGGCCCCGATCTGGCCCCAGCGCACCACGCGCCAGCCCAGCCGGAACCCCCGTCCCTGGGCCAGGCGGGAAACCAGGCCCAATGCCTCCAGGTTCGCCATGTGGCGGGACACGCGCGATTTGGTGATGCCCAACGCGTCGGCGATCTGCTGCACGCCCTGCGGCTGCTCTGCCTCCGCCAGGAAATCGATGATGGTCGCGGCCGTGGCCACGGTTTCGATCTTGGGCGGGGCGGATTGCGGGGCGCGGCGGCGCGGGTCACGGTCGATCATCAGGAAAGCCTATTCCCGTGTTGCGGCTGGTGCAACTTCGCTGGGCCACTTGTTGCGGCTGGCGGTACGGAAACCTTAGGGTCTGACCATACCGGCGAGAGAGGCGAAACGATGGTCAGTGCCGCACAGAATGAACGTCTGGTCCGGGTCGGTCCCGGCACACCCATGGGCGACCTGCTGCGCCGCTACTGGCACCCCGTGGCGGCCATCGCGGAGCTGGAGGCTGATCCCATCAAGACTGTGCGCCTGCTGGGTGAGGATCTGGTGCTGTTCCGCAACAGCGACGGCAGCCACGGCCTGGTCGATCGCCACTGCCCGCATCGCGGTGCCGACATGTCCTACGGCATCCTGGAGGAGGATGGGCTGCGCTGTTCCTATCATGGCTGGTGCTTTGGCAAGTCGGGCCAGTGCACGGAACAGCCGTTCGAGGATATCGCCAATCCCCGCGCCCGCTTCCGCGACAAGATCCGCATCAAGGCCTACAAGGTTGAACAGCGGGCCGGTATGCTCTGGGCCTATATGGGGCCGGACCCCGCACCATTGGTGCCCAACTGGGAGCCTTTCACCTGGGAGAACGGCTTCACCCAGGTGGTGTTCGCCGATATTCCCTGCAACTGGTTCCAGTGCCAGGAGAACAGCTGCGATCCCGTGCATTTCGAATGGATGCACCGCAACTGGTCCTCGCGCCTGTTCGGCGATGGGTCCTATGGGCCCACGCATCTGGAGCTGAAATTCGACGAGTTCGAATTCGGCCATATCTATCGACGGGTGCGCGAGGATACGGACCGGGACAACCAGCATTGGACGGTGGGCGCCACGGCCCTCTGGCCCAATGCCTTCTTCCTGGGCGATCATATCGAATGGCGCGTGCCGGTGGATGACGAGAACACCCTGTCCGTCACCTGGATGTTCCACCGCGTGCCCAGCAACCGCGAGCCCTTCGTGCAGAAGCGCGTGCCCTGGTGGAAGGGCCCGATCAAGGACGAGACCGGGCGCTGGATCGTCTCCCATGTCATGAACCAGGATATCGTCGCCTGGGCCGGCCAGGGCACCATCGCCGACCGTACGGCCGAACATCTGGGCCAGAGCGACCTGGGCATCATCATGATGCGTCGCTGTTTCGAGAAGAACATGAAGCTGGTGGAACAGGGGCAGGACCCGATGGGCCTGGTCCGCGATCCGGACCGCAACCGCTGTATCGAGCTGCCGATCAAACACCGTGAGCTTTTCACCCAGTCCATGACGCTGGAGGAGAGCCGGGCCCTGTCCCGCAAGCTGGCCTACAATCTGAATCAGCCGCATTACCAGCATCAGACCGGCCAGCCGGAAGAGGTGAAGCGGGAATACCAGATCGCCATGGGCATGATCGCCGAGGATGCGGTGGAGACGCTTTAATCCAACCGGGCCTGGATACGATCCAGGACATCATGGAACAGGGTCAACTCCTCCTCGCTCATCAGGCCGGCGATCATGGCGTTTTCCTCTGCCCGCATGGGCAGGATCTCGTCATGGATGGCGGCACCCGCCGCCGTCAGGTCGAAATTGATCAGGCGGCGGTCATTGGTGTCGGGCAGGGATGTGATCAGCCCCTTGTCCAGCAGGGTGGCGATGGCCCGGCTGATCTGGCCCTTGTCGGAACAGGTACGGGCGGCAATGGCCTGGACGCTGGTGGCCCGGCCGGCCGCGATCTGCGCCAGGGCCCGCCATTCGGCCAGGGTCAGGCCGTGTTTTTCGGTGAAGTAGCGCGTGGAACGGCGGTTGATCAGCCGCGACACGATGGAGAGCCGGTAGGACAGGAACGTTTCGATATCGGCTGTTTCGGTGCGGGTCATGGTGGCCGGCTCTGCAAGGACATCAGGGGCTTAGTGCGCCCATGAAGTTGATAAGTCAACAATGTAACGGAGGGTCAAGGCATGAAACTGGGCACGATCCGGCTGAATGGAAAGCCGCAGGTGATCGCACGGGTGGCGGATGACAAGGGCGTGGCGCTGCCCTTCACCTGGATGGAGGACCTGATCCTGGCCGGCGATTCCGGGCTGGATGCGGCGGCCGATGCCATTGCGCGGGCGGTGGCCGGCAGCCTGCCGGTGATCGAACTGGCCGATGCCGACTGGATGGCGCCCAACCCGCGCCCGTCGAAGATCCTGGGCTGTGCGGTCAACAACAACAATCTGAACAGCAAGGCCTATAAGCCGATGACGGCCCCGATGTTCTTCATCAAGGGCCGCAACGCGTTGACCGGCCACAACAAGACCATCGACATCCTGAAGGAACATGGCCAGTCGATCCCGGAACCCGAACCGGTGATCGTGTTCGGCAAGGTCGCCAAGAATGTCGAGCCGGAAGAGGCGCTGGATTACGTCTTCGGCTACACCCTGACCAACGACGTCACGGCCAGCGGCGTGAAGTTCAGCCAGGACGCCATTGCCCTGAAACAGACGCCCGATCTGGTGAAACCCCATCATCTGGCCTGGCGGGAGACGTTCGGGCCGGAGGACACCTATCTCTATTTCATCTACCACGCCAAATCGAAGGCGGCCGACACGTTCGCCGCCATGGGCCCGTGGCTGACCACGAAGGACGAGGTCAAGGACCCCAACAAGCTGTCGGTGCGCGGCTATATCGATGGGGAATGCTACACCGACGACAGCACGGCCAACTACTTCTTCCCCATCCAGCGGGTGATCGCCGAGGCCAGCAAATGGTTCACCATGGAACCGGGCGACTGCATCCATCCGGGCACGGCGTCCAAGGGCACGGCCAAGCACCCCAAGGGCAATGTCGGCACCTATCTGGGCCTCTATGACGGCAAGCTGACGGATGTGGAGGTCGAAGGGCTGGGCCGCCTGACCAACCGCGTCAATCTGGTGAAGTGAGGGAATGGAAGATGAGCGTCATCGACGTCCATACCCACATGATCGGGGCCGAATGGCTGGACATGCTGCGCCACCACGGGGCGCCCAAATATGAGGTCAAACATACCAAGGCCGGGCAGGAAAGCATCTTCCTGCATGGCGCGCCCTTCATGACCCTGTTCCCGGAGATGCTGGATTTCGATCTGCGGGTCCGCAACATGGACCGGGCCGGGGTTGATTTGGCCATCGTGTCGCTGACCTGCCCCAGCGCCTATTGGGGTGGGGAGGCGGTCAGCACCCAAGCCGCCCGCATCATCAACGACCTGATGGCCGAACAGCAGGACCGGCACCCGCAGCGCCTGCGCTGGTTCGCCACGCTGCCCTGGCAATATGCCGGTGCTGCCGTGGCGGAACTGGACCGGGCGGTGGCGCTGGGTGCTGCCGGTGTGTTCGTCACCGCCAATGTCGATGAACGCAACCTGACCGACCCGCAATTCGCGCCCATTTGGGACGCCATCGACCGGCACGCGCTGCCCGTCCTGGTGCATCCCACCGCCCCACAGGGTGCGGCGCAGATGGGTATGGACGAATATGGGCTGGTGCCGCCCGTCGGCTTCATGTTCGACACCACCCTGGCCATCGCCCGCATGATCTTCGACGGGTTCCTGGACCGCTATCGCAACCTGAAGATCATCGCCGCCCATGGCGGCGGCACCTTGCCCTATCTGGCCGGGCGTCTGGACCGCTGTCATGAGCGTATCCCGGCCTGTGCGGAGAAGATCAAGCTGCCGCCCAGCCATTACCTGCGCCAGATCTATTACGACGCCGTGGTCTATGAGAAGGCGGCGCTGGACCTGTGCGTGCATGTGGCCGGCGGGCCGGAGCGGGTGATGTATGGCTCCGACTATCCGCACAATATCGGCGACATGGCGGGCTGCCTGGAAAGGGTGAACGCCATGGGTGGGGCGGCGGCCCGCCAGATCAGGGGCGGGACGGCCGAGAAGCTGTTCGGGCTGTAGGAGCAATAGGCTCAGGCAATCTCATTCCTGCCTTCCCCATTTTCGTGAGGTCTTCGCGAAGCTCTTGGGCACTGCCGTTACACACTCTCTACCGTCACCCCGGCGAAGGCCGGGGCCCCAGTCACAAGAGCTTCGCCCTACGAACTGGGCTCCGGCCTTCGCCGGGGTGACGGTAGATATTGCTGAAACCATTGCAGCCCAAGCTTTTGCGGGAAAAGCACCTTATTCCAAGGGATTACCTTAGCGCCCCTGCGCGAAGCCTGGGATGACGGGAAATTGGGAGGAAAGGCATGGGGAACCATCCACGCACCATCATCGGCAGTTGCCATGACAGGGCCTCCATGCCCCTACCGCCTCTCCCCGATCACATTGCGCAGGGTGCCGATGCCGTCGATCTCGATCTCCACGACATCGCCCGGTTCCAGATAACGCCCGGTCTCGAACCCGCAGCCATTGCCCATGGTGCCCGACCCCAGCACGTCGCCGGGGAACAGGGTCTCGTCCCGGCTGAGGAAGGCGATGCAGGCTTCGAACCGGTGCTGCATGTCGCCGGACCGGCCCACGCCCTGGGTCTGGCCATTGATGCGGCATTGCATGGTCAGGGCATAGGGATCGGGCACTTCGTCACGCGTCACGATCCAGGGGCCCATGGCGTTGCCGGTGTCGAAATCCTTGCCCTTGCTGGGCCCCATGCGGAACTGCTGGTCGCGGACCTGTTCGTCGCGGGCACTGAAATCATTATAGATCGTATAGCCGAAAATATGGTCCCGCGCCCGGTCCACGGTGATGTCCACGCCCTTGCGGCCGATGATGGCGGCGAATTCCACCTCGTAATCCAAGGTCCGGCTGAAGCGCGGCCATTGGATGGTGCCGCCATGGCCGGAACAGGTCATGCGGTTGCCCTTGAAATAGAAGGGCCGCTCATACCAGATCGCGGGCAGGGCATAGGCGCCGCTGGCCTTGTAGGCCTGATAGGCTGCTTCCGGATCGGGCTGGGTGGATGCGCGCATGCGCATGCTGGTTTCCAGCGCCTGCAGGCAATGCAGCTCGAAATTCGCGAAGTCGCGGATGGAGTTGGGCACCGGCAGCGGCGCCAGGAACCGCACATCGTCCGGCGACAGCAGATGGTCGCCGCGGTTGCGGGCCAGCAGGCCGGATATCACGGGCAGCGACCGTTCCTCCGCCTCGATGATCGCCTGCATGCCGGTCAGAAAGGGGGCGGCATCGGCCGCCGCCAGGTCCAGCAGCAGTCCGTCCGCCGTCTGGGCAACGGTGCGCATGCGTCCTTGATGTTCGATCGTCGCCAGCTTCATGGAACTTCCTTCCCGTTCGATGCTGGCATTGGCATAAACCCGATATCGTTGACTTGTCAACCAATGGAGTGCGCATCATGGCTGAGATCGTCCTGGGCATCGGCTGCGCCCACACGCCGCAACTGCACACGCTGGCCCGGGATTGGGATATCCGTGCGGCCCGCGACCGGCAGGATGGCGTGCCCTTCTGGTACAAGGGCCGCAAGCTGCCCTATGCCGAGCTGGAAGCGCTACGCCGGGATGAGGATATCGCCAGCCAGCTGTCCATGCCGATCCGCGAACAGGCGCTGGAACGCAGCTTCGCCGCCATGGACCGGCTGCACGCGCTTTACCGGCAGGTTGATCCCGACATCGTGGTCATTGTCGGCAATGACCAGAAGGAGATTTTCAGCGGCATGATCCCGGCCTTCGCCATCATCGCCGCCCCGACCATCGCCAACATGCCGCGCACGGCGGAACAGAATGCCCGCCTGCCGGCGGGGATCGAGATCGCCGACCATGGTCATCTGCCCGACGGGCACACCGACTATCCCGGCCACCGCGCGCTGGGTCTGCATCTGGCCGGGCATCTGGTGTGTGAAGGCGGGTTCGACGTGACCCTCTGCCATGAAAAGCCGACGGTGCAGGGTGACCAGTCCCTGCTGTACGGCATGCCGCACGCCTATGGCTTCCTTTACAAGAACATTATGCGCGATCATGTGAAGCCGCATGTGCCGGTCGATGTGAACTGCTGGTATTACGAGAACAGCCCCACCGCCGCCCGCTGCTATGATTTCGGCATGGTCCTGGCACAGGCCATCGCCGCCTGGGAAAGTGATGCGCGCGTGGCCCTGTTCACCACCGGTGGCCTGACGCATTTCGTGGTGGATGAGGCATGGGACCGGCAGTTCCTGGCCGCCATGGCGTCGGGCAAGCCCGACTGGCTGCGCGCCATTCCGCAGAACGAGCTGATGGCCGGCACATCGGAATGCAAAAGCTGGATCGCCACGGCGGCGGCCATGAACCAGGCGGGGCTGAAGATGGAACTGGTGGATTACCAGCGCCTCTATCGGACGGAGGGAGGCACCGGTTCCTCCTGCGGCTTCACGGTCTGGCTGCCGGCTTAGTTGCGGCAGCCGCGACAGGGGACGCGTTTGGTTGCGCATCCTGATATTCAGGTTCATATCGTTGACTAATCACCAATAAGCATGGGGAGCCCCGCAATGACCAAGTCCTTCGCATCCTCCGCCGATCTGGCGGAGAAGCGGGAAACGCTGGAGATCGTGTCGGACGGGGTCTATGCCCTGACGGCGGAGGGCGATCCCAATGTCGGTGCGGTGGAGGGGGAGGATTTCCTTGTCTGCATCGACGCCCGCGCTACGCCCTCGGCGGCGCGCGACTGGCTGGCGCAGCTGCGCCGGCACACGGACAAGCCGGTGCGCTATCTGGTGCTGACCCATTACCATGCCGTGCGTGCGCTGGGTGCCGCCGGTTTTGGCGCCGATATCGTGCTGGCCAGTGCCCCCACCCGCACCCTGATCCAGGAACGCGGCCGGCAGGATTGGGACAGCGAGCAGGGCCGCATGCCGCGCCTGTTCAAAGGGGCGGATGAAATCCCCGGCCTGACCTTCCCCGACCTGTCCTTCGACAATGGCGTGGAGATCGAGTTGGGTGGCGCACGCGGCACGCTGGAACTGCGCTTCTGTGGGCGCGGCCACACGGCAGGCGACATTGTCGCCTGGCATGGCAAGTCGAAAAGCCTGTTCGCTGGTGATCTGGTGGAGGCCGAAGCTGCGCTTTACACCGGCGACGCCTTCCACATGGATTGGGCCGGCGCCACGCTGGACCGGGTGAAGGCGTTCGGTGCCGAACAGCTGGTCGGTGGGCGCGGTGCCGTGGCACGCGGGCCGGTGGCGGTGAATGCCGCCATCGAACAGACCCGCGGCTTCCTGACAGGCATGATCGGCCATGTCGGCCCGGTGCATGCGGCCGGCGGCAGCCTGAAGCAGGCGTTCGAAGCGACGCACCAGGCGCTGTCCCCGCAATTCGGCCATTGGCCGATCTTCGAACATTGCCTGCCCTTCAATATCCAGCGCCTGTGGGACGAACTGGACGGCATCGACTGGCCGCGTATATGGACCATGGAACGCGATCGCGCCGTCTGGGCGCAGCTGCAGGGGTGAGGGCCATGTCGGTACGCGGTAACATCCCCGTCTGGCTTTCCATGCAAGCCAGCCCACTCCCCGCCGGCAATACCGGTGACGTGCCCATCGCCATCGTCGGTGCCGGCCCCGTGGGCCTTGCCATGGCGCTGGATCTGGGCCGGCGCGGACACCGGGTCATGGTGCTGAACCGGCTGGATTTCATCCCCGCCGGGTCCAAGGCCATCTGCTTTTCCAAACGTTCCCTGGATATTTTCGACCGGCTGGGCATCGGCGACGCCGTCATGGACAAGGGTGTGGTCTGGAATGTCGGCAAGGTGTTCCGCCGCGACGCCGCCGATCCGCTCTACCAGTTCGACATGCTGCCGGTGAAGGGGCAGAAGCGGCCGGGCTTCGTGAATATCCAGCAGTACCATGTGGAGGAATATCTGTGGCGGGCCGTGGCCGCCCTGCCCAATGTCGAGATCCGCTGGGGCCATGACGTCACCGGCGTGGTGACCGATACCGACGGCGCCACCCTGGCTGTGGAAACAGGACAGGGCGCCTATACGCTGCGCACCCGCTGGCTGATCGCCTGCGATGGCAGCCGGTCTTCCATCCGATCCCTGCTGGGCCTGGATTTCGACGGGCGGGTGTTCGAGGATCATTTCCTGATCGCCGACATCAGCATGAAGGGCGAAAGGCCGGCGGAGCGCTGGTTCTGGTTCGACCCGCCCTTCAATCCCGGCCAATCGGCCCTGCTGCACCGCCAGCCGGACGATGTCTGGCGCCTGGATTTCCAGCTGGGTTGGAACATCGACCGCGACAAGGCCCTGGATCCCGCCAATGTCCGCCGGCTGGCCAGCGCCATGCTGGGCGACGATGTGGAGTATGAACTGGTCTGGACCAGCCTTTATACCTTCCAGTGCCGGCGCATGCGCCGTTTCCTGCATGGGAACGTGATCTTCGCCGGCGACAGCGCCCATCTCGTCTCCCCCTTCGGGGCGCGGGGCTGCAATGGCGGGCTGGCCGATATCGACAATCTGGGCTGGAAGCTGGATCTGGTGCTGCGCGGGCTGGCCGGCCCCGGCCTGCTGGAAAGCTATGACCATGAGGCGATTGTGACGGCGGATGAGAATATCCTGAATTCCAGCCGCTCCACCGATTTCCTGACCCCGAAATCGCCGGTCAGCCTGCTGTTCCGCGATGCGGTGCTGGACCTGGCCGGGCACTGCCCCTTCGCCCGGCCCATGGTCAATTCCGGCCGCCTGTCCACGCCGGTGAGCTACCCCGGCGGGCCGCTGAACAGCGATGATGCCGACAACTGGGATGGCGGTGTGCCGCCCGGCGGTCCGGCGCTGGATGCCGCCCTGGACGATGGTTGGCTGCTGGAAAAGCTGGGCGGGGATTTCGTGCTGATGACTGATGGCTGGGAAGGGCCGCTGCCCGATGGGGTGCGGCTGCTATCCGTTGTCGCCGACAGCGCCGCCGGCTGCCGCTACGCCATGGTGCCGGGATCGGCCTATCTGTTCCGGCCCGACCAGTATGTCGTGGCCCGATGGCACCGGCCCTATGCCGCCGCCATCGCCGCCACCCACCGCAAGGCCATGGGATTTACCGCATGAGCGACCTGACCCTGACCCCCAATATCCCGGACCCGGACGGGTTCTATGCCGAACTGCTGGCCCTGCACCAGGGCCGGGCGGAAGCCGAGAGCCACGCGCTGAACGCCCGGCTGGTGCTGATCCTGGCGAACCATATCGGCGACCGCCAGGTGCTGCGTCAGGCGCTGGACATGGCCGCCCGCACGGGTGAGGCACCATGAGCATCCGGCTGACCATCCAGGATGCCGACGGCACCATCCTGTCGCTGGAGGGGACGGAGGGTGACAGCCTGATGTCCGTCATCCGCGATGCCGGGGCGGAAGGGCTGTTGGCCATGTGCGGCGGCTGCTGTTCCTGCGCCACTTGCCATGTGGTGGTGACCGGCGGTCCCATTGATGCGCTGACGCCGCCATCGGCCGATGAGCAGGATTTGCTGGGTGCCTTGCCCAACGTCACACCGGCGTCGCGCCTGTCCTGCCAGGTGCCCCTGTCGCCGGCGCTGGACGGGCTGTGCGTGACGGTCATGGCGGAGGGCTGAGCCGATGGATGACCCGATCGTCATCGTCGGTGCCGGCCATGCCGGTGCCCAGGCCGCCATCGCCCTGCGCCAGCGACAGTACACGGGCCGCATCCTGCTGCTGGGCGATGAACCCGACGCGCCCTATGAGCGCCCGCCTTTGTCCAAGGAATATCTGGCCGGCGAGCGGCCGCTGGAGCGGCTCGCCCTCCGCTCGCCTTCCTTCTGGGCTTCCAAGGATATCGCCCTGATGCCCGGCCGCCGCGTTGTGGCCGTCGATCCCGCCGCCCGCCGGCTGACGCTAGCCGACGGGGATAGCATCCCCTATGGCCGCCTGATCTGGGCCGCGGGCGGCGCGCCCCGCCGCCTGACCTGTCCCGGTGCCGACCTGTTCGGCATCCATGTCATCCGCACGCGCGCCGATGTGGATGGGCTGCGTGGCGACCTGCATGCCGCCCGACATGTGCTGATCGTTGGCGGCGGCTATATCGGGCTGGAGGCGGCGGCGGTGCTGGTCAAGCTGGGCCACGCCGTCACTTTGGTTGAGGCGCAGGACCGGCTGCTGGCCCGCGTCGCCGCCCCCGACCTGTCGCGTCTGCTGGCCGAACGGCACCGGGCGGCTGGTATTGACCTGCGCCTGGGCGTCACCGTCGCCGGGCTTTCCGGTATCGATGGCCGCGTGGCCTTGGCCCATCTGTCGGATGGCACCGACCTGCCCGTCGATCTGGCCATTGTCGGCATCGGTATTGTCCCCGTCGTGGGGCCGTTGCGCGATGCCGGTGCCGAAGGGTCCAACGGAGTCGATGTCGATAGCGATTGCCGCACCAGCCTGCCCGGCATCCTGGCCATCGGCGACTGTGCCGCGCGGGTGAACCCCTTCGCCGATGGCAGGCGCCTGCGGGTGGAATCCGTCCAGAACGCCATGGAGCAGGCCATGTTGGCCGCCTGCGCCCTGACGGGTCATCCGCCGCCGCCAGCCACTGTGCCAACCTTCTGGTCCAACCAGTATGAGTTGAAGATCCAGACCGCCGGCCTGTCGCTGGGCCATCACGCGACGGAGATGCGGCGCACCGCCGACGGACAGGGAACGGTCCTGACCTATCTGCGCGGTGGCCGGATCATCGCGGCGGATTGCGTGAACGCCCCGCGCGACTTCATGGCATTGAAATCGGCCATTATCGGCTGAGTTGCACCCCGGATCGTCCATTGGTAACGTTGGGCCATGGCACAGACCAAGCCGCTGCATATCGCGTTTGCGATGTATGAGGATGTCAACTTCCTGGATGTTGGCGGCCCGCTGGAAGCCTTCTGGCTGGCGACCAATGATACGGGGGAGGAGAATGATCCCCGCTACCGCCTGACCATCGTGTCGCTGAAGGGCGGGCAGGTCCGCACCTCCAGCGGCATGCTGATCGAAACCCTGGCGTGCAGTGCCCTCGGGCCCGTCGATACCGTCATCATCCCCGGCGGCGGCAGCCCGCAATCCCCCAAGGTGCCCGAGGACATGGTGCGCTGGATCGCCGAGATCGCGCCCAAGGTCCGGCGCCTCTGTTCGGTCTGCACCGGTGCCTTCCTGCTGGCCGCTGCCGGACAGCTGGATGGGCGCACCGCCACGACCCATTGGGCCGCGGCCCGCCTGCTGCGCAAGCGTGCACCGACGACGCAGGTGGAGGATGACCGCATCTATCTGCGCGACGGCAATGTCTGGACCTGCGCAGGTGTGACCGCCGGCATCGACCTGGCCCTGGCTTTGATCGAGGATGATTACGGGTTCGAGGCGGCGATGGATGTCGCCCGCTATCTGGTCGTCTATCTGCGCCGTCCGGGATCGCAGTCGCAATTCAGCAAGCCACTGTCGCTCCAGGCCGCCGATGACAGCTTCGCCGCCCTGCATGCCTGGATCCGCGAGAATCTGGCCCAGCCGCTGACCGTGGAACGCATGGCGGAAGTGGCGGGGATGAGCGTGCGCACCTTCTCCCGCCGCTATCGCGACCAGACCGGCCGCACGCCGGCCCGCGCCATCGCAGCATTACGGCTGGAAGCGGCTCAGAACGCCATGGAACGCGGCACCTCCACCCTGAAACGCATCGCCCGCGATTACGGCTTCGGCGACGAACGCAACCTGCGGCGGGCGTTGCAGCGGGAGTCGATCATCTGGCCGGGGGAGGAGGGGGAGTAGTGTCTGGGGAAATCTGGGGCACTTGGGTTCAACCCTCTCTACCGTCACCCCGGCGGAGGCCGGGGGGGGTATCGAAGGTGCCCATGCGTTTTCGCAGAGGCACGGGCAACAAAAGAACCCCGCTTCCGAAGAAGCGGGGCCAGGTGCGTCCCATCCCAGGACAGCAGTGACATCAATACCGCGCCGTCAGCGTCGCACCGATCGTACGCGGGCGCAGCGTGTTGGCGTAATAGGTCGTGTCGGTGGGGAACGCGTTGGAGATGTAGTTCAACTGCGGGGCCGAGTTGAACAGATTGTCGACGAACATCGACAGGTCGAAATCCTCGTTCCGCCAGCCCACGCGCAGGCTGGTCAGGTGATAGCCCTGATTGCGCCGGCCATTGACGTCATAGCCGGACGAGGTGGGCGTATCGTACTTGGCGAACAATCCGCCGGCGCGTGAGGCGTACTGGTGGATGGCGCGGATATAGCCGTCGGCATCACCATCCAGCGGCAGGGAATATTCCACCGTGCCGGCGATCTGCCAGGGTGGGCTGTCGCTGACCAGCGCACCCTTCTGCGCCAGGATGATGTTGTTCGACGTCACGGTTTCGGCAAAGCGCGAGCGGTTGTAGCCGGCCGACAGCGACAGGAACAGCGCATCGGTGGGTTTGGCGCTGACCGCCAGGTCGAAACCGTCGCTGTTGGCCGATCCCAGGTTGGTGGTGAAGGCGCCGGGGCAGCCGCTGAGCGTCACCCCGCTCTGGATGTTGCTCCAGTCGATATGATAGGCACTGGCATTGACCTGCATGGCCCGGTCGAACAGGCTGACCTTGCTGCCGACCTCGTAATTCCACACCGTATCGCTGTCATAGGTCTTGGGCGCGCTGGACATGCCCAGCTGTGACAAGGCGGCCAGACAGGGTGGGGTCGGGGTGATCGGGATGTTGGCGCCACCGGTGCGGAAGCCCTTGGAAGCCGATGCATAGACCATGGCATCGTCGGTCGCCTCCCAGGTCAGGCTGACTTTGGGCGTGATCGGGCTTTCCTTCTGCTTGCCGGTGGTGAATTGCCGGCCGCGGGTGAAGGACCCGTTCAATTCCTCCTCATAGGAGAATTTCATCGACGCCGCCCGGATACCGCCCGACAGTTTCAGATCGCCCAGCTGGTAATCGGCATTGGCGAAGGCCGCCAGTTGCTCATCCTCGCCATGGTAATCGCGGAAATAGCGGGTGATGCCGTTGACGTTGCGGAAGCCCAGCAGGGTTTCGAATTCGTCGGCGTAATAGGAGTCGTTCACGGCGATGGTGTTGACCTGTTTGGCCCGCTGGAAGAAACCGCCGACCAGCCAGCTGAACGGGCCGTCGCCATCGGATTGCAGGCGGATTTCCTGGGTGAAATTGTCCTGGCGGTTACCCACGACATTCTCCGCCCCGCCGGCGGCCACGAACGCCTCGGGCAGCAGGATGGGCAGTGGCAGCACCCCGATGCCGGGCAGCGGGCCGCCGACGCGGTTGGTGTTGTAAAGGCGGGCCACACCCTCATCCAGATTGCTGTAATCCAGGATTACCGACTGGCGGCGGGTGAAGTTGGAGGTGACCGACGTCGCCGTCATCCCGTCCAGATAGGCCTCCACCTTCAGCGCCGGCAGATAGAACCGGTCCTTGGACGGCTGGGCCAGGGTGCGACCGCTGATCAGCTTCTGATCGTCCCGGTCGGACAGGCGGGCATAGAACTGGGATGAGTCCTTGGCGCGGGTTTCCTGGAAATTCACGGACGGCGTGATGCGCCAGATATCGTTGGGGGCGAACAGGGCCGCCGCCTTCATCGTATGTGCGGTGGAACTGTTGGCATCCTTGTCGACCATGGCGCCCGTGCGCTCATTGATGCGGTCGACATAGCCGGCCTCGCGGCGATAGGAGGCGCTGAGCCGCACGGCCAGCTTGTCCTCGATGATCGGGGTGCCGGTGGCCACGCCCCCCTCATAGCCGATGCCGCCGCTGTCGGTGGAGGTGACCTCCGCCCGGGCATAAGCCTTCACATCGTCCAGATCGGGGGTGGGGGAGATGAAACGCACCGACCCGCCCTGGGAACCGGAGCCGAACAACGTACCCTGCGGCCCGCGCAGCACTTCCACCCGGTCCAGGTCGAAAATGGTGGGCAGGGCATCGCCGGCATTCTGCGGGCCGGTATTGCGGGCCTGGATCGGCGTATCGTCGATATAGATGCCGGTGGTGGCACCACCCACCACCGACCGCACGCCACGAATGGCGATATTGGCCGGCTGGAAGGTGCTGGGCGGGGTGAAGGACAGGCCCGGCGTCTGGGCCACGATATCGGTGAAGCTACGGATTCCCTGCTTGTCCAGGGCCGCCTGATCCAGGGCCGCGACGCTGGCCGCCACACGGTTCACGCTTTCCACGCGCCGGTTGGCTGTGACGATGATCTCTTCCAGGATGGAGGCACCGGCCGGCTCCGTCGTCGTGCCCGTTTGCGCTAGCACCGGTGACACCATCAACGCCGCCGTGCAGACGCCCAGCGACAGCCAGCCCATACGCTTTACTGACTCCCCGTTCATACTAACCCCCGTTCGTTCAATTGGATTTGGATTGGAGCGTCGCCGGCCGGGTCAGCATGCTGAAACCCTGTCTTCTGTCACGGCGAAACTGCTGCTTTTGTGATGGGGAGGTTACTTGAAGCGGGGATGGCTGGTGGGCCAAACCACGGGCAATTTCGGCCAGATTTGGCCGGATGATGCGTGAGCATGGGCATCTTTCCTCCATGGAACGGTGCCGGTAGAGGTGGGAATTATGGCAACAAACCATTGATATAAATTGAGTTATTTGGCCGCTGGGCTGGTCTCTCCAGTACCCGGCCACCGCAGGCCCTACTCGGCCACTTGGCCGAATTTTGCCAGTAAGTGGCGTTGTATTGTGCGCCCTTATCCGTGATCGTTCTCTTCAAGGCACATCGCAGTCCCCGGTCCTCAAAAGCCGGGGCGCGCACACTTTCGTGTGGAGAGTTCGTTGGCGGATGGGAAGAGATGAATGTCTGATATCGACGCGCTGATCCTGCGCCGGCAAATGGTGCTGGGCCGCAACAGCCCGCTTTTCTACGACCGGCCGCTGCATCTGGTGCGCGGCGAGGGCGCCTGGGTCTATGACGCGACCGGCCGTGCCTATCTGGACGTCTATAACAACGTCCCGTGCGTCGGCCATTGCCACCCGCATGTTGTGGATGCCATCGCCCGGCAGACGGCAACATTGAACCTGCACACCCGCTATCTGGATGAAACCCTGATCGCCTATGCGGAACGGCTGACGGGCCTGTTCGCCGATCCGCTGGATAGTGTGATGCTGACCTGTTCGGGCACGGAGGCGAACGAACTGGCCCTGCGGCTGGCGCGCTTCATCACCGGCGGGCAAGGGATCATCGTCAGCGACCTCTCCTATCACGGCAATTCCACCATCCTGGCCAGCCTGGCCAGCGCCTTTCCGGGTGGGGAACTTTTTCCGTCCTTCGCCCGGGCGGTGCGGGTGCCCGATCCGGTGCATGACCGCCAGGGCCGCACCGATGCCGAACTGGCCGCCGCCTTCGCGGCCCAGGTCCAGGCGGCGGTGGACAGCCTGAAGGCCGATGGCATCCAGGTCGCAGCATTGCTGATGGACAGTTTCTTCGCCAATGAAGGGCTGCCTGATCCCGTGTCGGGTTACGTGGAACAGTCGGTGGAGATTGTGCGCAAGGCTGGCGGCCTGTTCATCTGTGACGAGGTGCAATCCGGCTTCGCCCGCACCGGCGATGCGATGTGGGGGCACCAACTGACCGGCGTCACACCCGATATCGTCACCCTGGGCAAGCCGATGGGCAATGGCTATCCCGTCGCCGGCATGGTGACGCGGCGCGATTGGGTGGACCGGTTCGGTGCCGCGTCACGCTATTTCAACACCTTCGCCGGCAATCCGGTGGCGGCCGCCGCCGGCATGGCGGTGCTGTCGGTGATCGAACGGGAGGATATCCAGGCCAACAGCCGTCGGGTGGGCGCCCATGTCCGCGCCGGGCTCCAGGCACTGTCGGCCAAACACCCGATCATCGCCAATGTTCGGGGACGCGGCCTGTTCTTCGGGGCGGAACTGATCCGCCCCGACGGCAGCCCGGCGGATGTGGAGACCAAGCAGCTGATCAACCGCATGCGCGACAATGGCGTGCTGATCAGCCGGGCCGGCCGCAACAGCAATATCCTGAAGATGCGACCGCCCCTGGTGTTCTCCACCGACAATGCCGATCATCTTCTGTCCGTCATGGACGATGCACTGGCCGCCTTATAGGGGATCGATCCTTGGCCGATTTCTACCAACTCTCCGACGCGGACCAAGCCCGACACCTGACTGGCCTTGCCCGGGCGGCCCTCGCCCGCTGGGACGGGCGGTTCAGCGATCCGGTGCTGTTCAAGTACCGGGAGAATGCCGTGTTCACCACCCATCGCGAAGACGGAGCACGGTTCGCGCTGCGCGTCCATCGCGCCGGGTATCATGGCGACAGCTCGCTGCGGTCGGAACTCTATTGGATGCGGGCGCTGGGAGAGGCCGGCATCCCGGTTCCCCCCGTCCTGCCCGCCGCCGATGGCAGCCTGTTCGTCCATGCCGGGGCCGATGGTGTGCCGGAGGTGCGGCAGGTGGACATGCTGGGCTGGCTGTCGGGCGGCAGCGGGCCCAGGGACGACCATTATTTCAGGATCGGCCAGCTGGCGGCCCGGCTGCACAGCCAGGGGTCGCAAATCCCGTTGCCGGCCGATTTCGACCGCCACAGCTGGGATGCTGGCGGTCTGCTGGGCGAAAACCCGGTCTGGGGCCGGTTCTGGGAGTTGCCGGCCCTGTCGGCGGATCAGCGCGACCTGCTGCTGCGCGCACGGGAAAGGGCGCTGGCCGACCTTGCCGACTATGGCAAGGCGGAAGACCGTTACGGCATGATCCATGCCGACCTGATCCGCGACAATCTGATCCCGGATGGCGACCGGCTGCAGGCCATCGATTTCGATGATTGCGGCTTTGGCTGGTACCTGTTCGAACTGGCGACGGTGATCAACGCCATGCCCGACGGGGCCGATCCGGTGCTGCGCGGGCAGCTGTTCGCCGGCTATCGCAGCATCCGGCCGCTGCCCGACCTCGACCAATTGCCGCTGTTCCGCTTCCTGCGGGCGACGACATATCTGGGCTGGCTGCAGACAAGGTCGGAAACCCAGACGGCGCGGGAAAAGGCGGCCATGCTGATCGACGGGTGCTGCCGATTGGCAAATGAATATCTGAACAACGCAACGGGAGGGCGGCCATGATCCGGGAGATTTTGAAGCTGGGCGATATCCGCCTGCTGCGCGTCGCCAAGCCGGTGGCGGATATCCACGATCCGGCGCTCAAAACCGTGATCGCCGACATGTACGACACGCTGCATGCCGCCAATTCCTTCGGGCTGGCCGCACCGCAGATCGGGGTCGATCTGCGTGTTCTGATATTTGGCATAGAACCCAATAAATACCATCCCGATGAACAGCCGGTGCCGCTGACCGCCCTGATCAACCCGTGGCTGGAAATCCTGACGGAAGAAACGGTGCAGGCGCCGGAATCCTGCCTGTCGGTGCCGGGCATGCGCGGGCTGGTGCCGCGCCACACCCATATCCGCTATGGCGGCACGCTGGAGGATGGAAATGTCGTGGAACGGGAGGCTAGGGGCTTCCATGCCCGGCTGTTCCAGCATGAATACGACCATCTGGACGGCATCCTCTATCCCCAGCGTATCAGCGACATGACCAAGTTCGGCTTCACCGAGGCTTTGCTGCCCGGCAATGACTGGGCCAAGCACGCGTCCGAATAGACCGATCCCCTGAAACACATTCCAGAATACAGACCGGCCCCATCGATGGGGCCGGAAGGGAGCCCTTGTCCGGACGATGGCCGGCAGCGGGGCGCCAAGGAGAGGACCCGATGGAGAATATTCCGGCCCTGATCATCGATGGCCGACCGCTGCCAATCGGCGAGACGCAGGATGTCATCGATCCGGCCACCGGCCGGGCCTTCGCCCGCGCACCGCTGGCCAGTCTGGCCGATCTGGACCGGGCGGTGGCGGCGGCAAGGCGGGCCTTCCCGGCCTGGGCGGCCACCGCGATCGACGAACGCGCCGCCGCCGTCGACCGCATCGCCACCGCGATGGAGGCTGAACGCGACAGCCTGGGCGCCCTGCTGTCGCGTGAACAGGGCAAGCCCCTGCACAGCAGTGCGGTGGGAGAGATCGTGGGTGCCGCCGCCTGGGCCCGCGCCACCGCCGCCCTGCGCCCGCTGGTGGAACTGGTGAAGGACGGGGTGGAGGTGCATCGCCGGCCGCTGGGTGTCGTCGCCTCGATCACACCCTGGAACTATCCGGTGCTGATTTCCATCTGGCACATCATGCCGGCCCTGGTCGCGGGCAATACAGTGGTGCTGAAACCATCCCCCTATACGCCGCTCAGCGTGCTGCGGATGATCGAGATCGCCAATGCGCATCTGCCGCCGGGCGTGCTGAATTCGGTTTCCGGTGATGCGGCGTTGGGACAGGCGATGGCGGAGCATCAGGGGATCGACAAGATCGTCTTCACCGGATCGACGCCGACCGGCCGGCGCATCATGGCCAGCGGTGCCGGCAATCTGAAGCGCCTGACCCTGGAACTGGGCGGCAATGACGCGGCCATCGTCCTGCCCGATGCCGATATCGACGCCATCGCGCCGAAGATCTTCGCCAAGGCCTTCAGCAACAATGGCCAGACCTGTGCCGCCCTGAAACGGCTTTACGTGCATGACGCCGTGCATGACGCGCTGGCGGAAAAGCTGGCGACCCTGGCCCGCCAAGCGCGCACTGGCCCCGGCAACGACCCGTCCACACAGTTCGGCCCGGTGCAGAACCGGGCACAGTTCGACTATGTCTGTGCGCTCGCCGCCGACGCCCGCGCCAAGGGCGGCCGGTTCCTGTCCGGCGGCGCGCCGCTGGATCGCGACGGCTATTTCTTCCCGATTTCGATCCTGGTCGATGTGTCGGACGGGATGCGCATCGTCGATGAAGAACAGTTCGGCCCCATCCTGCCCCTCATCCGCTTCACCGATGCCGAGGATGCGCTGGCCCGCGCCAATGCCAATGAGAATGGGCTGGGCGGGTCGGTCTGGTCGTCCGATCTGGCCAGGGCGCGGGCGCTGGCCGAACGGATGCAGGTGGGCACGGCCTGGGTCAATGACCATGGCACCATCTCCCCCGACGCGCCCTTCGGCGGCGCCAAGCAATCCGGCATCGGCATGGAATTCGGCCTCCACGGGCTGGACGAATATATGCAGTTGCAGACCGTGCGGATCAGCCGCTGACCGCCCTGGCCGAAATTGCCCGTCCAGCGGCCTTTGCGCTTCGATGGACGACTGACACAATCGCTCGATGACCCGCCCAAGGGAGTGCCGATTGCCCATGACCGATCCCACCGCGACCGATGCACCACCCAACCCGCTCTACGCCTATTACGTGCTGTTCGTGCTGGTGCTGATCTTCATCCTGAACTGGATCGACCGGCTGGTGATCTCCATCCTGCTGGTGCCGATCCAGCAGGAATTCGGCCTGTCGGACACGGCCATGGGGCTGTTGAGCGGGTCCGGATTCGCGGTGCTTTACGCCATCGCCACCCTGTGGATCGCGCGGTTTTCCGACCGGCATAACCGGCGCAACCTCGTCTCACTGGCCGTCACGGTGTGGAGTGTCGCGACCTCCATCTGCGGTGCCGTCACCGGCTTCGGCCAGATGCTTGCGGCGCGTGCCGTGGTGGGCGTGGCGGAGGCGGGCGGCGGGGCGCCCACCTATTCCCTGATCGCGGACTATTTCGCACCCAAGCGCCGGGCGCTGGCCATGGGCATCTATTCCAGCGGCATCTATATCGGCATCATGCTGAGCTTCCTGCTGGGCTCCTTTCTGGCGGAACGGTTCGGTTGGCGGATGACCTTCCTGATGCTGGGGCCGCCGGGCCTGCTGCTGGCCCTGATGCTGCGCCTGACGGTGAAGGAACCGCTGCGCGGCCGGTTCGAACCGGCCGCCTTGCGCGGGGATGAGGCGACGGGGGCGTCCCTGCGCTTCCTGGGGCAACAGCGCGCCTATCTGGCCGCCGCCGGCGGCCTGACCATCACGGCGGTGACGCAGGGTGCCTATGCCGCCTGGGCACCGGCCTTCCTGATCAAGGTGCACGGGTTGGGCCTGACGGAGGTCGGGGTGCATCTGGGGTTGGTGCTGGGCATCGCCGGG
Organism: Niveispirillum sp. KHB5.9; assembly: GCF_048066115.1. Lineage (NCBI taxonomy): Bacteria > Pseudomonadati > Pseudomonadota > Alphaproteobacteria > Rhodospirillales > Azospirillaceae > Niveispirillum > Niveispirillum sp. KHB5.9. The sequence continues at coordinate 90,558 of NZ_JBLTYX010000002.1, read as the reverse complement.
GGCATCGGTACCTTCGTGGGGGGCGGACTATCGGACTGGATGTCGGAACACAATCCGCGTGTCAGACTGTATTTTCCGGCCATCGTCACCCTGCTGACCACGCCCTTCTTCGCGATGTTCTGCTTGGCGGACGATCTTTATACCGGGTTGGCCATCTATGCCGCCGGGACGGTGATTTCGGCGATGCATTTCGGGCCGGCCTTCGGCCTGACCCAGAACCTGGCCCGCCCCTCCATGCGCGGCCTGGCCACCGCCCTGGTCATGGTGGCCACCGTGCTGACCGGCCAGGGCATCGGCCCGGTGCTGACCGGGATGATCAGCGACGGGCTGCGTGATGGCATGGGGGACGAGGCCCTGCGCTATGCCCTGGCCATCATGGCCGGCTTCGCCACGCTGGGGGCGCTGATGTTCGCCTATGGGGCGCGATACGTGGCGCAGGACATGGAGCGGGCGACCGGTGCCGACCTTTCCGGAGACAGATCATGATCGATCGCCGATCCCTGGCTGTGATGGGCCTGACCGGTGGCGCCCTGCTGGCCACGGGCACCCAGGCGGCAACCGTACCCGGCCGCGATGCCATCCTGGCGGAAACGGCCGAGGCCCGGCGCCGCTTCGCCGAGATCCTGTTCACTGGTGATCACGCCGCCCTGCCGGCCCTGTTCACCGCCGACACGCTGGTCTTGCCGGCGGGGCGGCCGCTGGTACGGGGACGCGATGCCGCCATCGCCTTCTGGATGGCGGCGACCAGCAATCCGGCCCGACGTCTGCGCAGCCTGTTCGATCTGGTCGACCAGATCATCGAGGGGCCGCTGGTGATCGAGACCGGGCTGGCCACCGTCTGGGCGGTAGAGGAAGGCAGGGAACGGATCATCGACCACGGCAAATATGTCCTGGTCTGGAAATGGGATGAGGGGCGGTGGAAGCGCCACCGCGACATCTTCAACAGCGACGGGCCCAAGGCGTAAGGCCGGCGACCCTGATCAACAAAGAGGAATGCCATGAACCATATGATCGACCGCCGCTCCTTCGCCGCGATGGGGCTGGCCGGCAGCGCCGCCCTGCTGACCGGCGGCAGCGTGCAGGCGGCCCAGCCGCAAGCGCTGGAGGGGGAGGGCACCCGTGCGGGCAAGAAAACGCGTGTGGCGATGCTGCTCTATCCCGGCACCACGGTGCTGGACTGGGTCGGCCCCTATGAGGCGCTGCACCGGGTGGAAGGGGTGGAGGTGGTGCTGGCCGCCAAGAGCCTGGACCTGATGAAAAGCGACAGCGGCATCATGGATTACAAGGCCAATGCCACGTTCGACCAGATCGACCGTACCGATGTGCTGCTGGTGCCCGGCGGGGCCAAGGGGTTGATGGACGCGTCCAACGACCCCGCCACGATGGACTGGCTGCGGCGCATGGACAGCACGTCGGTCTATACGGTGGGCATCTGCACCGGATCGCTGATGCTGTCCCATGCCGGCCTGTTGAAGGGCAAGCGCGCCACCACCTATTGGAAATTCACCGGCATGCTGGACCAGGCCGGATCGACCTTCGTACCGGAACGCTGGGTCCGCGACGGCAAATACTGGACCTCGGCCGGCGTCTCGGCCGGCATCGACCTGACCCTGGCCCTGATCGCCGACTTGTACGGCCCGAAGCGGGCGATGATGGCGCAACTGGCCATCGAGTACGACCCCCACCCGCCGTTCAATGCCGGGTCGTCCCGGACGGCCCCACCGGAGGTGGTGCAGGCGCTGGGCGGCTGAGTTTCGGCTGTCCGGCAGGTCCATGCCAAGCGCATGGACCTGCCGGAGCCGGCGGCCGCCGCTCCATCGGTCTTTTCCATCCGCCCAGGTCCGCAAGACCAACCCTGCCGTTTGGAAATAGTCCGCATTGGCGCGGGCGGCATAGCCCGTGTCCACACCTATTGCGAATGATTTAGCCGGCGGCCCGTATAGAACCATGGCAATAACAATGCCTTAGCCAGGAAGTTTTCTTGTCGTTTCGGCAGTTTCCAGTCCTGATGGTGAATGAAGGTTACGGGCATGGGCATGATATCGCCCCCCAAATTCACCCATCCGGGAGACATGGACATGCAAGTCGCGATCAATGAAACGGCATTTCACCTCCAGACCTGCCTGATCGATCTGAGCGGCGTGGAACCGCACCTGCCGGCGCTGCGCCGCCATGCCGAGGCGATGTCCGGCAGCCAGGCATCCGCCGACGCCTATACCGGCGCCTTGCTGGAGATATTGGCCACGGACAGCAGCATCCTGCCGGCCGGTTCCAGCAGCAAGGTCGGCCTGTTCAAGCTGTACAACCGCCTCTATGCCAATCTTTTCAACCAGGACCGGCGGGAGGAGGACGGGTATCGGCAACTGTCATGGCAGGCCCGCCAAGTGCTGTTCCTCGTCCTGTCTGAAGATTTCACGATCGACGAGACCGCCGACATCATGGACATGACCGCGAGCGAGGTGGAAGCCATTGTCCGGACCGGCGGCGGGGCGACACCGCTCTATAATTGACATTGGTGTTGCCCGATGAATGGTCGGGATATCGTTATCGACCCGGACGTGCGCCGCCACTTCCCTAACCGCCGCCCCCGGCCTATAACGCCTTGAGAAGGGTGGAATCCCGGCACCTGTTATCGTGACATGCAGGAAGCGGGGATTGCAGGGCACGGGGGATATTTTGGGCGACGAGAACGATAATCCCGGCACCGGCCGCCGCAAGCCGGCTGTCACGGTCCATGACGTGGCCAAACTGGCCGGCGTATCACCCATGACCGTCTCGCGCGTTGCCAATGGCACCAAGGTGCGCGAACCTTTGCGCAAGAAGGTCGAAGCCGCGATCCGCGAGCTGAACTATGTGCCCAACGTCGCCGCCCGGGTGGCGCGGTCGGGCAGTTTGCGCATCGGCGTGCTGTTCAACAATCCGCGTTCCTCCAACCTGGGCGACTTCCTGATGGGTGCCTTCCATCAGAGCGGGCGCGACGGCAGCCAACTGGTGATCGAGCCGGTGGCGGCCCATCCCGCTCCGGTCGACGCGGTGCGCAAGCTGGTGGCCGCCGGGGTGGATGGCATGATCCTGCCCCCGCCGCTGTGCGACAGCCTGGAGGCGCTGGACCTGCTCTGGCAATCCGACATCGCCGCACTCAGCTTCGCCACGGCCGACCCGCGATCCCATTCATCGGCCGTGCTGGTCGATGATTTCGAGGGTGCGCGGGCCATGGTGCGCCACCTGCTGTCGCTGGGCCATCGCGACATCGCCTTCGTGCGCGGCAATCCCAGCCACTCCCCGGCGTTGCGGCGGGAGGAGGGGTTCCGTGCCGCCATGGCCCAAGCGGGACAGCCGGTGCGTCCGGAATGGGTGGTGCAGGGGGATTTCAGCTATCGTTCCGGACTGGAGGCGGGGCGGCGGCTGCTGACCGGGGCCGAGCCGCGGCCCAGCGCCATTTTCTCCAGCAATGACGACATGGCCGCGGCCATCATGGCCATCGCCCTGGGGGCCGGACTGCGCGTGCCGGCCGACCTGTCCATCTGCGGTTTCGATGATACGCCCATCGCATCGCTGATGTGGCCGCAACTGACCACGGTGCACCAGCCCATCGCCGAGATGGCGTCGAAAGCCGTGGAGATGCTGACCGACTTCATCAAGGAACGGCGCGGCGGGGCCGCCCCGGCCGTACGCCACCATGTGGCGCCTTTCGCATTGCGGGAGCGGGAGAGCACCGGGCCGGCCCCGGCACGGTGATATTTCCCGGCATGTTTCATGCCCCTCAGTCGCCGGCGCCCACATCCGTGGGCTTGGCTACGCGGCACGTGCCGCGCGGCGGCAGTCGCCGCCGTACCAACGGTCAAACATTTTGATCGGTGGTTTGGTCTCATATAATGGAATAATATTCTATATTGTATGATAAATAGCCTGAACATAGTATGCGGGGCCGCCCCATTGTCGAGGGAGCCCATGTTCCATCTTTCGCGCCTTGTTCTGCCCGTCATCGCCGCGTCCCTGCTCTGCGCGACCGCTGCAGCCAGGCCCGTCGAGCTGTTCGACGGCAGCCGCGTCGCCGGCATCATCCATGATGGCGGCCAGCCCACGGGGCTGGCGGGTGACCTGCTGGCCCGCGATCTGGTGCAACTGACGGGGCATGCGCCCCCAGTTTCAGCCGATCCGGCGCAATGCGGGCGGCTCTGCATCATTGTAGGCACGGCGACATCCGACCTGGTCAGCACCATCGCGCGGGAGGAAGGGGTCGACCTGTCGGCGCTTTCCGGACAGTGGGAACGCTATCTGCGGCTTTCCATCCGGTCCAGGCGCGATCCGTCCCGCCAATATCTCCTGATCGCCGGGTCGGACCCGCGCGGCGCCGTTTGGGGTGTGATCGACCTGACGCGCGAGATGGGTGTTTCCACCTGGGAATGGTGGGCCGATGTCACGCCGCGCCGGGTGCAGCGCCTGCCGGTCGATGGTGGGCGCATCCTGTCGGAGGGCCCGTCCGTCCAGTATCGCGGCATCTTCCTGAATGACGAGGATTGGGGGCTGCAGCCCTGGGCGGCGAAGACGTACGAGCCGGAGACGGGCGATATCGGCCCGAAGACCTATGCCCGCATCTTCGAACTGATGTGGCGGCTGAAGGCCAACCTGATCTGGCCCGCCATGCATGACAGCACCAAACCCTTCTACCAGATCGCCGGCAATGCGGAGATGGCGGCGGCCTATGGTATCACCGTCGGTACCTCGCATGCCGAGCCGATGATGCGCAACAATGTGCGGGAATGGGACGAGGCGGCGCGGGGGCCCTTCAATTTCTTCACCAACCGCGATGCCATGGTCGATTACTGGCGCCAGCGGGCGGACGAGGTGAAGGGGTTCGACAACATCTATTCCATCGGCCTTCGCGGCAAGCATGACAGCGCCATGGAGGGTGCGGCCACGCCCGACGCGGCGCGCGCGGCCATGGAACAGGTGATGGGCATCCAGCGCGACCTGCTGGCCAAGGCGCAGAACCGCCCGGCCGACCAGATGCCCCAGGTCCTGACCCTCTACAAGGAGGTGCTGGACATCTACAAGACGGGGCTGGCGGTACCGGACGACGTCACCCTGGTCTGGCCGGAGGATAATTACGGCTATATCAACCGACTTTCCAGCCCCCGCGAACAGGCCCGCAGCGGCGGATCGGGCGTCTATTACCACATCTCATACTGGGGCCGGCCGCATGACTATCTATGGCTGGCGACGACCCACCCGGCCCTGATCCGCGAGCAGATGGACAGGGCCTGGCAGATGCAGGCGCGCAGGATCTGGGTGGTGAATGTCGGTGACATCAAGCCGGGTGAGTATCTGACCCAGTATTTCCTGGATCTGGCCTTCGATCATCGTGCCTTGGCCCCGGCCCCGCGCCGGCACCTGGAAGCATGGGCGGAAAGGCAGTTCGGCAGCCAAGTGGCGGGGGAGGTTGCCGGCATCCTCACCAGCTATTACGATCTGGCGTTCGAGCGACGGCCGGAATTCATGGGCTTCAGCCAGACGGAGCCGACACGGCCCATCCGCATCGGCGATTACATCCGCACGGGCGGGGCCGAGGCCTATGCGCGGATGGAGCGCTATGCCGACCTGGCGGCAAGGGCCACGGCGCTGGCGTCGCGGCTGCCCGCGGATCGGAGCGATGCCTATTTCCAGCTCGTGCTCTATCCCGTGCGTGCCGCCGCCGCCATCAATGAACGCAATCTGACGCTGGACCTGGCGGCGCTGCATGGGCGGCGGGGTCGGGCCAATGTCAACGCCCATACCGAACGGGCCCGCACGGCGCATGCCACAATCATCGCTGAAACCGCCGCCTATAACGACCGTAATGGCGGTAAATGGCGCGGCATGATGGACATGGCACCGCGTCGTCTGCCGGTCTTTGCCGAGCCCGCCTATCCCGGGGTGGATATCGCCGCACGTCCCGGATGTGTCGTGGAGGCGGGTGAACTGGCTTTCGTTTCCGGCCGGCCCGCCAGCCACAGCCTGACCATCTACAGCCATGGCGAGGCGGCGGACTGGTCGCTGGCCGGGGTGGCGGGTGCGGTACCGGCTGTCACAGCCGGCCGGCTGGACGCCGCCAACGGGTTCGAGCAGCGGGTGGCGCTGCGCTATGATGGCGGGGAGGTGCTGGAGGCCGGCACGGTGCAATGCGCCGGCCGGGCCATCAAGGTGGCGGCCACCCTGTTGCCGGCCCCATCCCCGGACATGCCCCTGGAACTGAACCGCATCATTTCCCTGACGGCGGCGGATGCCGTCCCGGACCCGGATGCAGGGTGGGAGAGGGTGCCCGGCCTGGGTTCGCGCGGCGATGCATTGCGGTCCAGGCTCACGCTGCCATCGGTGGAGGATGCGGCGGCCACACCGCCGCTGACCTTCGCCTTCCAGACGCGTGCGCAAACGGATGCCGAGCTGCGTATCGTGGCCCTGCCCGTGCATCCGCTGACGGCGGACAACTGTCTGCGTCTGGGCGTGCAGGTGGATGATGGTGCGGTCCAGGTGCTGGATTACCAGACGCATGGCCGCAGCGAGGAATGGAAGGAGAATGTCCTGTCCAACAGTGCCACGCGCACATTGGCACTGGGGCAGCTTGCCGCCGGGGCGCACCGGATCAGGCTACATGCGCTCGACCCCGGCTTCCTGCTGGACCGGATCGATGTGCGGCTGGACGGGGCGCCGGACTATTACGGGGCCCCGCCGATACGATAGGGACCGCTCCCGCCGTCCGGACATGAAAAAGGCGGCGGCGTGAAACCACGCCGCCGCCTTGATCCGGACCAGCAGTCGCTTAGGCGACGCGCAGGTTCTCGGCCGCGGTCTTGCCCTTGCGGGGATCGCGGACGGCGTCGAAGCTGACCTTCTGGCCTTCATTCAGGGTGGACAGGCCAGCCCGCTCGACGGCGGAGATATGGACGAAAACGTCGGCGGAGCCATCCTCGGGCTGGATGAAACCGAAGCCCTTGGTGCTGTTGAACCACTTGACGGTACCGGTGGTCATGTAAACCTCCTGGGATCTTTCCCGTTCGGAGCTGCCCGGCGCGAGAGTGCGATCGGGCATCAAAGTCACGACAGGGACGAACCGGCCGAAGCCGGCAGATAACCCAGTAGCAAAGTCGATGCGACCGATATAATCCCCATGGCGGCGGGTGGCAAGGGTTTGCGCGAAAATATCCCCGCCGCCGTCACAAGCCCTTCGGCGCGGCCTTCTTCCTGGCCGGCTTCTTCTCCGGCGGGGCCTCGGCATCGGGCTTGCGCGGGCGGGCCGGCTTGGCGGCACTGTCCAGCGGCGGCGGTGCGCCCAGCACACCGGTGATGTAGTCGGCGACGATGGCGAACAGGTTGATCGATTTATAGGCGCCGGGTGCCGCCATGACGATGCAGCCGATCCCCTCGATAATCGCGTTCAGGCCCAGGGCGGCCGTGGGGATTTCCATATCGGCGTGCATCAGGCCGGCATCCTTCAGCCGGCCCAACTCCTCCTCCAGCAGCGACAGGAAGGTCAGGTCGCGCTTGTGCTGGTTGCGCAGCAGGGTGGCGTTGCCGATGGCCCGGCCACGGAACGCCTCCAGCAGCCGCACCGCCTTCAGATGCTCGGTGGTGATCGGCAGGTGCCGGCGGATGATATAGTAGAGCCGTTCGGCCCCCTCCAGTTCCGGAGGCGGCGTCCTGGTCTTGTCCAGGATCAGGTCGAAGACATGGTTCTTGGCGAAGAACAGCAGGTCTTCCTTGCTGCGGAAGTAATGTTGCACCGCACCGGTCGTCAGGCCGGCGCGGGTGCCAATATCGGACAGTTTCGCATTCTCAAGACCGATATCGAGGATGACCTCGCATGCCGCCTTGGCAAGACGCGCGCGCCGTTCTTCATGGTCGGCTTTGGGGCGGGGCATCACATTATCTCCAGGATAATTATTCCGTATTTCTTAACAGTCGGGTTGCCGCTTCCGCCAGCCAAATTTAGCCCGGTGGTGGCCCCGCATTGCATAAATCCGCGCTGTTTTGCGGCCGGGTCATCGCGATGATGGCTTCGGGCAGCGCCATGCGCCAATGCAGGAAGTTGTGACCGCCCAGGAATTCGCGATAGCAGCTTTGGTAGCCCTTGGCCGCCAGCATGTCATGGAACCGCCGGTTGGGGCCCCGCATGCCGTCGACACTCTCCATCGATCCGGGCTGGATATAGAAACGCACGGGCAGGGGGCGGGGCAGGGCCAGATATTGCCGGGCCAGCCAGTCGGTCTCATGGTCCTTCTCGTCGGGCGCCGACCAGAAGGCGGCGGACTGGGCGATGACATTGCCGAACAGGTCGGGATGGCGCAGCGCCATCGACCCGGCGGCCAACCCACCCCGGCTGGCGCCGGCGACGATGGCATCGCGCGGGTCGGGAGAAATATCGAAACGCTGGCGGATGATGGGCATCAGTTCGGTGACCACGAACCGTTCGAACGGTTTACTGGCATTCAGTTCCGCCTGGCGCAGATCGGGGGACAGGCTGTCCACCATCACCGCCACCAGCGGCGGGATATTGCCCTGCGCGATCAGCCCGTCCAGCATCTCCGGCACCATGCCCGGCGTGCGGTAGGACAGGCCGTCGAACAGCAGCAGCAGGCCGGGCTTTTTACCGGATGCGCTGCCTGGCGGCTGGTATACGACGATCTTGCGGCTGTTGCCCAGGATCGTACTGGCCAGTTCGAATTCGACCACCTGGCCGCGCATCGGCTTGGCGGCGTTCTCCCAAGCCTCCGGTGGGGCCGCCGGTCCTTCGAACACATTGTCGTGGGTCAGGCGGCGGTAATAGATGTCGTCGATGGTCCGCTGGTTCAGCGGGTCCAGGAAAAGGTCGTAAGTCTGTGTCTCCCCCTGCCATTCCCGCTGCCAGGTCAGTTGTGGCAGGGCGGTGCGGGAACCGATCAGGGTGTAGGGGGAGCGCAGGGCGGCGGGCAGATCGTAGGTGCGGAACCAGATATCCGTGCCGGCCAGATGCCGCATCGGGTCGCCGCTGGTCCAGGGCACCTCGTTGAACACGCCGAACACACCGGGTGCCGCCGCATCCGACGGACCACGCCACAGGAAGGTGACGATGGCGCGGCCGGGATCGCCCGCCGCCGGTTCGACCAGCGGGGTGCCTTTGGCCGCCATCTCCGTCCAGAACTGTTCCAGCCGCGCCGGCCCGGTATCGCGGGCCAGTGCTTCAAGGCGTGGGCTGGACGGCGCATCGGCGAAGGAAGGTGCGGCCCAGAACAGGGCCAGGGCGCACAGGGCCGCGCGGATCATGCCTTGCCTCATGGAACCTGCCGCATCGACAGCTTGACCTGCATCGGCTGGCGGAACACAGCCAGCACGGGGCAGCAGCGGTTCACATAATCCAGAAGCTGCGCCACCTGGGCTTCGCTGGCCGATCCTTTGTAGGTGACATCCGCCGTCACCTCATAAAACCCCACGGGCACGTCCGGCGACATGTCGAAGAAGCCGCGCGCATCCAGGGCGCCGGCCAGTTTCACCACGATGTCGGTGGCATCGATGCTCAGGTGGGCGGCGTAGCACAGCATCGTCACCTGGATGCTGGCGCCCAGGCCGGCCAGGGCGATTTCCGCCGGGTTGGGGGCGGTGCCGGTGCCGCCGAACACGGTCGGCTCATCCACCAAAGTCTCGACATCGCCGAAACGGGCGATGGATTGGAAGCCGCGCACCTGGGTGACGGTGCCGCTCATCGGCTCTAGGCATTGTTCGGGCGTGGCCTTGCTTACCGTCTCGCGCAGCCCGTCCATGAAGGATGCCAGTTCGATCCTGTCCATGTCTCTTCTCCCTCAATCGATCAGTGGTAGGCCGCTTCGATGACGCGCAGGGCGCGCAACGCATCCTCGCCCCCGATCGACGGGGCGCGGTCGTCCCGGATGGCGGCGATGCAATCTTCCAACTGCGTGGCGAAATGGTCGGGGCAGGGGCGGCCTTCCAGCGCGATCTGGCGCATGCCCTTGCCCTGGTTCAGGAACAGGGCATTGGCGAAATGGAAGATGCGCAGGCTGCCGGTCGTGCCATGGACGGAGATCGACCCCGGCTCCCCCAGCCAGGTGCCGGGCGGCGCCAGGCTGCCATCAGTCAGCCAGCTCATCCCTCCGGAAAACATGCCCTCGTTCGGCAGATATGTCGAATAGGTGCCGGCATTATAGATCAGGTGCCCCATGGCCCCGCCGGCAAAGCGCATGGTCAGATGTTCGGACCGCAAGGGGGCGCCGGAAATCTGCCCGCTGCCCATCACCTGCACCGGCGCCCCGCCGGTGAACCAGGAGAAGACATCGATCAGATGCACGCCATGATCGACCAGCCCCATCCCGGAACCGCCCGGCCCGCCATGGGGATAATGCACGGGGGCAAGTTGGCGATAGGCGGCGGCACCATTGCCGCCGATCATCTGTTCGGTCATCACCTGGATATTGCCGATGGCACCCTGGTCGATCAGCGCCTTGGCCGTGCGCACCGCCGGCAGATAGCGATAGATGGAGCCGTAGAACAGCTTTACCCCATGCCGGGTACAGGCCGCCACCATGGCCACGCCATCTTCCACCGTCACGGCCAGCGGCTTTTCGCACAGGATGGGGAAGCCGGCGGCGGCAGCGGCCTCGACAATCGGGCGATGGGTGGAAGCTGGCGTCAGCACCAGGACCAGATCGACCCCGCCCCTGGCCAGCAGGTCGCGATAGTCGGTGTAATGGGCGGCATCCAGCGCTTGGCCCCAATGCCGGGCCGCGTCTGCATTGACGTCGCAGACGGAGACAATGCGGATGCCGTCCAGCTCCTGATAGGCGGCGATATGTTCCTTGGCCACCAGCCCCAGGCCGATGATGCCCAGGCGGAATTGCGACTGCATAGGGTGCCCTTTCATTGCGGCATCACCGGCAGGATCACGTGGCTGGCGGCACCCATTGCGTGATGGATCTGCATCCGCCCGACCTTGGTTTCGGTCACGTCCGCCTCGATCCCGCCGGTGTTGGAATTGGGGAAGGAGTAATTATCCATGGCGTTCATCACCGCGATGCGGATGCGATGGCCCTTGCGGAAGGTGTTGGCGATGGCCTTGAGGCTGATCTCATAGCGCACGACATCCTTCAGCTTGCCCGACAGGGGATGCGCCTCGGTGAAATTCTGGCCGAACACATGGAAATCCGGGTCCTCCAGCTTGCGGAACCGAGCGCGGATGACGCCCATGGTCAGGCGGTTGGACCGGTTGTCCGCATCCACATCCGATATGTGCGCCCACCAGTCGGTGTCCTTCACATCGGTGGAGGCATAGAGGATCAGCTTCACATCGCCGGCGATGGTCATGTCTGCTTCCAGCGGGGCGCTGGTATAGGTCACGACGTCGCCGCGATCCTCGATATCCTTGAAATCATAGGGGAATGTCTGCACATCGGCATATTCGCCCATCAGGTCGAAATTGTACCAGTTGCGCGGCGGATCGGCCGGGTCGTAGCTGTAGGCATCGACCGGCTGCGGGCCTGACGGTACCGTGGTGGTCAACAATCCTGCATTGGAATCCCGCGCCGCCTTGCCGTCGCTGTGGAAATAGAAGGCGCGCGGCTGGGCTTCCTTGGGCGGCCAGGCGCTGGCCTGTCGCCATTCATTGCTGCCCAGGACGAAATAATCGACCACCTTGTCGGTGACGCCGTTGGCCACGCCCTTCAGGTAATGGTCGTACCATTTCTGCTTGGTCAGCCAGATATCGTCCCGCAGGGCATTGGCGCCGAAGGCATAGCCGTTCAGCGTGCGGTCATGGTTGTAGCTGTGCTTCCACGGGCCGATCATCAGGCGGTTGGGCTTGGTCCCGTATCGGCTCATCATCGCCCAGGTGCTGCGCGTGCCAGGGAAGTCGTCATCGAACCAGCCGCTGATCTCCAGTGCCGCGAAGTCGCGCGGGCCCTGGTCCAGGAACCAGTTCTGCGGCTGCCAATATTCGTCGTTCTTCCAATGCTCGATCGCCCCACGCCAGGCCGGTAGTTCCGTTCCCGTGGCATAGACATCCAGGTCGCGGATGGGCCGGTGGCGCAGCACGTCCGGCCAGGTACGGCCGGGCAGCAGCTTGCGGTCGAACATCCAGAACAGGTAGAAGGGCGTGCCCTGGATGAAGGTGCCGCCCATATAGGGCTGGTCGCCGAAGGCGGTGCCCAGCGTGCTTTCCGACACAACGCATTTCAGCGCCGGGTTACGCGCCATGGCGGCGGCCCATTGCGTGAAGCCGTGATAGGAGAGACCCTGCATGCAGACCGACCCGTTGGACCAGGGCTGTTGCGTGATCCAGTCCAGCGTGTCGGCACCATCCTCATGTTCCTGCAATTGCAGGCGTGCCGTGCCTTCCGACCGGGATTCGGGGTCCCAATAGGCCGTACCGCGCACTGCCTGCAACACGACGGCATAGCCCTTGACCACATATTGCTCATACCGGCCCAGCAGGTCGGAAATGCCATAGGGGTTGCGGACCAGGATGGTGGGGAAGGGGCCCTTGGCTCCCGCACCCTTGGGCAGATAGACGCGGGTGGCCAGCCTTTCACCATTGCGCGTTGGCATCATTGCCAAGTCCAGCGCGTCATAGCCATGGATCGGCTGCGACATGCCCGGCGCCTGCCAGGCGGCAACATTGGTGAAAGCCTCAAACCCCCGCCGGACCATGACCGTATCGTCATTGACGTCGATGGCGGCGACCAGCATGCCGTCATCGGCGATGAACAGGTCCATCGGGTCGGTGGCATCCTTCTGCGCCCAGCGCGTCACCGCGACCTCACGCCCGCCAATGCTCCGCGCGATGCGGGCGTGGCGGACATAGACGGCGGTGGAGCCCGGCCAGGAGGCGGCGTCCAGATCGCGCCAGCCTACCGCCTTGATCCGCGACAAAGCGGGGATCAGGCCGGTCAGGGCGCCGTTCAGCTTGAAATCCGCCGTACGCTGGGCGAGATCGGCTTCAGTGGCGGCGACATCCGGGCCCCAGGCGGCATCCTTCGGGTTCCAGCGTCGCAGCGTGTAATACCGTCCGTCCGCGATTTCCAACTGGTAATAGGGCACGCCGCGGCGATAGCCGTCGAAAAGCTGGGCCGCCTCGGCCTGTACCGCCGGCTTTTCTGGTACCGTGGTCCCGCAACCCGGCAGCAGCAGACAGGCGGCGACGAACAGACGGAAGATCGGCTTCATTTCCACACGGCCCCTGCGATGCGCATCCAGTTGCCGCCGATGATGCCCTTAATCGCCGCGTCGCCATAGCCGGCCTCATCCATCTTCGCGACCAAGTCCCACAGCATCTGGGGCCCGAAAAAGGCGATGGGCTGCCAGTTCTCCAGCGGACCCCAGACATCCGGCGCCGACGCGAAGGCGCGTTCCAGCAATCCGGCATCGGCGGTCCAGTCCAGGCCCAGGCCGACATGACCGGCCCCCACCATCTGCACCGCATAATCGACATGGGCGAACAGGCGGTCGGCGTCAGGCTGCCCGCCCAGGTAATAACCCGCCCCCGTCAGCCCCACGACACCGCCGCGCGCCGCGCAGGCCCGCACCACCTCATCGGTCAGGTTGCGGGCATGGGGATGGATGGCGCGCATGCCATGATGGGAACAGACCACCGGATCACGGGAGGTCTCGATCATGTCCAGTTGCGATCGCACGCCGGCATGGGCGCCATCGACGATCATGCCGACATCGTTCATCCGCTCGACCACGCGGCGGCCGAAACGGGTCAGGCCCAGATCGTCGCCATCGGTGCAGCCGCCGCCGATGGAGTTCACGATATTGAAGATCGGGTGGCAGAGCCGCACGCCCAGATCGTAATAGAGATCGATCATATCCAGGTTGCGCTCGATACAGCGGAACCCTTCCAACTGGATACCCACGGCCAGCTTGCCGGCCGCCTTGGCCTGTTCGATGTCCTCGATACTGTGGACCAGCAGACAATCTTCCCGTTTCCTGACATCGCGGCGCAGCCGGGCGATGCGCTGGATGGCCTGGGAGATATTGTGGTCGTCGCCGGCCGGGTGGCACTGGATGAAATCGACCCCAGCTGCCTGATAATACGGGAACAGGTTGTCGCCATTGCCGATGGGCGGCTCATAGACGAACACCATATCGGTCACGATGGTTGCTTGGCCCAGCCGTGAGCGGAGTTCCTGGGTATCGGAAGAAGGCATGGGGTCATCCCGGTTGGCGAAAGTGGAAGCGCCCGCTGACCGTGATCGGTCAACGGGCGCGTTCAGGCATCAGTACTTGGCGTTCAGCGTCACGAAGGCGCTGCGCGGCGTGCCGTACCAGTTGTTGAACCGCAGGTCGCGGATTTCCGAGTAGTATTTCTTGTCGAACATGTTGTTGACATTGACCGTCAGGGTCAGGTTCTCGGTGAAATCATAGCCGGCGCGCAGGTCGGCCACGAAATACCCGTCCTGTTCGACACTGGTGCCGCGCTGCTTGCTGTTCAGGGTGATGGCACCACCGACGCTGAAGCCCGCCAGGGACGTCTCCTGCGCGAAGGCGTAATCGGTGAACAGCTTGATGGAATGCTTGGGCGTGACCGGCGTGAACTGCGTGCCGACCAGCAGCGGGTTGGTATCCGACAGCACGGCATTCTTGTTGTAGTTATAGCCGCCGCTGATCGTCCATTCGGTGGTGACACGGCCGTTCAGCTCGACCTCGAACCCCTTGCCCTGGACCAGGCCCGACGCGATGGAGGCGTTCACATCGACCGGGTCGGCCACGGCGCGGTTGCTCTGCCGGATGCGGTAGATGGCGGCGGTCAGCAGGAAACGGTTGCTGAACACATTGGCCTTGATGCCGGCTTCCAGCTGCTTGCCGCTGACGGGGCCCAGCGGGTCGCCATTGCGGTCGAAGGCCGATTGCGGCTCGAACACGTCGGCATAGCTGCCATAGGCGGCGATGTCCTCGGTCAGGTCATAGACCAGGCCCAAATAGGGCGACAGCTTGCCATCAACGGAATAGATGCCGTTGGGCGTCAGGTCGAAATCCTGCGCCTTGTAGGTCACCCAGCCCACGCGGCCGCCGGCCACGATGGTGAAATCCTCGATCGGCTGGATGCGGGTCTGACCATAGAATCCATACTGTTCCATGATCTCCCGGCCCTGGTAATAATCCGGGCTGTTGGGGCCGACCGTGAAATTGGGCAGCGGCGGCGGCACGGGATTGAAGACGTCGATCAGCAGCGGCGGGGTCTGCGCATAGGCGTAGTTCGACGCGAATTTCCAATCCGACCGCTGATAATCGCCGCCCATGATCAGGCCGGCGGGCCGGCCGAACAGCTCATACTGGCCGGTCAGACTGACATCGCCGGACAGCGAGTCCGCGTCATGCGTGCCGGCATAGGTTTCCATGTTCAGCTTGCCGGCATTGGCCGTGGTCACCGGCCCGCGCGAGAACAGGTAGAATTCGTCGCGCTTCAGGTCGTTATACTGGACCGTGGCGCGGCCTTTCCAGCTGCCGCCGAAATCGTGGCTCAACTGCACATAGCCCTGGGCCAGCTTGGTTCGCGCCTCGTTGCCGTCACCACCCAGATAGGTGTCGCGCGGCAGGTCCAGCAGGCCGACGCCGGTCTGTCCAGGCAGGCCGGTGGACAGCGTCGTCTCGTAATCGTCGTAATAGCCACCGACGCTGAGGGTGGTTTCCTCGCCCAGGTCGACATCGACGGCACCGAAGATGTTGCGGCGGTCCTTCTTGTAATTGTCGGTGAATTCGCCCGCATCCTGGATCATCGCACCGACGCGTGAACGGACGGAACCATCGTCGTTCAGCGGCGTGGAGACGTCGATCTCCCCGCGATAGAAATCCCAGGAACCGGTGCTGACCGAACCGGCCAGGGCGAATTCCTTCTTCGGACGCTTGCGCACCAGGTTGATACTGCCGCCTGGGCTGCCCGAACCGCTGAACAGGGCCGAGGGCCCGCGCAGGAATTCGACATGGTCGAACAGGAACAGGTCCGGCAGCGAATAGGGGGCCGAGGCGAAGCCCTGCTGCGGTGTGCCGTCGATCAGGAAGCTGGAAATCTGGAACCCGCGCGCGAAGAAGCGCGGATAGGTGGAGATGTTGCGCACCACCGTGACGCCGGCCGTCTGCTTCAGCAGATCGTCCAGGGTCAGCAGGTTCTGCTTCTCCAGCCGCTCGCTGTCGATCAGGGTCACCGAACTGGGTGTTTCCCGGATGCTGGCCAGCGCCTTGTCATTGGCGAAACTCTCCGACCGGCGGCCGATCACCAGGATCTCGGACAGCATGGTCTCGGAATCCTGCTTGGCGGCGGGCTTGGTGTCCTGCGCCACGGCGGATGCGGCATTGGCCAGCATCAACGCCGCGCAGGATACCGACGCCGCCCAACCCATCTTCTTCGTCACGACATGTCTCCCTTCGTTCTCGTCACGGAAAACCTCCCCCTTATCGTTATGTGCCGATTGGCCCGGCGGAGGTCATTTTTAATATTATGGTGATATTGTCAACTGGTGTTGTGGCCAAATCGGCAGGCGGGCCGATCAGATGGTCAGATGCACCACCGCCTCGATCTCCAGCAGATAGCCGTAATGCAGCGTCGGCACCGGCACGATGCAGCGTGCGGGCCGGGAATCGGCGAAGTAGCGGGCGCAGAGCGTGTTGCATTCCGGCCAATGCGTGATGTCAGCCAGATAGACCGACAGCTTGGCGACCTGGTCGCGGGTGGCCTCGGCCTCCGCCAGGATGGCGTCCAGATGGGCGAAGACTTGCGTCATCTGATCGGCGAAGGGTGCTGTCACCAGTGCGTGATCACGCCCCGGTCGGGTGGGCAGCAGGCCGGACACGAACATCAGGTCGCCGGCGATGGTAGCCAGCGCGTAATGGCCGCCGGCTTCCAGCGTGCCGGCCTTCAGGATGTGTTTCATCGTCACCATCCCTGGATGCGGGGCCAATGCCCCTGGATCGTGCCCGACGCCGCATCCCAGAGATCGTATCCGGCATGCTGGGCGGCGGTGGCGCAGGCATGGTTGGGCAGGATGCGCACCAGATCGCCGACATGAAGAGGGGGCAGGGGCGCGCCGCTGCCGGGCCGCAGCCCGACCACGCCATGTTCCTGGTTCGCGGACAGCACCAGCAGGTCCGGATAGGGCTGGCCATCGGGCGTGCAGACCAGGCCGTAACCCTGATCGACGGGATGCGATGCCGTGCCCCGGTCGCGCGACAGCGCCATCCAGCCGGCATCGATCAATATCTGGCCCTTGTCCGGCTGTACGGCGATGACGCTGGCCAGCACGCCGATGGCGATCTCGCTGGTGTCACAGACACCGATGCCGGCCATCACCAGATCGAAGAAGCCATAGACCCCGGCCCGCACCTCCGTCACCCCCGACAGATCCTCGGTAAACAGGGCCGTCGGTGTCGATCCGACACTGACCATGTCGATCCGGTAGCCGGCGTCACGCAGATGGTTGGCGGCGGCCACCGCACCATCGCGTTCCAGGCGGGCATAGCGGCGTAGGTCGGCTTCCGACCGCGCGGCATAGCTGCCGCCGGCATGGGTCAGCACGCCCTTCAGTTCCACATGCCGACCCAGGCTGACGGCGATGGCGGTCAGTTCCACCACCTGATCGGGGCGCACGCCGCCGCGATGACCATCGCTGTCGATCTCGATCAGGACGGGCAGGGAGGCGCCGCGCGCCGCACAGGCCGAAGCGACGGCCTTCGCCGCCTCCACATTGTCCAGGATGATCTTCAGATCCGCCCCCTGGTCGCGCAGGGCGAAGATGCGGTCCAGCTTGTTGGGCGTGATGCCGACGGCATAGATCTGGTCGCGGATGCCGTGGGACAGGAAGAACTCCGCCTCCCGCAGCGTGGAAACGGTGATCGCCGCCGGCCCGTCGCCCAGCAGCACGCGGGCGACATCGATGCTTTTGCTGGTCTTCACATGCGGGCGCAGCAGCACGCGGTGACGGTCGGTCGCCGTCTGCATGCGCGCGGCATTGGCGCGCAGCTTTTCGGTATCAAGAATCAAGGTGGGCGTCTGGATCATCTGCCATTCCCGGTCATATCACGATGCTGAATACATTATTGCCATGATGATAATCGTGTGACAACCTCCATCGGCACATCGATGGATGCAGGCACGGGAACCTGTCGGGACCGGGCTCATGGCGCCCGGTGATATTATCGCGGCAACAATATCTATGGCACGGTACGGGGGCCGAATCGAGAAATGCAATCGATGAACCTGTCACGGCGCGGCCTGTTCACGGGTAGTCTGGCGCTCGCCACTGCCGCAACCGCGTCACGCGCCGATGATCTGGATTGGATCGGGGATGTGATGGCCGAACATCACGCGCCGGGCATCGCCGTGACCATCATAAAGGGCGGCCGGACCATCGCCAGCATCGCGCGGGGGCGGGCCAGCCTGGGCCTGGGTGTGGCGGTCACCGACCGGACGCTGTTCCATACCGGGTCGGTGGGCAAGCACATCACCGTGGCCGCCGCCCTGCGCCTGGTGGAGCGGGACCAGCTGTCGCTGGACGCCCCCGTCGGCGATTACGCACCGAAGCTGCCGCCACATCTGGCCAGCCGCCCGTTCCGCAGCCTGCTGGACCATACAAGCGGCTTTCCCGATTACAGCGAGGCCATCGAATGGGACCGGCCCTTCGACCGGGACAGGTTCCACCGGCTGATGCGCGACTATCCGGCGGAATTCGATGCGGGGACGGCCTGGAACTATTCCAACGCCGCCTATGTGCTGGTCGGCTATATTCTGGAGGACCTTGCCGGCAAGGATTACGCCCACATCGTCGGCGATGACCTGTTCCGCCCCAACGGCCTGACCGACAGCCGTGTGGATCAGGCGGATATCCCCATTTCCGGCCGGGCCGAGCCCCATTCCTGGATCGACGGGCATTACACCCATGCCACCCGCATGAGCGGGCAGGTCTCGTCGGTCGCGGCGGGCGGCATCCTGATGTCGATGCGCGATGTGGCGCCCTGGGTCGGTGTTCTGCATGGTGGCAAGGTCATTTCCAATGCCAGCCTGGACGCGATGGCGACACCTGTTCGCCTGTCCACAGGCCGGCCGATCCCCTATGGGCTGGGCTGGATGCTGGACCGCATGCCGGATGGCAAATCACTGCTCTATCATGGCGGCAGCGTGCCCGGCTTCCGCACCATGCATATCCGCATCCCCCACCGCGACCTGTCGATCATGGCGGTGGCCAATGCCGATACGCCGGCGGCGTCCATCATCGCCTGGCGACTACTGGAACAATATGCGGGCGGGACCACGCCCCTGTCGCTGTCACCCATTGCCGACACGGAACCAGCCCTGACGGCGCAGGCCAGATCCATCGTCACCCGCGCCGAACAGCCCCTGGATCAGGCGCTGTTCGCACCGGAACAGGCGCTGCATCTGGCGGCCGATCGGGATTATGTGATCCCGCAACTGACCGCCAGACAGGTTGAAACCATGACCGGTTTCGTCCTGGTGCAGGAAGATATGGACGCGGACGGGTTGCGCCGGCGACGCTACCGCGCACAGTTTCCCACCTATGCGCGGCACGTCGATTTTCGCCATCTGGCGGACGGACGGATCTACTTCGTCCGTATCCAATAGACCCGATCAGCGCGGCGGCAGGCCCAGGATCATTCTGGCCTCCGCCGGTGTGGCCAGTTCGAACCCCATGCTGGTCAGAATGATCGCCGCGCGGCGGACCAGTTGCGCGTTGGTGGCAAAGCGGCCCTGGCGCAGATAGATATTATCCTCCAGCCCGACCCGGACATTGCCGCCCAGCAAAGCCGCCTGTGCCACCATCGGCATCTGCAGGGCCGCGATGCCGAACCCCGCCCACACGGCCTCGGGCGGCAGCAGATCGCGCATATAGATCATGCTCTGCGGCGTGGCTGGTGCGCCCCATTTCACGCCCAGCACGAACTGGAACAAGGGCGGGCCTGCCAGCACACCCTGTTCGTAAAGGTGCCGGGCCAGCAGCACGTCGCCGGCCTGGAACACTTCCAGTTCCGGCTTCACGCCCGCCGCCCGGAACCGTTCCGCCATGGCGCGGAGCGTGCGCGGGGTGTTGAGATAGACGAAATCCACGCCGCCATCGACCTGATTGGCCGTGGTCACGTCCAGGGTGCAGATTTCCGGCCTGCAGGCCTCGATATGGGCGACACGCTCATCGACGCTGCCGACATCGCTGCCCGGCGCGGCGCGGCTTTCATCGGCCGGGTCGGGCAGGAAATAGGCGGCATGCCCGCAGGTCAGGTTGATGATGACATCGACGCCGCTGTCGCGGATGCGGTCGCAGATTTCCCGGTAGATCGGGATGGACCGTGTCTGCTTGCCCGTCTGCGGATCGCGGGCGTGGATATGGACGATGGCCGCCCCGCGTCTGGCCACGGCGATGGCATCGGCGGCGATCTGGGCCGGCGTGATCGGGTAATTCAGCGCCGCCGGATAGCGTGGGCTGACATCATGGCCGCCGGTCAGGGCGGCGCTGAGGATGATCTTCTTCATCAATATTATCCTTCAACCCCACAGGGCGGGTGTCGGTGGAAGAACCCGGTCGCCCTCATAGATCAGGGCCGCATCGCGGTCCGATCCCATCAGCAAGGGCGCATCCAGATCGGCATAAAGGCAGCGCCCGGCCAGCAGCAGGGCCGGCGCCATGGCCAGCGACGTGCCCAGCATGCAGCCGACCATCGCTTCCTTACCGGCGGCCCTGGCCGCATCCAGCAGACGCAGCGCCTCCGTCAGGCCGCCGGTCTTGTCCAGTTTCACATTGACCATGTCGTAGAAGGGGGCGATGCGCGCGACATCGGCCGCGACATGGCAGGATTCATCCGCCGCGATGGGCATCAGGCGGGTGATCCCAGCCAGGACCGCGTCCTGGCCCGCCTTGAAGGGCTGTTCCAGCATGGCGAAGCCGCATTCGGCCAGGACCGGCATGGCGACGGTCAGGTCCTCGACCGTCCAGCCCTCATTGGCATCGGCAATCAGGGTGGTGCGCGGGGCGGCGGCGCGGACGGCGCGGATACGCTCGACATCGCCGCCGGCTGTCCCCAGCTTGATCTTCAGCAGGGAATGTTTCGCCGCCGCCTCTGCCGCCCGCGTGCCCATCACATCGGGCGTATCGATGCCGATCGTGAAGGCGGTGATGGTGGGCTTAGGCGCCGGCAGGCCCAGCAATTCCCAGGCGGCACTATGCTTGGATTTGGCCTGCCAATCCCACCAGGCGCAATCCAGCGCATTGCGCGCGGCACCGGGGGGACACAGGTCATGGATGTCCAGCCAATCCTCCCCCCGTGCCAGGGCCTTGCCCGTCTTCTGCGCCAGGGCGATGACGCCTTCCACGGATTCCCCGAAATAGGGGACCGGACAGCTTTCGCCCCAGCCCGTATGACCGTCGGCCACCAGCTTGACGGTGACGAATTCGACATCGGTGATGGTGCCCCGTGCGATGACGAAGGGGCGGGCCAGCGGGCGTCGTTCGGGCGCCACGGTGACGGTGAACCGGGTCATCATTTGCCCTTTCCGGCGGGAACGGTTTCGGTCCGCACCGTGTGCTGTGCCACCTCATCCGGGTAGAAATGGATGGGGCGGAGCTTGTTGTCGGAGAACAGGCGCAATTGGGCGGCCGCACCCTCGAAGCCGGGGGCCGTGGCATTGCCATAGGGCAGCAGCCCGACGGCGCGCAGGCGCGGGCCGAAGGATACGGCGGCGACGAAGGAATTGCCGCCCCGGACCTGATTGACCCCGTCCGGCCCCTTGCCATGCCAACTGGCGCGGTAGGAGCCCAGATAGACATCCCCGCCCGAGGCCGGCAGGTCGATCGGCCCCAGCCGCAAACGCACCGCCTCCCCATAGGCCACATCCAGCCGTTGGTAGCGTTCCTGCACCTCACGCGCCGCATCGGTCAGCAGGCGCAAGGCCAGGTCGGGATCGGCAAGGCCGCTGGGCGTGGCCAGCGGCCGGTCGGGCGACCATTGCGCGGCGAAGGTCCGGCCGGGTTCCTGGTCCAACAGCTTGCGCGCCCAGACGCCATACAGGATGGCGCCCCGGCTGGCCGCCTCGCCCCGCCGGTCCCAGGACGCCAGAACCTTGGCCGCTTGGGTGACCAGCGGGTCGGTGGATGTCGCCGCCGCCGACAGCAGGTCGGGCAGCAACCGGTCGGCGGATTCCACCTTCGTCGACCGTTCCATTTCGACCAGATCGTCGAAGCTGATCTTCGGCCGGTCGGCGATCTGACGCAGCGATTGCTGTGCCCGCCAGTCCAGCGCCGGTAGCGGCGCGATATCCGCTACATAATCGCCAGGTTTCAGCACCTGTGGCAGGCTGGTCAGCCAGGGCGGGTCGTTGGCATTCTGGATGAAGCCACCCGGCGGATTGCGGAAATGCGGCACCTGTTCATAGGCAAGGAACCCGTCGGGCAGGAAGGCCGAGCGGTTGCCGGGAACGATCCCTTCCCAGAAGGCGTGATCCCCTTGGCCCCGTTTGGGGAACCGCCCGCCATAAAGGTAATAGATGTCGCCAGCGCGGCCGGCATAGATGGTGTTGAAGAATGGCATCTGCAGCCGTCGCGTCGCCGCCTCGAACGCGTCCACGCCATCGGCCTTGGCCATGTCCCAATATTGCTGGATCAGGCCGTAACTGTCCAAACCGACCAGCCGCAGGGCAAGCGCACTGTTGCCCTCGCGCCGGATCAGGGGGCCGTGGATGGAACGCTGGATGGTGATGTCCTGTCTGGTCAGGCGCCCATCCGCGCCGCGCACCTTGATGGTCCTCGTCTCGCTCTCCAGGTCCCGCCATTGTCCGTCGATCTGGTAGCGGTCATCGTCGAGCGTCAGTTGATAGAGGTCGGCACCATCGAACTGGTTCACCGTATGGGTCCAGCCGCCTTGTTCATTGAAGGCGATGCCCAGGAAGGGGGAGCCGACCTGCGCCACCCCGTAATAGGAATGACCGGGCACCGATATCTGCGCCTCGAACCAGGTATAAAGATCGCCCCAGGGCAGATGCGGATTGATCAGCAGCATGGCCTCGCCACTGGCCGACCGCGAAGGGGCCACGGCATAGGCGTTCGATCCCTTGGGGTCTTCCGGCTTGGTGAGCGTCGGCAGGGTCAGGGCCTTCTGCACCTGAGCACCGGCAACATAGGTGCCGACCACGACATGCAGCACATGCATCAACGGGTCCGACAGTCGCAGCGGCAGGATCGGTTTGTTTTCCGCCGTAATACGGTCGGGATGGCGGGCGGCATAGGCGTTGGCGCCGTCAATGAAGGCGGCAATGCGGGCGCGTTCCGACGATGTCAGATGCTTTTCCCAGGCCCGACCGGCATCGGGAAGGCCGGCCGTAGCCAAGCGGATGTCCGACGCGGCCCAGTCCGCCCCCCAATATTCCGCCGCCTGGCCACGGGCACGGGCATAGAGCGACAGCATCAGGTTGCCATTGGCCTGCATCTGCGCCCAGCCCAGGGCCCGCATCGCCGCGACATCGTCGGGCGCGCTGACATGGGCCACGTCCCATTCGTCC
The DNA here is from genome assembly GCF_048066115.1 of Niveispirillum sp. KHB5.9. Classification (NCBI taxonomy): domain Bacteria; kingdom Pseudomonadati; phylum Pseudomonadota; class Alphaproteobacteria; order Rhodospirillales; family Azospirillaceae; genus Niveispirillum; species Niveispirillum sp. KHB5.9. Next base: position 67,043 of record NZ_JBLTYX010000002.1, on the reverse strand, counting down.
CAGCGGATTTCCGCTTCTCCGGCACGCGCATAGGCTATCCCGGCACCACCCAGCGACAGGGTGGCGGCCAGGGCGAGCGCCATCAGTTTCGTCTTGCATCGCATGACCAATGAATTCCCCCTTGGCTTCTTAAACCTTATGCCGGACCGGTTCCGCAGGTGGCGTTGACACCCGGCTTCCGATACGTATAACAATTATCACCGTAATGTGAATTATGAATCTTCCAAACCGGATGGCAAGGGGACAGCCCATGGTCGATGGGGCCGATATTCTTTTCCTGGATGCGCATGCACAGGCCGAACTGCTGTCGCACGGACATTTGACGGCAGACGAGTTGCGCGAACTGTCGACCGCCCGGATCGAGGCGGTGGACCCCGGCCTGACCGCCGTCAGCCATCGCAGCTTCGATTTGGCCCGCCGCCAGACGGGTGCACGGCACGGGGCAGGGCGGATGCAGGGTATTCCCTGGCTGGTCAAGGACAGTTTGCCCTATACGGGCCTGCCCATGGAATGCGGGTCCCGTTTCCTGGCCGATGCACCGGTGGCCGCATCGCAATTTGCGCTGGCCGACCGGCTGGATGCGGCGGGGCTGCTGCTGCTGGGCAAGAGTGCCGTGCCGGAATTCAGCCTGTTGCCCACCACGGAATCAGCATTGCTGGGGCCGACGGCCAATCCCTGGGACCGCACCCGGTCGGCGGGCGGGTCCAGCGGCGGTGCGGCGGTGGCCGTGGCGTCGGGCATGGTACCGGTGGCGCATGCGGCCGATGGTGGCGGGTCGATCCGCATTCCGGCGTCGTGCTGCGGTGTCGTGGGGCTGAAGCCGTCGCGCGGCGCCAATCTGCGCGCGCGTGGCTTTCACCTGCTGGAGGATATCCTGGTCAGTGATGCCATGCTGACCCGGTCGGTGCGCGATACGGCCTGGTTCGCCCGCTGGCTGCGCCCGGCGCATGTGCAACAGCAGGCCAAGCCGGGGCCGTTGCGTATCGTCCAGTGCAATCGCGGCATGAACGGTGCCCTGCCGGACCCGGCGGTGGCGGATGCCATCGACCGCACCGCCCGGCTCTGCGCCGAATTGGGGCACCATGTCGAACGGATCGACCATCTGCCCGCCGATCTCTGCGCGGCGGGGGATTTGTTCCGGCTGCTCTGGCAGTTCCTGGCCCGTGACGGGGTGGAACATTGCCGGGCGGCTGCCGGCGGGCGCGACCTGTCCGGCCTGCTGGAACCCTGGGCGCTGGGGCTGGCGGAGCGGGCGGCGATGATGGACCCGGTGCAGCTTGGTGAATGCTATGCCGGGATCGGGGAGGTGACGCGGGCGGTGGCGCGGTTCTTCGAGACTTGCGACGTGCTGCTGACCCCGGTGGTTGCCAGCCCGCCGCCGCTCCTGGGTCATCTGGCCGGTACCCGCGACTTCGACGCGCTGTTCGCCGACATGTTCGACTATATCGCCTATACACCGTTGCAGAACCTGTCGGGCACCCCGTCCATCTCGCTGCCCCTGCATCTGACGCCGGATGGGTTGCCGGTCGGCTCCATGCTGTCCGGCCCGTTCGGCGGGGACGAGACGCTGCTGCGGCTGGCTGCCGATCTTGAGGAGGCATCACCCTGGAGCCACCGGCGCCCCCCGGTGTGAAGGTAGGGGCTATCGGTTGAGGAACCCCTGCAAGGTGCGGACGACATTCCGCCCGATCAGGTCCAACTGATAGCCCCCTTCCAGCACGAACAGGGTCGGCAGGCCCAGCCGCGCGACACGCTGGCCCAGTCGGGCGAAATCGTCGCTGTGCAGGCGGAAATGGCAGAGCGGGTCGCCCTCCAGCGTGTCCACGCCCAGGGAAATGACCAGGGCGTCGGGGGCGAAACGGGTGAGGGCGGCCATCGCGGCCTCCAGCGCCTGCTCCCATTCCGTCCAGCCCGTGCCGCGCGGCAGCGGCAGGTTCAGGTTGAAGCCCTCGCCGGCGCCGATCCCGACCTCATCGGCAAAGCCGCTGAAGAAGGGGAAATCGGTCTGCGGATCGGCATGGATGGAGACATACAGCACGTCGTCGCGATCATAGAAAATCTGCTGGGTGCCATTGCCATGATGGTAATCGGGATCGAAAACCGCCACCCGGCGGGCACCCTTGTCGCGCAGATATTGTGCTGCCACGGCGGCACTGTTCAGGAAACAGTATCCGCCATAGGCGGCGATGCCGGCATGATGGCCGGGCGGGCGGCACAGCGCGAAGGCGCTGCCCTGGCCGCCATCGGCCAGCATCCGCGCCCCCGCCAGCGCGGTATTCACCGACGCCCGTGCCGCGATCCAGCTTGTCGCGGTGATCGGGGTCATGATGTCGAAGCAATAATGGCCCAGTTTGGCATCCAGATTGGCGCCGGGGCGCAGCGGATACATGGTGGTGCCGGGCCAGCACATGGGCATGGCATCGCCGTCGCGCCCCAATACCTGCCATTGATCATGCGCGGTGCGCAGGAATTCCAGGAAACCAGCGTCATGCACGCGGGCGACGATCGCATCGGGGAAGGTCGGCGGTGGTGCCAATGGGCCGAAGCCGGCTGCGGTCAGAGCATCGGCTACGGTGGCAGCCCGCGACACCGCCTCGAACGGCGGGCCCATCGTGCCGCGGTTCAACTCGCTGGTGGGGGCGTGCAGCGCCTGTTCCGGCGCGTGGAAGCACTTCATCGGGACGTTTCCTCGATCTGCTTGGAAAGCGCGATGTGATCGGCCCAGATGCGGCCGGCGGTGGCCACCACCTTGCGTTCGGGCCAGGTCTCATGGTTCCACAGGTTGGCCTTCAGCAGCGACCGCCCGCAATGCAGATAGGCGGCGCGCACCGCGATCACCAGCCCGGTCTTGGGCGTGCGCCCGTTCTCCGCATGTCTGGCCAGCAGTTCAGGGGATCGGGTGATCCGGGCGGTACCGTTGATACGCAACGTCTCCCGCACACCGGGGATCAGGAACAGCATGCCGATATCCGGTGCACGCAGGATGTTCATCAGGCTGTCGATCCGGTCATTGCCCGGCTTGTCGGCCATGAACAGGTGGCAATCATCGATGATATCGACAAAGCCCGGCGCATCACCGCGCGGGGAGGCGTCGCACCGCCCCTCGCCATTATGGGTGGCCAGCACCAGGAAGGGGGAGGCCGCGATGAATTGCCGGCAATGTTCGTCCAGCCGGGGCAGGACCTTGGCGATGGGCAGTTCGTCGGGTTCGCCGTAAAGGGCCCGCAGCTCCGCCGCGCCGTCGATCCAATATTCGTCGGTCAACGCATCCAAGATCGATCCTCCGTTTCATTTATCATTACTATGATAATATTTAATGAGCTGAAAAATCGTGGCGCGATGCCGTTGTCCGGTACAGACCCGTCATCAGGCCGGCAACGACCAGGGCCAGCGCGACATTGGCGGCGAAGAACATCGTGGCCGGCACCTGGCCACCCAGTGCCGCCAGCGCGCCGGCCGCCATGCTGGCAAGAAACTTCACGAAATACCACAGGCCGATCATGGTCGATCGGTTGCGGTCGGTGGAAAAGCGGGCAACCAGGGCCAGACCGATGGGGAAGACATGCAGCTCCGCAACCGTCATCAGCAGGAAATAACCCAGGACGAAGCCGACCGACACCGCCGCACCGCTAGCGGCACCCATGGCCAGCACCAGGAAGGCGACCGCCGCGAACCCCGCACCTGTCGCCATCTTGGCCAGCGGCGCGATGGTGCGCCCACCCTCGTCACGCCGGCGCCAATAGAAGGCCAGCACGGGCGAGAGCAGGAAGATGAACAGCGGGTTCAGCGACTGGAACCAGGGCGTGGGCACCAGCAGAGAACCCAGGTTGCGGTTCACATCCCGGTCGATCCACAGGGCGATGGAATTGCCCATCTGCTCGTACCCCAGGCGAAACAGCACGACCAGGGCCAGGATGGCGGCCAGCAACAGCATGGCACCGCGCTGTGGCGCCATCTCGTCCCCGCTGGAGCGGGCCGACGCCTTACCCCCACGCGGCACCAGCCCCTGGAAGGACAGGTAGAAGCCCAGCCCGAGCACCATGACGATGGCCGCCGCCCCGAACCCGGCATGCCAGCCATATTGCTGGGCCAGCCAGCCGCAGCAGAGCGGGGCGGCGAAGCTGCCGACATTGATGCCCAGATAATAGAGCATATAGGCGCGGTCACGGCGCGGATCGTCGGCGGCATAGAGCGCGCCGATGCGGCTGACCAGGGAGGTGGCGAAGAAACCGTTACCTAGCGCCACCAGCGCCAGACCGGGATAAAGCCCCCCGTTCCAGATCATCGCCCCATGCCCCGCCGCCATCAGCAGGGCGCCGGCGGTCACCGCCCGGTGCTGCCCGATGAAGCGGTCGGCGATCCAGCCACCCAGCAGCGGGGTCAGGTTGGCGCAGCCGACATACAGCCCGAAGATCATCGACGCCTTGGCCGTCCCGAAACCCAGCGACTGCACCATATAGAGGACCAGCAGCGCCTGCATGCCGAAGGCCGAGAAATAGGCGGCGGTTTCGGTCAGGAACAGGATGGTCAGCCCCTTGGGATGACCGAACAGGTCGGGCGTGCCGGGGGGCCGTGCGGTTTCAAGCATGCCGATGCCTCATCAGGCGGGAGGTGATGATCCCGGCGACGGCCCAGCCGATCAGCAGCAGGATCTCGATGGGAAAGCCGCCCTTGCCGTCGAAAACGGCGCCGATGGCGATGGTGGCGGATAGGCTGGCCACGCCGATGGCGACCAGCAGCACCAGATTGCCGCCTGGCAGGACGAAAGCCGGCTTCTCGGCCTGCCGGCCGCGCAGCCGCCATAGCGCCACCAGCGACAGGATCATGATGATGGTGACGCAGATGGTGCACATGTTGATGATGGGCAGGATGGCGCCGCGCCCCATGCCCAGCCACAGGACAGTGCCCAGGGCCACGGCCAGGATCGCCCGCTGCGGCACCCCGGAAACCGGATCGATCCGGGCCAGATCCGATGGCAACAGCCCGTCGCGGGCCAGGGCCATGGTCAGGCGCGAGGCGGCCAGATGCAGCGCGTTCCAGGTCTTGACCAGGGAGATCATAGCCGCGACCAGCACCAGCGTCGACACACCGCCACCCGGCAGCACATCGCGGAAGGCCGCCGCCGCCGGCAGCGGTTCCCCGACCAGCCCCTGCCAGGGGCGCAGCAGCGACACGGCCAGCACGATCAGGGCATAGAACAGGGCGGCGGCCAGGACGCTGCCGATCAGGGCGCGGGCGACGCTGGCCATGGTCGTGTCCGGACGGCGTTCCTCGATGGCGTTGGCCGTGCCCTGGAAGCCCGACAGGAACAGCAGCGAGGTGGCGAATGTCCAGAACATGCCCGGCAGCACCGCCCCCTCCGCCGGTGCCGCGAACAGCGGCTGGATGTTGCGTGCATCGCCGAAGGTGAAGCCGATCAGGATCAGCACGATCGAGATCAGGATGAAGCCGAAGGTGATGACGCGCTGCAGCCCCACGGCCAGGTGGGCGCCCCGGCAATTGAACCAGGTGATGGTGGCGATCCCCGTCAGGCCCACGGCCAGGGTCACGGCGGTGACCGGCGTTGCGATGGAATGATAGAGCGCCGGCACGGAACCCAGGGCCGGCATCAGGGTTTCCAGGAACCAGCACAGGGCGAAGGCCTCGAACGCCGTGAAACTGACGATATGCAGCAGGGTGAACCAGCCGACCAGGAAGCCGGCACGCGGCCCGATACCGTTCTGGACGAAATAGAACTCGCCTCCCGATCGCGGCAGCCGGGCCAGCAGTTCCGCATAGGCCCCGGCCACCAGCGCCATCAGCAGGCCCCCGGCCAGGAAGGCCAGCACGGAACCCAGCGGCCCCGACGCATGCAGCCATTCACCGATGGCCACGACCCAGCCGGACCCGACGATGCTGCCGAAGGCCAATACGAAGAAACCGGTATTGCTGATCGCTGACCGGGGTTTCGCGGATGCCGAAACAGCCGCCGACTGCTGACCCATTCTTTACCCGTTCCCCGTGACGTGCCGTTGGCATCATTGTTCGGTCGGTGATCTTTACGCATTACGGTGATAATGTCTATTCGATTTACGGCACTCCATTCCCGGCGCAAACGTATTGCGGATGGATATGGTCAATCCACCTTCATTAATATTATCATCGAAATGTTATTGTGAACCGGAGCCGCGCCCGCATGGCCAGGAAAGCCGTCAAACCCACCCCGCGACAGCGGATCGACGTAGCCCTGCGGGCCCTGGCCGCCATTGCCGGCGGCTATGGTGTGGCCGCCGCCACCACCGCCTTCCTGGCCCGTGTTCTGCCGCTGTCCAGGGTGGAGGTGACCAATGCCGCCATGCTGTCCTCCTTCCTGGTGTTCGTCGCCGTGGCGCTCTGGGCCTTCTCGGCACGCAGCGTGGCGCGCGTCTGGGCCATCATCCTGCCGCTGGCGGGCGGCATGGCGCTGTTCGTCCATCTGGGGCTGGGGATGCATGCGCCATGAAGAATAATCTGCGCCAATCCATGGCCTGGCTGCACACATGGGCGGGGCTGCTGGCGGGCTGGATCCTGTTCGCCATGTTCCTGACCGGCACGGCTAGCTATTTCCGGCCGGAGATCACGGCCTGGATGCAGCCGGAACTGACCCGTGCCGCCGATCCCGACCGCGCCACCCTGGCGGCGCTGGACCATCTGGCGGGGGCGGCACCGGATGCAAGGCAATGGACGGTGATGGTGCCCGACGGCCGCACCGCCGGCATCCATGCCTTCTGGCGCGATGCGGCGGGCACGTTCGGCGACGTGACCCTGGACGGGGCCACGGGCGCGCCAGCGGTAGTGCGGGAGACGCGCGGCGGGGAATTCTTCTACCGCTTCCATTTCCAGCTGCAACTGCCCCGCCCCTGGGGGCGCTGGCTGGCCGGGGCCTGCGCCATGATGATGCTGGCCGCCATCATCAGCGGTGTCATCACCCACAAGCGCATCTTCGCCGATTTCTTCACCTTCCGCCCGCGCAAGGGACAGCGTTCCTGGCTGGACGCGCACAATGTCATGGCCGTGCTGGCACTGCCCTTCCATGCCATGATCACCTATACGGGGCTGGTGACGCTGGTCGTGCTCTACATGCCCTGGGGCATCATGGCCAATTATCCGAACCCGGATGATTATCAGCGGGAGACGTTCCGCGATCCCGTGCCCGGTGAAGCCGCCGGGGTGAAGGCGCCCCTGGCCGATATCGGCCCCTTGCTGCGCGATGCGCGGCGGCAATGGCAGGGGGCTGGCATCGGCCGGGTCGTGGTGTTCCATCCCGGCGATGCGGCGGCCAGCATCGCCCTTTACCGCGATGGCGGTGGCCAACTGGGCGTATGGAACGCCCCGCTGGTCTATGGCGGCACCGATGGGCGCCTGATCACCAACCCTGGACCGGCCGGCCCGGCGGTGACCACCGGGTCGGTGATGGTGGGGCTGCATGTGGGCTGGTTCGCGGGGCCGGTGCTGCGCTGGCTCTATTTCCTGTCGGGCCTGATGGGCACGGCCATGGTGGGCACGGGCCTTGTCCTGTGGGCGGTGAAGCGGCGTACACCCATGCCGGTGTCGGGTAAGCTGCCGTTGGGCCAGCGGCTGGTGGAGATTTTGAATATCGGCACCATCACCGGCCTGCCGGCCGGCATGGCCTGCTTCTTCCTGGCCAACCGCTTGCTGCCCGCCGATCTGGCGGGGCGTGCCGGGATGGAGGTGGCGGCCACCTTCTGGGTCTGGGGCCTGATGCACCTGCCGGCACTGTTGCGTCCCGCGCGTCGGGCCTGGGTGGAAGGGTTCGGGATTGCCGGCCTTGTGTATCTGCTGCTGCCACTGGTCGACCTGGCCACCAACTTCAGGCACCTGGCCGTTGGCGACGGGCTGATGGCGTCGTTCGACCTGGCCTTCCTGGCCATTGGCGGCGGGCTGCTGCTGATCGCCGGTACCCTGCATCGCCGCGAGCAAATGAGGAAATGAGCATGGTCGCGATGTTCCTGCTGGCCTTGCTGGGCTGCTGTTTCCTTGGCCTGTCACTTTCCCGCCACCATGCCGAGGTGCGGGGCCGATTTCCCCGGCCGGCGGAGGAAACGCGCTGGCGGGCCGGCGGCTGGCTGTTCCTGGCCCTGTCGCTGGCGGCGGCGTTCCTGCGTACTGATATCACCATCGCCCCGGTCGAATGGGTTGCCCTGACCACGGTGGCGGGGCTTGTGCCGGTCTCCATCCTCACCTGGCGGCCGCGCTGGCTGCCACTGGTCATGGCGGTGACAAGCTTCCTTGCTATCGCAACGCTTCTTGCGGCGCTGGCATAGGGTGCCCGCTTCAGGTCGCGTCGCATTCAAAACGGTGATGCATCGAATTTACCCATTCAATTTCAAACTTGCCCCGCCCTGTGTTGATAGTGGGGTCGGTGAAGCGATCCCCGGATGAACCGGGGACGGCCAGGGAGGTAAAATTGCAGCCGACATATCGGGATCGTACGGCACGCCTGCCGGCCTGACCTCTCGCCAAGCCACATGGATATCGATCGACGCGCCGGGCACGCCCCGGCCGCGAACAGGGAAATTCGCCCGTGAACACGGGCCATGAGGGAGGCTGCCCATGCGGCACCTGTTCAGCAATGTCTGGATTTTCGACGGCACCGGGGCCGACCGTTTCCGGGGTGAGGCGCTGGTGGCGGACGGGCGCATCGCCGCCGTGGCGCGGCTGGGCCGCGACCCGGAACTGCCGCGCGAGGGCGCGGCGCTGGTCGATGGCAAGGGCGGTACCCTGATGCCGGGCCTGGTGGAGGCGCATGGCCACCTGACCTGGCCGTCATCGGTGGAACGCATCATCCACCGGTTCGAACTGCCGCCGGAGGAGATGACCCTGGCCGCCGCGCGCAATGCCCGCGTCCTGCTGGACCATGGCTTCACCAGCGTCTATTCCGCCGGCGCCCTGGGGGAGCGGGTGGAGGTGGTGCTGCGCGACGACATTGCGGGCGGCCATCTGCCCGGCCCCCGCCTGCGTGCGTCCACCATTGAACGCAGCCCGCCCGGCGGCGACGGGGTGGAAACCGGCCATATCGACCATGGCCGCGGGGCCGAGGCCATGCGCGGCTTCATCGACCATTGCAAGGGCCTGGGCATCGACAGCGTGAAACTGCTGCTGTCGGGGGAGGATGCGCTGCTGCCGGGATCGTCGCAGCATATCCTTTATACCGATGCGGAAGTCGCGGCGGCGTGCCAGCGGGCGCGGGAGCAGGGCCTGTGGGTGAATGCCCATACCCAGGCATCCGACGCGGTGAAGATGGGCCTGCGGCACGGGGTGCGCGTCCTTTACCACTGCACCTATGCCGAGGAGGAGGCGGTGGACATGCTGGAGGCGGCGAAGGCCGACATCTTCATGGCCCCGGCCATCGGCATCATCGTCGCCACGCTGGAGGCCAAGCCCCCGCCCCATATCGACATGAGTTCCATGAAGGAAAGTGCCAAGCCCGTCATCGAGCGCGCCACGCGCCTGATCCCGGAACTGAAGAAGCGCGGCGTGCGGGTGCTGCCGGGCGGGGATTACGGCTTTCCCTTCAATCCCAACGGCCGCAACGGCCGCGATCTGGAGCATTTCGTCACCCTGTTCGGCTATAGCCCGGCAGAGGCGCTGGCGGCGGCAACAGGTTTGGGCGGGCAGATCATGGACCTGCCGGTCGGGCTGGTGAAACAGGGTTATCTGGCCGATCTGCTGCTGGTCGCGGGGGATCCGACGGCGGATGTCCGCATCCTGCAGGACAAGGGCCGCCTGTCGGCCATCATGCTGGACGGCCGTTTCCACAAGGCGCCGGCGGTGGCGGCATGAGGCCGGAAAGCCTGGTCTTCGGTGCCCATCCGGGTGGCGATCTGGTCGGGGACCTGTGGTGCCCGGACGGGCTGGGGCCGCATCCGGTGCTGGTGGCCGTGCCTGGTGGTGCCTGGCTGCGCGGTGACAAGGCGGCATTGGGTAGCTGGGGCCGGTATCTGGCAACGCGCGGCATCGCGCTGTTCGCCATCGATTACCGCCGGGCCGTTGCCGGGCCGGTCTTTCCTGGCAATGCGCAGGATGTGCGTGCAGCCCTTTGCTTCATCGCCGGAAAGGCGGAGGAACTGCGGCTGGATGGCGACCGCATCGCCCTTCTGGGGGCATCGGCGGGGGCGCATCTGGCCGCCCTGGTGGCATTGGCCGGCGACAGGGCGCCGGTGAAGGCCGATGGCGACGCGTCGCTGCCTTCCCTGCGCGCCCTGGTCGGCATCTATGGCGTCTATGACCTGTTCAGCCATTGGCAGGCCGATCTTGCCGGCAATGCCGGGCCGGGCAAGGATGCGGCGGCACGCATGCTGGGCGCCGATCCCTATGACGATCCCGGCCTCTATGCCGATGCCTCGCCCTTGCGGCAGGTGCGGCGGGTGGGCAACGGACTGCCGGTCCTGCTGGCCTGGGGCACGCATGATAGCGATGTGCTGCCGGGACAGAGCGAGGGGATGCTGACCGCCCTGCGCCAGGCCGGCTTTCCCGTCCGTGGGCGGCCCGTCCTGGGCGCCACCCATTTCTGGTTCAGCGAGCAGGACCCGGCGGAAGAGGGCGGCTTCAGCGCCCAGCTGGCCCCCGATTTGCTGCGTTTTCTGCGACTGCATCTTGTCGGGGGGCGGTAATGGAATTCGATGTCGCCATCATCGGCTGCGGCCCCGTGGGGGCGCTGGCGGCCAATCTGCTGGGACGGCGCGGCATCCGCACCCTGGTGGTGGAACAGGCCGCCAGCCCCCATCCGCTGCCCCGCGCCGTTCATATCGATCACGAAATGGTACGGATTTTCCAGTATATCGGCCTGACCGGAACGATCCTGCCGCTGATGCGGGATACGGACGGGCATCTGCATGTCGGGGCCGATGGCGGGGTCATCCGCTATATGGGCACGGGCGGTCAGGCGCGGCCCTTCGGCTGGTCCAACGACTATTTCTTCTACCAGCCGGAGTTGGAAGACGCCCTGCGTGCCGGCCTGTCGCGGTTTGCCCATGTGCAACTGCGCCTGGGCTGCCGGCTGACGCGGCTGGAGCAGGCGGGCGGCCAGGTGGTCCTGACCCTGCAGGAGGGGGAGGTGGAAAGCCGTGTCACCGTCCGCCATGCCATCGCCTGCGACGGCGCCAGTTCGCCGTTGCGCAAGTTGCTGGGCGTGCGGCTGGATGATCTGGGGTTCGAGGAACCCTGGCTGGTGGTGGATGCGGAGGTCGACGGGCCCTTGTCCTTTCCGTCCATCGCCGGACTGCCGCCGCAGGCTGATCTGCAGCGCCTGTCGGTGATGATGTGCGATCCGTCGCGGCCCGCCACCATCGTGCCCGGTCCGCGCAACCTGCGCCGCTGGGAATTCATGCTGCTGCCGGGCGAGGATGACCGGGAGATGATGCGGCCGGAGCGGGTCGCCGGCCTGCTGGCACCCTGGGTCCGGGGTGTGCCGCACAGCATCGTGCGCGGTGCGACCTACCGGTTCCACGGGCTGGTGGCGGAACGATGGCGGGTGGGCAATGTGTTCCTGGCCGGCGATGCCGCGCATCAGACCCCGCCCTTCTTCGGCCAGGGCATGTGCCACGGTTTCCGCGACGTGGCCAATCTGGCCTGGAAGCTGGACATGGTGCTGAAGGGTCAGGCGCCGGACGCGCTGCTTGATACGTATCAGCCGGAACGCGAGCCGCATGTGCGCAGCGTCATCGGTGCCGCCGTGGCGGCCGGACGCTATATCTGCGTGCTGGACCGCGACAAGGCGGCGGAGCGTGACCGCACCATCCGGGCACAGATGGCCGGTGGCCCGCCGCGCACCGCCGCCGACCTGATCCCGGCAATTGCCGCCGGCATCGTGCGGCCGGGCGCCGGACAGCGCTTCATCCAGCCACGCGATGGTGATGGCCGGTTGCTGGACGATATCACCGGCGGCGGCTGGCGCCTGATCCTGCGCGCCGATGCTTGCATGCCCGCACTGCCGGTCCTGTGGCGGGTGGTTGGCGGCACGGTATGGCAGGTGGGGCAGGACGGGCTGTCGGACCCGGAGGGACAATTGTCGCGCTGGTTCGATGCGAACGGGGCGGCGGCCGTGCTGCTGCGTCCGGATTTCTACATCTACGGCATCGCGACGGATGCGGGCGGGATCACCGGGCTGGCCTGGGACCTGGTCCGCGATCTGGTCGGTGGTGTTCCCGCCGCCCGTGCCGCCTGAAGCAAGGAGACCGGCCATGGAACTGCGCAGCATCGAACTGGACCTGCCCGATCCCGACGGGGCGGCCCGGTTCCTGACCGGCACATGGGGCCTGGGCGATGCCGGTGGGGATACCGACAGCAGCTACCTGCGCGGATCGGGGGACCAGCCCTATCTGGTGGGCCTGCACCGCGCCGATCATCCGCTGGTCCGCTCCGTCACCTTCCTGGCAAATGCGGAGGAGATCGAGGCGGTGCGCCTGCGCGCCGCACAGCGCGATGTGGCGGTGGCGGAGGTGTCGTCCGCCGATCCCGGTGCCGGGGCGGGCATCACGCTGTCCCTGCCGGACGGGGCGGTCATCCGCCTTCTGGCCGGTGCCGGGCGGGTGGCGCCGGTGGCGGGGTTCCCCGACCGGGCCGTGCGCCTGACCCATGTCGTGCTGAACGCCGTGGATGCGGAGGCGACGGCGCGGTTTGCCGAAGATATGCTGGGTTTCCGTGTCTCGGACCGGACCAAGGGCATGGTCTTCGTGCGCTGCAACAGCTCGCACCATTCCATCGCCTTCGCCCGTGCCGGCTTTGCCTCCTTGAACCATATCGCGTTCGAGATGGCGGATATGGATGCCGTCATGCGCGGTATCGGGCGGCTGCGCGATGTCGGCATGGTGCCGGCCTGGGGCCCGGGCCGGCATGGGCCGGGCGCCAATGTCTTCGCCTATTTCATCGCGCCCTTCGGTGCCGTCGTCGAATTCTCCACCGCGGTGGAAGTGGTGGGCGAGGATTATCGCACGGGCACGCCGGAGGACTGGTCCTGGCCGCCCAACCGCATCGACCAATGGGGCATTTCCGGCAAGGACATGGCGGCATTGGGGGAGGCCGAACGCGTGTTCCGTTTCCGCCGCCGCCCGAACAATGAATGATGAACCAGGGAGGATCAGCCATGTTGACCAATGATCGCATCGGGCGCCGCGCGCTGCTGGCCGGCATGTCGGCGGGGGCGGCCCTGGCGGCACTGCCGGGCCGGGCCGCGGGCATTGCGTTTCCCAAGGATTTCCTCTGGGGTGCTGCCATTTCCGGCCACCAGACGGAGGGCGATAACAGCAACAGCGACATCTGGCATCTGGAACAGCTGTCGCCCGGCCCGTTTTCGGAAAAGTCGGGCAAGGCGTGCGACTTCCTCAATCTCTATGAACAGGACCTGGAACTGGCCTCCCGGCTGGGCCTGAACGCCTTCCGCTTCTCCCTGGAATGGTCGCGGATCGAACCGGAGGAGGGCAGGTTCGACGTCAAGGCACTGGACCATTACCGCCGCGTGGCCGCCACCTGCCGGGAAAAGGGCATGGCGCCGGCCATCACCTTCAACCATTTCACCACGCCCTTATGGTTCGCCAAGCAGGGCGGGTGGGAAGTGGCGGGATCGGGCGACAGGTTCGCCCGCTTCTGCGAGGCGGCGGTGAAGGCGGTGGGTGAATTCGCCGGCATCGCCACCACCTTGAACGAGCCCAACCTGGGCCGGCTGCTGCGCGTCATCCTGCCCCCGCCCATCGTCGCCGACATGGGCAAGGCCATGCAGGGGGCGGCCGCCCTGGCCGGTTCCACCCGCTTCTCCGCCGCGCAGTTCGGCGATCAGGATGCCATGCTGCCCAATATGCTCGACGGCCACCGCAAGGGTGTCGCTGCCATCAAGGCGGGGCCGGGCAGCTTCCCCGTCGGCGTGTCGCTGGCCATCGTCGATGATCAGGCGGTGGGGGAGGGGAGCAAGCGTGATGCGGTGCGATCCTATCTGAACGATGCCTGGCTGGAGGCGGCCAAGGCCGACGATTTCGTCGGCGTGCAGACCTATGGCCGCAACCGGTTCGACGCCAGAGGCATCATGCACCCGCCGGAAGGGGTGGAACTGACCCAGATGGGGGAGGAATTCTATCCCCAGGCCCTGGGTGCCACCGTCCGCTATGCCCATGCGGCCACCGGCAAGCCCGTCTATGTCACGGAAAACGGCATCGCGACCGAAGACGACACCCGCCGCATCGCCTATATTGACGCGGCCGTCGCCGCCATGCGCGACTGCGTGCGCGATGGTGTGCCGGTGAAGGGCTATCTGCACTGGTCGTTCCTGGACAATTACGAATGGATATTCGGCTACCGGCCCAAATTCGGGCTGGTCGCGGTGGACCGCACCACGATGAAGCGCACGCCCAAGCCCAGTGCCGCCTATCTGGGCGCCATCGCCAAGCGTAACGGTGCGGCGTGAGCGGGCTTCTGGTCCGGGAGGTTGCGGTCAGCATCGCCATCAACAGCGCACTGAACCTGGGCTTCACCTGGCTTGCCTTTCATGGGGTGGAACTTGTGGCGGTCGATGCGCTGGTGATCGATCTGATCCCGACCGCCTTCATGATCGCGCTGATGGGCTCTGTCGTGCCCAGCCTGATCAACCGTCGCCGTCTGACGCCGGTCCTGTCCGTGCGTTTCATCCTGTTGCGCGGCGCGGGGCTGGCGCTGCTGTCCGCCGCCCTGGTGGTGCCGGCGGCAAGCCTGCTGCTGCGCGGGGTGGAGGGGCTGGACTGGGCACAGGTGCTCTATCTGAAAATGCCGCTGGGTGCCGTGATCGCCCTGGCCGTCACATCCTGGTCGCTGCGCGGCCTGGGGAGGGAAATCCATGCGTAAGGCAATGATCCTGCTGGCCGCCTGCCTGCTGTCCGGCACATCCGCCCTGGCTGCCGATGCAATGCGCGACGGGTTCCAGGCCCCGCCCGACAGCGCCAGGCCGCGCGTCTGGTGGCACTGGCTGGGCAACAATGTCACGGCCGACGGCATCGACAAGGACCTGGCCTGGATGCGCCGGGTCGGCATCGGCGGGTTCCAGCTGTTCTCCGGCAATCTGGAAACCCCGCTGCTGGTCGACCGGCCGGTGGTGTTCTTCTCCCCCGAATGGCGGTCCATGGTCCGGCACACGGCGGAGCGCGCCGACGCGCTGGGCCTGGAAATGACCATGGCCGCCTCGGCCGGGTGGAGCGAGACGGGTGGTCCCTGGGTCAGGCCGGAGCAGGCCATGAAGAAGCTGGTCTGGAGCGAGACGGTTGTCACAGGCGGCAAACGGTTCCAAGGTCGGCTGCCGGCCCCGCCCACCGGCAACGGCCCGTTCCAGGATATGGCGCCGGCGCCGGAACTGCGCCTGCCGCCCCCGCCGCCGGTGCCGGGTGCGCGGACACGGCCGCCGGCCGCCCCGCACGGGCCGGACCCGACCCATTATGCCGATGTGGCCATCATCGCCTATCGCCTGCCCGACGGGGTGGTACCGCTGTCCGACCTGAAGCCGCGCATCAGCAGTAGTGCCGGTGACGCCGCCATCCTGGGCGATGGCAGCTACGCCACGCCCCTGCGGCTGGAACAGAAGACGCCGGACGGGCAATTGGCCTGGGTGGAATATGCCTTCGACCGGCCGGTAAGCCTGCCGGCCTTGACCTTGGCCGCCGCCATCGAGGACCCGTTGAACGCCCTGTCGCCCAGCGGATTGGTGGAGGTGGCGGACGATACCGGCACCTTCCGCGAACTGGTGCGCATTGACCCGCAGCAGGTGGTGGCCTTTCCGGCATCGGCTCCGGTGCGCACGGTGTCGCTGCCCAAGGCCAGTTCCAAGCGCTGGCGCTTCCGCCTGGATCCGATCCCGCCGCAGGCGCTGGCCCTGCCCGGCATGCCGCAGCAGACGGTGCACGCCGTCACCGAAATCCGGTTCGAGACGGAGGCGATGGTTGATCGCTGGCAGGCCAAGGCCGCCTATGACACGGCGCGATCCTATGATGCCGGCATCAGTGCGCCCGCCGCCCCCGCGCGGGATCAGGTGATGGACCTGACCAGTCGCATGAAATCCGACGGCACGCTGGACTGGACCCCGCCAGCGGGGCGCTGGCAGGTGCTGCGCCTGGGATATTCCCTGACCGGCATCAAGAACCACCCGGCCGATCCGGAGGGGACAGGGTTCGAGGTGGACAAGCTGGATGGAGCCGCCGTCCGCGCCTATCTGGAGGGCTATCTGGGTCCCATCGATACAGCATTGAAGGAACTGCGCGGCAATCGTGGCCTGAAGAACCTGCTGACCGACAGCTGGGAGGCGGGGCAGGCCAATTGGACCCCGGCCCTGCCGGCGGAGTTCAAGGGGCGGCGCGGATACGACATGCTGCCCTGGCTGCCCGTCCTGACCGGCCGGGTGTTGGGTTCCGCGGCCGACAGCGAGCGTTTCCTCTGGGATTTCCGCCGCACCATCGCCGACCTGCTGGCCGAGGCGCATTTCAAGACCATCCGCGACTTCGCCCATGAAATGGGCCTGGGCTATTACGGGGAGGCGATGGGCACCCGCCTGCCGACCACCGGCGACGGCTTCCTGAACAAGCGCTATACCGATATTCCCATGGGCGAATTCTGGCAGATGCCGCCGGGTGCGCCGTCCGACCCGTCGCATACCAGCGACATCGCGGAGGCCGCGTCCGCCGCGCATTTCTATGGCCAGAACCTGGTGGCGGCGGAGGCGTTCACTGCCTTGCCCTTCATGCCGCCCTTCACGGCGACGCCGGCGGCGCTGAAGCCGTTCGCCGACCGGTTCCTGGCGCGCGGGGTCAACCGGTTCGTGGTCCATACGTCGGTCCATCAGCCATCCGACGATCTGCGCCCCGGCATCACGCTGGGGCCGTTCGGGCAATATTTCACACGGCACGAGACCTGGGCGGAACAGGCGGGGCCGTGGATGGAATATCTCTCCCGCTCCTCCTTCCTGATGCAGCAGGGGCGCGATGTCGCCGATATCGTCTGGCTGGCGGGGGAGGGGGCGGCTTTGTCGGCACCCGACCCGGACCGGCTGCCGCTGACGGTACCCGCCGGATACCGGCTGGATTTCGTGGGGCGTGACGCCCTGACCGAACTGCTGTCGGTGAAGGATGGGCGGCTGGTGGCCCCGTCGGGCGCCAGCTACCGGCTGCTGGTCATTCCGCCTTGGGTGAAGGGGCTGACCCTTTCCGCCCTGACCCGGCTGCGTGACCTGTTGGGCCAGGGGGCGGCTGTGCTCGCTGCGCGTCCCGATGGCAGCCCCAGCCTGGGGGATGATCCGGCCCAGGTCGCTTCGCTGATCACGGAGATCTGGGGGGCCGATGTCCAGGCCACGGCGCCGCGCACCATCGGCAAGGGCCGGTTGTACCCCGTCGCCGATATCGCCGCCGCCATGGCGGATCTGGGGCAGGCACCCGATCTGGTGATGCAAGGGGATGCCGACATCGCCTGGGCCCACCGGCGCACCGATGAGGCCGATATCTGGTTCATCGCCAACCAGAAGGGCCGGGCGGAGGCACTGACCGTTTCCCTGCGCGGCGACGGGCGGGATGTCGCCCTGTGGCATGCCGACAGCGGTGCTGTGGAGCCGGCGGGGTATCGCCAGGAGGGTGGTCGCACCCTGGTACCGCTGTCGCTGGCCCCGCATCAGGCGTTGTTCGTCGTGCAGCGCGGGGCGGCGGTGGCAGCGTCCCGCACGGTGAACGCGCCGGTGGAGGCGGAGAGCTTGGCGCTGTCCGGTGCCTGGACCTTGTTCTTCCCGAAGGCCCAGGCCATGCCGGACAGCGTCCTTCTTCCCAAGCTGGGATTGTGGAACGATCTGCCCGACCCGGCTGTCCGGCATTTCTCCGGCACCGCCACTTATCGCACGGACGTGAAGGTTCCGGCATCCTGGCTGGGCAAGCCAACCTGGATCGATCTGGGCCGGGTGTATGAGGTGGCGACCGTGCGGGTGAACGGCAGGGAGGCCGGCATCGCCTGGAAGCCGCCCTATCGCGTCGATGTCGGGCCGTTGCTGAAGGCCGGCACCAACAAGGTGGAGGTGGCGGTCAGCAATCTCTGGCCCAACCGCATCACCGGTGATGCCTTGGGTGTTGGCGGGGTGCGGGTGACGGCCAATACCCATCCGCTGCTGCATCCCGATCCCAAGGCGCCGCTTCTGCCGTCCGGCCTGGTCGGCCCCGTGCGGCTGGTCCGCATGGCGTTGCCCGGCGGGAACGGCTAGGCTGGGGCCAATGACAAGAAGTCCCAGGGTGGATAATGCGTTTCAACCGGCTTGACCTGAACCTGCTGGTCATCCTCGACAAGCTGCTGGCGGAGGAAAGCGTCAGCAAGGTTGCGCAGCAGCTGAACATGACGCAATCCGCCGTCAGCAACGCGCTGCGCCGCCTGCGCGAATATTTCGAGGATGAGCTGTTCGTGCAGGTGGGACGGCGCATGGTGCCCACGCCGTTCGCGGAAATGCTGGGCGCCCAGGTGCGCGACACGCTGGTGGAACTGGAACGCATCTCCACCAGCCGCGCCGGCTTCGACCCGGCGACGGAGGAGCGCAACTTCACCGTCATCACATCCGATTATGCCTTCCTGGTGTTCGTGGCGGAGGTGGTGCGGCGCCTACGGGAGCGCGCACCGGGTATCCGGCTGCGCACCGTGCTGACCACGGAGAATGCGGCCGAGCATCTGCGCCAGGGTGTGGCCGATTTCCTGATCGTGCCGGAGAAGCGCACGGTGGAGGAATATCCGCGCGAGCCGCTGTTCCGCGATGATTTCGTCTGTGTCTGCTGGCAGGACAATCCCAAGATCGGCGACACCATCGCCCTGGAACAATATCTGAACCTGGAACATGTGGGCACCAGCATGGGGCCGACCAAGGTGCCGCATATCGATGACGAGTTGCTGGCCGGTCGCGGTTTCCGGCGCAACATCACCGTTTATGCCCCCAATTTCACCCTGGTGGCCGATGCCGTGGTCGGCACCGACCGGATCGCCACCATGCATCGCCGGTCGGCCAATATCTGGGCCCGGCGTCTGCCGCTGCGCCTGCTGGAACTGCCGATCCAACTGGGGGGCTTCACCCAGATGCTGCAATGGCACAAGCACCGTTCGTCCGATCCCGGCATGGCCTGGATGCGCACCTTCATGCGCGACGTGGCGGCGGGGATGGATCAATCCGGGAAATAGTTCCCCGCGTTCAATCATCATTTTGCGAAATACACATGATGTTGAATGAAAATGACCGGTTGGGACGGGCCTCTGTTATGGATGGGATGTGAAAAGGTTTGGTGACCGCGTCACCGGCAGGAACCCGGTAAACGGGCCGCCCAAGGGGAGGAACAACATGATCCGGTCGTTGGCACCGATCCGGCGCGTCTGAGCAAGCCGCACCCATCATCTGAAAATCCGGCAAGCCTCTCCCCGATCCGACCGCCCCGCCGGCCGGAAACGGCCCCGGCTTGGCCCGCAAACAAAATCAAAAGGGAGGTCTTTAACCATGAACACGCTTGTCCGTTCGCCGCTGCATGCCGGCGCTGCCCTCATCGCCCTGCTGGCCGGTCTGGCCCCGGCTGCCGCCGCACAGGAGGCGGTCACGCTGGAGGAGATCGTCGTCACCGCGTCCCGCCGGCAGGAACGGCTGCAGGAAGTGCCGCTGGCCGTCACCGCCATCGGTGCGGAACAGCTGCAGGAGACCGGCATCAAGGACCTGACCGATATCCAGTACACCACGCCCGGCGTGCAGTTCGGCTCCACCCCCAATGATGCCGGTTTCCGCCTGCGCGGCGTCGGCAATGCCGGCGGCTTCGCCAGCGCGTCCGAAAGCCCGGTGGGCACGGTGGTGGATGGCGTCGTCATCGGCTTCGGCAACCCGGTGGAAAGCCTGGGCGATATCGAACGGCTGGAGGTGTTGAAGGGTCCACAGGGCACGCAGTTCGGCAAGAACGCGTCGTCGGGCGTCATCTCCATCACCACCCGCCGGCCCGATGCGACGGCCGCGTCGGGAGACCTGTTCGCCTCCTACGCCTCGCTGGACGAGACGGATATCCATGGCAACCTGAACCTGCCGCTGGCCGGCAATCTGGCCATGGCCGTCTATGCCTTCGACCGCCGCCATGACGGGTTCGTCAAGAATGTCGTCCGCAACGAGATGTGGGGGGCCAACAAGCGCACCGGCGGCCGCGCCAAGCTGCTATGGGATGTCAGCGACAATTTCAGCGCCTACCTGATCGGCGATTATTCGCGCCGCAGCCAGAAGGGGCCGGGCCAGCTCTGGACCTTGAACAAGGTGCCGGCCGGCGATCCCAAGTTCAACCCGCCGGGCGTGAACCTGGCGACCCTGGGCGTCACCCCGTCCTTCGACAATGAATCGTCGGTGGAAAATGGCGGCGGGTCGGAGAAGGTGGAGAATTTCGGTTCTTCCCTGGAACTGGCCTGGGCCCTGGGCGATTACAGCCTGACGGCACTTTCCGCCTGGCGCCGCCAGGATGAGAAGCCCGGCCTCTATTCCATTGATGCCAGCCCGCTGCCGGTGTTCGAGGCGCGGCGCGTGGGCAATAACCGCTCCCTGATCTCGCAGGAAGTGCGCCTGACCTCACCGTCTGGCGAGAGCCTGGAATATGTGACGGGCCTTTACATCTTCCGCCAGAAGGTGACGAACACGGGTGAAAGCGCCCTGCTGCGCCCGGCGCTGCCCTTTGCCCCCGTCACCGTGTCCATCACCGCCGGTCTGTCGCAGGGGGAGACGACGACGGAGGGGGCGGCGGCCTTTGCCGATGGCAAGCTGCGCCTGTCGGATGATTTCCGCCTGCTGGGCGGCCTGCGCGCAACGAAGGATTGGGTGGAAGCCAGCAGCTTCTCCCAGATCGACACGACCCTGCCGGCCGGTGTCGTGCCCTATGCGCCGCGCGCCCTGTCAAAAGGCAAGGTGACGGATGCCAGCGTGTCCGGCCGCTTTGGCGGCGAATATACGCCGGTCGAGGATGTGATGCTGTTCGCCACCTTTGCCCGTGGCTATCTGGGCCCCACCGTCACCTTCTCCGGCCTCAGCGGTACGCGGACGGAGGTGAACCCGCAGACCGTGGATGATTTCACCATCGGTGCCAAGACCACCCTGATGGAAGGCCGCCTGACGCTGAACGGCAACCTGTTCCACGACAAGTACAAGAATTTGCAGACCGCCGTGCTGCGCAACAACGAGTTCGTGACGGAGAATGCCGGCGGCCTGCGCACCAAGGGTTTCGAGATCGAAAGCAACCTGCAGGTGACGCGCGAGCTGCGCCTGAATGCCGCCATCGCCTATTCCGACGCGGTCTTCACCGACTATCTCACCTCGTGCCCCAACAATATCCAGCAGCAGGGGGCGGCGGCCATCGCGGCACAGTGCAACGCGCCCGGTTCCACGGCCACCACTCCGCTCTATCAGGCCAAGGGCAATCCTTTGGCCAATGCGCCGAAGGTCACCTACAATCTGGGCTTCGCCTATGAACAGGACGTGTTCGCCGGTCTGGTGGCGGACCTGTCGGCCAATTACGCATGGCGGTCCAAGACCTTCAACGCCGTGGGCAACACCGATACCAAGCATCCATCCTACGGCGTGTTCAATGCATCCGTGGGCGTGTCCGACAGCGACAATGCCTGGCGGATCAGCCTGTTCGCCCGCAACCTGTTCGATGAGAATTTCAAGGCCGCCATCCTGGCCACGCCCTTTGCCAATGTCGGCAATTACGTGAACTGGAATGTGCGCGAGGGGCGGCGGACTCTGGGCGTTTCCCTGGAAACCCGCTTCTGATGCCGGGGCCGTTGCTGGACCGGCGCCGGCTGCTGCTGGCTGGTGCGGGCTGGTGCCGTCCTGCCCTGTGGCGTCGGTGGCCGGGGCGGCGGAGGATTATCCCGAACCCGGCCTGTCCTTTGCCTTCCAGATCGATGTCGAACTGGGACCGGTGCAGGAACAGGGCACGGTCGATGGCCTGCGTCGGCGTATCGTGCCCATCACCGGCGGGCGCGTGGCGGGACCGCGCCTGGCGGGGCGGGTGATGCCGGGTGGGGCCGACTGGCAGGGCATCCGCCCCGCCGATGGCCTGACGCGCGTCCATGCCTGCCACTGGCTGCAGGCCGGTGACGGTGCCGTCATCGGGGTGGAGAACCGGAGCCTGCGCCGGGCACCGCCGGATGTGATGCGGCGGCTGATGGCGGGGGAGGCGATGAGCCCCCGCGACTATTATTTCCGCGCCACGCCAGCGTTCGAAGTCGGCGACGGCCCGCACCGCTGGCTGAACGAAAGCCTGTTCATCTGCGTGGGCGCGCGCCGGCCCGACCGGGCCATCATCCGCGTCTATGAGGTCACCTGAGGGGGATAGAATGAAGACGGTATCAGCCCTTGCCCTGGTATTCCTCCTGGCCTGTCTGCCGGCTGTCGCACAGCAAAAGCCGCCCGGCTTCCCACAGAACGTGACGGCCACGCCGATCCCGGCACCGCCGGAAGCGGGCGCCGTCCCGCTTTACAATGGCGTGGCGCCGGGGTCGGAGGGCGCGCGTCAGGTCGAGCAATGGAACCTGATCTTCGGCGACAAAGTGGTGCGCAATGTGACGCGGCCCACGCTGACGCCGTTCCTGCCCGATCCGGCCAAGGCGACGGGGGCGGCGGTGATCGTGGCGCCGGGCGGTGCCTATATGATGCTGGCCATGGAGCAGGAAGGATGGAAGGTCGCCAAATGGCTGGCCGATCAGGGCATCGCTGCCTTCGTCCTGAAATACCGGCTGGACGAAGACCCGGCCGCCTTCCTGCGTGTCGCCGGTGAACGGTTCGGGGCGGCGGCCAGGGCCGGGGCCGACAAGGTGCCGCCGATCCACCAGCCCCTGGCCATCGCCGATGGGCAGCAGGCATTGCGTCTGGTCCGTGCGAAGGCCGGTGAATGGAAGATCGACCCGGCCCGCGTCGGCATGATCGGCTTTTCCGCCGGTGCCATGACGGCCCTGCAGGTGACGCTGGCCAACCTTCCCGACGCGCGCCCCGATTTCGTGGGCCTGATCTACGGCCCGACCAACCATGTCTCCGTACCGGCGGGGGCACCACCGATGTTCACGGCCCTGGCCGCCGACGATCCGCTGTTCGGGCGCAGCGGTTTCGGTCTGGTGGAGGCATGGCAGAAAGCGGGCTCACCGGTGGAACTGCATTTCTATGAACGCGGCGATCATGGGTTCGGCATGAAGATCCAGGGCACCACCAGCGACCTGTGGCCCGGCCAGTTCCATACCTGGCTGAAGGTGCGGGGGCTGCTGTCACGGTAGCGCGTTGGCCGCGGTTGCGTGTTGCATGCCGCCCGTCCCCCGGGCTGAACTGATGCTCACAGCGCCTTGAAGGTGAAATTGGTGAATTTCGCGGTGCCGGCGCCGGCCGAATAGAGGCCGGGCCGCAGCATCAGGAACCCGCCGCGGACATTGTGGTGATAGCCCGATACCTCCATGCCGCGATCGAACCGCGCCCAGCTCTTGCCGCCGTCATTGCTGGTGTCGAAGGTGACGATGTGCCGGTTGTTGGTCAGGCGCATGCGCATCTTGCGACCATGCGGATTGGCCGGCCGCCCGCGTTCGATCCCGTACTGGTGGGTGACGAACCGCTGCTCATCGAAGCCCAGCCCGCAATAAAGCTGCTGGTCATAGAACAGCAGCAGCCCGGCCACGCCACCCGCCTGGATCTCGATATCGCATTCGAACCGGTAGGCCGTATCCCCCGCGACCAGCAGCAGCGGCGAACTGTCCTTGGGCGCCGCGCCACTGGCCACCAGGGACAGCACCCCACCCGATACGCTTGCCCGCTTGCCCTCATCCGGACCGGGCTTGAAGAAGTTCCACCTTGTACCGATGCTCAGCGTCTGGAAATCATCCGACAGGGCCATGCCGTGCGGCCCTTTGCTGCCTCCCTTGGGGGCGGGCAGGGGCTGCGACAGGTCCCCACCCTTCATCCGCAGCCAGCCATCGTCGGTCCATTCCACCGGGTCCAGCAATGTCTGCCGGCCCAGGGTCCAGAACCCGTTCTCGAACCCGTGATAGACGGTCCACCAGTCGCCGGCCGGCCCCTCCACCAGGGTGGCATGGCCGCGCGACCACCAATATTCGTCGCCATCCCTGGTGCGGACCAGCGGGTTGTGGGGGCAGTTCTCCCACGGGCCATGGATGGATTTCGACCGTGCCGCGATCACCATATGGCTGGTCGGCGGGCCGGCCGTGCCGCCCACGGCGGTGATCATGTAATAATATTCGCCATGCCGGGTGATCTTGGGCCCTTCCGGCGCGAACCCTTCCACGATCCAGTCTTCGGGATAGCGCCAGGGATTATAGACATGCTCGGGTTCCCCCACCGTCGACAGACCATCATCGGACAGGCGGATACGGTCGCCCTTGGACAGGAACAGCCAGCGTGACCCATCCTCGCCCACCGCATGGCCGGGATCGATATGGCCCGGCAGGCCCAGATATTTCGGCTCGCTCCACGGACCCTCGATCCTGTCGGCCCAGATGACATAGGTGCCGTCCGGCTTGCCCTTCACCGGGATGTACAGGAAATAGCGGCCGTTGTGCTTGGTCAGTTCCGGCGCCCACACCGACCCGATATATTTGGTCAGCGCCGCCGTGACCGGGCGCCAGTTGATCATGTCCTGGGAATGCCAGATCACCAGCCCCGGATAGCTGTCGAAGGTGGAGAAGGTCATGTAATAATCCTTCCCATCCTTCAAGATCGTCGGATCGGGATGGTCGCCGGACATCAGCGGGTTCAAGAACCGCCCGTCGCCCAGGTCGGGCTTGCGCTGATTGTCCAGCCCGCGCGCCCATTGCGGGCCGCCCGGCTTGCCGGGGGGAATGCAGGCAGCCGCAGGGGGTGCCGCTGGTGCAGCGGCGGCGGGGCCGGCGGCTAGACCGGCACCGCCCATCAGGGCCAGGCTCAGGGCATTGCGGCGGGAAATGTCGGTCATCTCTGGGTTCCCTCTCATCAATGTTCTTGTTGGTCTACGAGATCAAGGCCGGCGCCGGGGCGGCAAGGGGTGCTGGTTTACGGACGTGCAGCAGGCTGGTGGATAAGGGGCTTCCGGTTCGTGCACCATCAAATGCTACCGGTGTCATGTCGCTGCTTTTCTTGCGGCCTTTCAAGGGGCCGCGATTACCGTCCGACCGGTCCCGCCTGTTCAGGGCCGTCGGATAGGATTGGCGATGTCTGGATCAGGATGCCGTGGGCCCCCGCCCCGCTTCTTCATGGCTCTCTCCCAGATTAGTCATACTATTATTCTTGATAGCGGTACCATATGTGCGGCGATCATGGCCGTCAACCCGTCGCGCGGCGGCGATTGAAACAAATCCGCGAAAGCCGGCAGCAGGTCCAGGGCGTCTGGATCGCGCGGCCGAAGCGGAAAATCGTGTAAAATAAAGAGAGTACCGATTCTTGATTATGCATGATTATCCATTGACCATTTGAAATATTGCATGTTAGTGCGTGATTATCATGACGGACATCCCTCTCGCACGACGTGACATCATCGCCGGCCGGCTTGCCCAGGGGCAGGCGGTTGTTGCTGCCGCCCTGGCCGTGGAATTCGCGGTTTCGGAGGATGCGATCCGCCGTGATCTGCGTGCCCTGGCCGCAGATGGGCTTTGCCGGCGGGTCTATGGTGGTGCGCTGCCGATCACGCCCGGCGCCGGCCCGATGTCGGCCCGCATGGGCGAAGAGCAGGATCGCAAGCGTCTGCTGGCCCGCGCGGCGGCGTCGCTGATCCAACCCGGCGAATTCCTGTTCATCGACAATGGCAGCACGAACCTGGCTCTGGTGGAATTCCTGCCTGATCTTCCCGATCTGACGGTTGCCACCAATTCCATCGACATCGCCACCGTGCTTCTGCGCCGGCCGGAGATCAGGTTGATCATGGTGGGTGGGGCCGTTGATCCGATCATCGGGGGCGCTGTCGATGCCATGGCCCTGCAGGCCGTGGAGCGCATGAATATCAACCGCTGTTTCCTGGGCGCGTGTTCCATATCGGCCGCCATGGGCATCAGCACCGTGGATTTCGCCGACGCGACACTGAAACGCGTCCTGATATCGGTCAGCGCCACGTGCGTGGCCATGGTGACCAGCGACAAGCTGGACACGCGGTCCCCGCACCGTGTGACGCCGGTGGCCCGGTTGGGCCGGCTTGTCGTTGAGCATGACGCGCCATGCGGGATGGTGGCGGCCCTGGAACAGGCCGGTGCCACGATCATGATGGCGTCCGCCGGACCGGTTTTCTCCCCCGCTCTGTGAAGGAAGAAACATGCCGATCGCCCATATCGCGCTGTGGACCCGGGATCTGGAAGCGGCCGCCCATTTCTGGCGGCTTCATTTCGACGCCGATGTGGGGGAGCCCTATCACAGCAATCGCCGCCCCGGCTTCGTCTCGCGTTTCGCGCGGCTTCCTTGTGGCGGCCAGATCGAACTAATGACGGCCCCCTGGCTGGAAGAAAGGCGGCTCCATACGGACATGGTGGGCTGGGATCACATTGCCATCTGCGTGGGGGACCGGGAAGCGGTGGACAGGCTGGCGGCGCGATGCCGGACTGACGGTTTGCTTCTGTCGGGCCCACGTGTCACGGGCGACGGCTTTTACGAAGCGGTGGTTGCCACACCGGATGGAACCTGTGTGGAAATCACCGGTACCCCGGTTGCGTAGATCGCCCTGCCCGCGAGGTGCCTATGTGTGGTTGTATCGCCGGCGCCGATACCAGGCTTCGGTAATACCGACTTAAAGACCGGCCGCATCCTGCGTATGCCAGGAATCCCTTCTTCAATTCCCAAGGGAACCGGGATGAAACTGGCAAGCCTTGATAATGGCACCCGCGACGGGCGGCTTTTCGTTGTCGCCTGCGACCTTTCCCGCGCGGTGCCGGCCGCCGGTATCGCCGATACGATGCAGCAGGCCCTGGATGATTGGGACGGGGTTGCCCCGCGCCTTCAGGTCCTGTCCGATGCGCTGAATGCCGGGTCGGTATCCGATGCCATCCTTTTCGATCCCGCCCGGGCGCTGGCGCCGTTGCCGCGCGCCTGGCAATGGCTGGACGGGTCGGCTTTCCATGCGCATGGCGAACTGATGGCCAAGGTCTTCGGCATCAGCAATCCGCAGTCCGACCGGCCGCTGATGTATCAGGGCATGTCCCACCGCTTCATTCCGGCCACCGCCCCCGTGCCCCTGCCGACGGAGGCGGATGGCATCGATTTTGAAGGCGAGTTCGCCGTCATCACCGATGATGTGCCCCTGGGCACGGACGCGGCCACGGCGCGTGGCCATGTGAAGCTGCTGCTGCTGGTCAATGACTGGTCTCTGCGCGCCACGGGCAGGGCGGAGATGGCCACCGGTTTCGGCTGGGTCCAGGCCAAGCCCGCCTGTTCCGCCGCCCCTGTCGCGGTGACGCCGGATGAGTTGGGCGACGCCTGGGAGGATGGGCGCGTGCATCTGGACCTTCTGGTTGACTGGAACGGCAAGCGTTTCGGGGCGGCAAATGGTGGGGCCATGGGTTTCTGCTTCGGCGAACTGATCGCCCATGCCGCCCGCACCCGCGACCTGTGTGCCGGCACCATCATCGGGTCCGGCACCGTGTCGAACGAGAATTACCGGGAGATCGGGTCGAGCTGCATCGCCGAACGGCGCGGCATCGAACTGCTGGATGAAGGGGCGGCCCGCACCGGCTTCATGCATTTCGGCGACCGGGTGCGCATGGAAGCGCTGAATGACGGCGTCAGCCTGTTCGGTGCCATCGACCAGCAGGTGGTGAAGGCGGGCGGGTGATCTGATCGATCAGTTTTGCCGATGCATAGTATCAGTACAAACGCCTTTGGTGATTTGTTCGCACGCCGTATCGTTGCTGACATGGCGTTCCGCGACGGCGGCGGCCACCACCCATTCCCAGAATAACGATCCGCCGTTCTGTCGGCGGGCGAGGCGGGCTGCCGTTTGATTACGGCGGTCCGGGAGGAAATCATTGTGCCCTTGATCCGCAATGCGCTTGTCGTCGGCGGCGGCATCGCCGGCATGTCGGCCGCCCTGGTCCTGTCCCGCCTTGGGATTGAGATCGATCTGGTGGACCAGGACCCGGACTGGCGGGTCTATGGCGCCGGCATCTCCATCACCGGCCCGACCCTGCGGGCGTTCCAGCATCTTGGCATCTTGGAGGATTTCCGCCAGCACGGCTATTGCGCGTCGGACACCCGTCTGTTTACGCCACAGGGCCACCCGATCGGGGAGATCGCCACGCCGCCCCTGGCCGCCGACCTGCCGGCCGGCGGCGGCATCATGCGCCCGATCCTGCATGAGATGCTGGCCAGCCGGACCCGTACTGCGGCAGCTGACATCCGGTTGGGTGTCACCGTGGACAGCCTGACCGAGGATGCGGAGGGCGTGGATGTGCAGTTCAGCGACGGGCGCGAAGGCCGTTACGATCTGGTCATCGGGGCCGACGGCATCTATTCGCGCATGCGCACCCTGCTGTTTCCCGAGGCACCCCGGCCGCGTTTCACCGGCCAAGCCTGCTGGCGCATCACCGTGCCCCGCCCGCCGCAGGTGACGGGGGTGGAGATGTATCTGGGCGCCCCCATCAAGGCCGGGGTGAACCCATGTGCCGCCGACAAGATGTATCTGTTCGCGCTGGAGAGCATTGCCCCCAACACCCGGCATACGCCGGCCGACCTGCCCGATCTGCTGCGCCAGCGCCTGTCCGGCTTCGGTGGCGCCATCGCCTTCGTGCGCGATCAGATCACCGATGACAGCATCATCAATTTCCGGCCGCTGGAGGCGCTGCTGCTGCCCGGCCCCTGGCATACCGGCCGGACCATCCTGATCGGCGACGCCGCCCATGCCACCACCCCGCATCTGGCCAGCGGGGCCGGCATGGCCATGGAGGATGCGGTGGTGCTGGGCGCGGAACTGGCCGCCGCCGACAGCCTGCCTGCAGCACTAAGTGCCTTCATGGCAAGGCGTTTCGACCGGGCCGCCCTGGTCGTCAACAATTCCGTCCGCCTGGGCGAGATCGAACAGAGCGGCGTCCATAGCGAGGAACATCCCCGCCTGATGAATGCCACCATGGCCGCCCTGGCCCAACCGCTTTGAGGAGACCCTGAAATGAACCGCGTTACCGATATCCGCTATGTCGGCTATGCCGTGCCCGACCTGGAGACCGAACGCACCTTCTACCGCGACAAATGGGGTCTGCGCGAGGTGGCGGCCCGGGATGGATTGGTCTATCTGGCGGCCGAAGGCTCGCCGGAACTCTATGTCGTCCGCCTGCGCGCGTCGGAAACCAAGCGCGTGGACGTGATCGCCCTGGCGGCAGAGACCAATGCCGATGTGGATGCGCTGCATGACAAGGTGGTGGAAGCCGGTTGTCGCGTGATCTTCACGCCCAGGGAATTGACCGGTTTTGGCGGCGGTTACGGCTTCCGCTTCTTCGGCAAGGATGGGTTGAGCTTCGAGATATCCGCCGGCGTGGAACGCGGCCCGTCGCGCGACGTGGCCGCCAAGGAGGCGCTGCCGGAAAAGATCAGCCATATCGTCATGCACTCGCCCGATCACAAAGGGGCCGTGGATTTCTTCGTCAATGTCCTGGGCTTCCGCGTGTCGGACTGGCTGGGCGATTTCATGTGCTTCCTGCGCTGCAATGAATGGCACCACCGGGTCGCCATCCTGCCCGGCCCGCCCTGCCTGAACCATGTCGCCTATGACATGGCCGACATGGACGCGATGATGCGCGGCGTGGGTAAGCTGAAGCGCCAGGAGGTGGAACTGCGCTGGGGCCCCGGCCGCCACACGGCCGGCAACAACACGTTCAGCTATTTCACCACGCCCGCCGGCTTCGCCGTGGAATACACGGCCGAACTGGAGCGGGTGGACGAGGCGACCTGGGTGGCCGGCGTGCATGTGCCGACCCCGGAGACCATGGACCAGTGGGGTGCCGGCAGCGGCGGCCCGCAGACCATGCCGCATCCCGTCCCCGATGCCGGCCTGTTCCAGGCGGCGGAGGTCTGATCCATGGCACTTTTCCAGTATTTCCCGAACAATTACATCTGGAACCTGTCGGTCAATATCGCCATCGAAAGCGGTGCGCGGGTCGGCGAGATCGAGGATATGTGCCGCCCCTTGCTGGAGGCGGCGGCCCGTGGCGAGGATGCCGGCACCGGTGCCTTCCTGGCGCAGTGGGTCGCCATGGGCGACAAGCTGGTGGCGTTGGCGGCGGAGGATGAGGCGCGGGGACGCGCCCTGTCCGCCGGGGCCAAATTGCAGCGTGCCTCGCTCTACTACATCACGGCCGAGCGTATGCAGGGCCATGGCCATCCGGGCCGGGAGGAGACGTTCGCCAAGGGCCAGGACAGTTTCCGCAAGGGCGTGGTCCTGGCACGCGAGAACTGCACCCGTGTCGAAATCCCCTTTGGCGACAGTTTCATCCCCGGCCTGTTCACCAAGGCCGAGGGCGTGGACGGCCCAGCGCCGTGCGTGCTGTATGTGAACGGGTTGGACAGCAGCAAGGAACTGCTGTTCTGGTCCTGGCTGCCGCATGCGCTGGCCCGGCGCGGCATATCCACCCTGTGCATCGACCAGCCGGGCACGGGCGAGGCGCTGCGCGCCAACCATCTCTATGCCACGCATGAGACGGAGCGCTGGGCCACGCCGGTATTCGACTGGCTGGCAGCCCGTCCGGACGTGATCGCCGACCGCATCGGCATGGTCGGCATCTCGCTGGGCGGCTATTTCACCCCGCGCGCGGTCGCGTTCGAGCCGCGCTTCGCGTCCGGTGCCGTCTGGGGTGCCAACCATGATTGGCGGGAAGTGCAGCAGAAGCGCCTGAACCGGGAAGGGGAGAACCCCGTGCCGCATTACTGGGCCCATGTCAGCTGGGTGTTCGGTGCCAAGGACATGGATGATTTCTTCGCCAAGGCGGAGGGCATGCATCTGAACGGCATGCTGGACCGGATCAAGGTGCCCTTCCTGGTCACCCATGGCGCCAAGGACCGGCAGATCTCCGTCGATTATGCCCACCAGACCTATGACCAGCTGGTCAATTCCCCCAAGCGCGAGTTGAAGATCTTCACCGACCGCGAGGGCGGGGTGGAACATGTCGGGGCCGACAATATGTCGTTCGGCCGCGACTATATCGCCGACTGGTTCGCCGATACGCTGGGCGGGCGGACGGCGTGAATGTCACACTGCAACTGGTGGGGGAGGTGCGGGACATCCCCGTCGCTCCCGGCCAGTCCCTGATGCAGGCAATCGCCACACAGGGCCGTGACGCGATCACGGCCCTGTGTGGCGGTTGCTGTATCTGCGGCACCTGCCGTGTGCGTGTATTGGATGGCGATCCGGGACCGATGGGTGAGGGCGAGGCGCATCTGCGCCGTCAGCTCGACATCACCGATCCCGCCATCCGCCTGTCCTGCCAGATGCGCCCCGGTTCCTGCCTGCGCGTCGCTGTTATCCACCCGAGGTGACCCTATGCCCCGCATCATCGACCTGTCCGTGCATCTGGAAAACGACGTCCCGGCCGACCCGCCCTTCATGCGGCCCAAGATCCGCTATGCGTCCCATCAGGAGGGGGCGGAGGAATATTGCCGGATGTTTCCCGGCCTGAAGGCCGAACAGCTTCCCGATGGCGAGGGGCCGGCGGCGGAATGGGTGGAAATCTCCACCCATAACGGCACCCACATGGACGCGCCCTGGCACTATCACTCCACGATGGATGGTGGCAAACGCGCCATCACCATTGATGAGGTGCCGCTGGACTGGTGCTTCCGCCCCGGCGTGAAGCTGGATTTCCGGCATCTGCCGGATGGGCATGTCGTCACGGCGGCCGAGGTGGAAGCCGAACTGGCCCGCATCGGCCATGTGCTGCAGCCCCTGGACATCGTGCTGGTCAATACCACCGCCGGGGCCGCCTATGGCACGCCGGAATTCCTGGCCAAGGGCTGCGGCATGGGGCGGGAGGCGACGCTGTACCTGGTGGAACGCGGTGTGCGGGTGACGGGCATCGATGGCTGGAGCTGGGATGCGCCGTTCCCGCATACCGCCGCCCGGTTCAAGGAGACGGGTGACGCTTCCCTGATCTGGGAAGGGCATTATGTCGGCAAGGATGTCGGCTATTGCCACATGGAGAAGCTGGCCAATCTGGAGACGCTGCCGGCAACGGGGTTCACGGTTGCGTGCTTCCCGGTGAAGGTCCGCGCCGCGTCGGCGGGATGGACGCGGGCGGTTGCCATCATGGCGGATTAAAGCCCCAGCGACGCCGTGATCAGCCGGTCCACGTCACCATCATGGCGGAAACCGGCTACCAGCGCGCAGTCGGCCTGTATGGGCGGCTGCCGGCCGAACCGTGCCTCGACCATCGCGTCGGGGGCGTAGGTGATATCCACCGCACCGAACCGGTTTTCCAGGGCCGATACCAGTTCGCCCATGGTCAGGCGCAGCACGGGTGGCAGCCAGACGCGCCTGTCGGCCTTCAAACCGGCCGCATGCAGCAGATTGTCCACGCAGCAGGAAACCGACATCCACCAGCAGACGGCACCCGCCGATACCGGCACGCATACCGGTTGCCCCCGTGCTGCCGCCCACATGACATCGCTCATGAAGGCGGAGATCAGGCCCGACGGCGTCGGCGGGCGGGCGACGATGCCAGGCAGGCGCAAACTGTGTCCGTCGATGAAGCCGCGCCGGCTGTAATCCGTCACCAGCAGTTCCGCCGCCAGTTTCTGCGCGCCATAGGACAGGGTGGGGGCTGTGGGCGTGTCGTCATCCACGACATCCGGCAGCGGATCACCATAGACGGCGACACTGCTGGCGAAGACCAGCCGGGCGGGTTTGGCCTGCAGCCGCAAGGCTTGCAGCAGGCCGATGGTGCCCTGCAGGTTGACCGACAGGCCCAGATCGAATTCCCGCTCCGCCAGCCCGCCTGGAATGCTGGCCAGATGGAAGACCATATCCGCACCGCCATCCACCACCCCGGCCCAGATACCGGGATCGGCGATGCTGCCGGCCACCTGTCGCACACGCGGATCGGTGGCCGCCTCGGCAAAGCGCTGATCGACCAGGGTCAGCCGGTCGAAGGCAAGGGCACCGTCCAGCAGGCGGCGGACAAGATGGCTGCCGACAAACCCGTCGGCGCCGGTGACCAGGATATGCATCTTATGCCTCGTCAATTGCCGTCGGTGATCAGCGTGCCGCCATCGACGACGATGTTCTGCCCCGTCACGAAGCCACCGGCGGGCGATGCCAGCATCAGGGCCACGCCGGCGACTTCTGCCACCTCGCCCGGCCGCCTTAGCGGTGTCATGGCCATGCGCTTTTCCATGAAGGCAGGATTGGCCAGCAGGTCACGCGCCAGATCGGTGCGGATGAAGCCGGGGGAGATGGCGTTGACCCGGATGTTGGATGGTCCCCATTCCACGGCCAGATTGCGGGCCAGCTGCGCATTGGCGGCCTTGGACAGCCCATAGAGCCCCAGCGCCTTGTTCCCGCGCAGCCCGGCGATCGACGACATGATGATGACACTGCCCCCACCAGCATCCGCCATGCCGGGCAGCACCAGTCCGGTCA
This sequence comes from Niveispirillum sp. KHB5.9, assembly GCF_048066115.1. Lineage (NCBI taxonomy): Bacteria > Pseudomonadati > Pseudomonadota > Alphaproteobacteria > Rhodospirillales > Azospirillaceae > Niveispirillum > Niveispirillum sp. KHB5.9. The sequence continues at coordinate 33,459 of NZ_JBLTYX010000002.1, read as the reverse complement.
GCCACAGCACGCTTTGCAGGTTGATACTCATCGTCGCCTGCCAGTCGGTGTCGCTGGCCGTGGCGATGGGACCGGCATGCGGCGCCACTCCGGCGTTGCAGACCAGGATGTCCAGCCGACCCACCCGCTCCACCATCGCCGCCAGGGCCACACGGTCGGTCACGTCGCAGGCGATGGCCTGCACCGCCAGGCCCTGGGTGCGCAGATCAACCGAAACCGCCTCACCGGCCGCTTCATCCTCGCAGCAGATCCAGACGCTGGCCCCATGTTTGGCCAAGGCCGTGGCGATGCCCAGCCCCAGGCCGCGTTGCCCGCCGGTGACCAGGGCGGTTCTGCCCGACAGGTCGAACAGGCGGCCATAATCGGTCGCGTCCATGGGGCCTCAACTCCGCTTCTTTCGATGCGGGCACGTTAAGGGCTCGACCTCCATCGCCAAAATCGTATTTATGGAGGCGAACTATCGGCCTGGCCGATGGATTGGGGGGATGAAAGATGCGGTTCCAGAAGCTGGACCTGAACCTGCTGGTCGTGCTGGACGTGCTGCTGGAGGAACGCAGCGTGTCGCGCGCCGCCCATCGCCTGAACCTCAGCCAGTCGGCGGTCAGCGGCAATCTGGCCCGGCTGCGCGAATTTTTCGATGATGACATCCTGGCCCAGATCGGGCGGTCCATGGTGCCCACGCCGCTGGCCGAAAGCCTGGCGGTGCCGGTGCGCGATATCCTGATGCAGATCCAGTCCACCATCGAGACCAAGCCCAGCTTCGACCCCGCCACCGCCACCCGCACCATCCGCATGCACGCGTCGGATTACGTGACGGAGGTGCTTCTGGCCCGCGTCATCCGCGAGGCGCGGCGCCTGGCCCCCGGCATCAAGGTGGAGATCGACGGGATGGACGATCTGGTGCTGGAGCGGCTGTCGCGCGGCCAGGTGGATTTCCTGGTCACGCCCGACAATTTCACCCATCCCGATCATCCCAAGGAGATGCTGTTCACCGACACCCATGTCGTGGTGACCTGGAAGGACAATACCAAGCTGGGCGATACGATCAGTTTCGAGCAGTATATGGAAATGGGCCATGTGCTGGTGCGTTTCGGCATGAAACGCGCGCCCAGCTTCGATCAATGGTTCCTGGACCGCTATGGCTACAGCCGCAATGCCGAGCTGTTCGTGGCTGATTTCACCACCGTGCCCAACATGCTGATCGGCACCGACCTGGTGGCCACGATGCATGAGCGTCTGGCCAGGCTTTATGTGGACAGGCTGCCGCTGCGCATCCTGCCGCTGCCCATCGAATTTCCCGTCCTGACGGAGATGGTGCAATGGCACCGGCATTTCCAGCGCGACCCGGCCCTGGTCTGGTTCCGGGGCCTGATGCGGCGCTGTGCGGCCGAACAGGATGCCGGGTGAACTATTGGTCGGGGCGATAGGTCGGATCGTGAAATACGATTTCGCCGATGCATTTGCGGCTGTTATGGTTCCATCAGCAAAGAAAATTTGACCGGTCCATAGGCCGGCGATCGGGGAGATGCCGGCCAACGGCCGGGGGAGCAGAAACCGCTTCCATATCCAGATGAATGACAGGCCGCCTTTATTTGGCGGCACTGAACCCGTCCGCCTGCCTTCCGGGAACTTCAAGAAGAACCAGGGAGGAAACCATCATGCGCGCCACCTTGCTGTTGACCACAGCCCTTCTGTCCGCCGTCACGGCCAGCGCCCAGAGCGCCGATCAGGGCATGCTGGAGGAAATCATCGTCACCGCCCAGCGCCGGTCGGAGAATTTGCAGAAGGTGGCCGTGGCCGTGTCGGCCATCGGTGCCGCCGATCTGGTCAATGCCGGGGTGACGGAGGCCGCCAGCCTGACGCGGCTGGTCCCGGCCCTGGTGGTGCAGCCGGCGGGCGGGTCCAATACCGGCTTCTACCTGCGCGGCGTCGGCTCGCTGGGTCCCAATTCCTTTGCGGAGAATGCCATCGCCTTCAATTATGGCGGCGTCTATATCGGCCGGCCCACGGCCCCGGTCGGCGCCTTCTTCGATCTGGCGCGGGTGGAGGTGGTGAAGGGGCCACAGGGCACGCTTTATGGCCGCAACGCCACCGGTGGTGCGGTGAACGTCATCCCCAACCGCCCGGACAATGGCGGCACGAAGGGCGAGGTGGGGCTGGAGATCGGCAATTACCAGCACCGCAAGCTGACCGGCATGCTGAATGCTCCCGTCAGCGATACCCTGACCCTGCGCATCGCCGGGCAATTGGTGGATCGCGACGGCTATCTGTCCGACGGGTATGATGACGAGGAAGGGGAGGCCGGCCGTGCGTCCCTGCTGTGGGAGCCGGTGGAACGGGTCAGCCTGCTGCTGACCGGTGATTATTATCACCAGGGCGGCAAGGGCGTGGGTTCCGTGCTGGTGCCGGGCAGCCTGACGCCCACCGCCCCCGCCGTGGGCGACCGCATCGGCGGGTCGGAGGCGGCCAGCATTGCGGAGTTGCGCACCCGCTTCGCCGGTCTGGTCAATTCCGGTCTGGTGGTGCCGCCTGAGGATGACGGCTTCATCGACAGTGAATTCTGGGGCGTGTCGGCGACGCTGGATTACAGCTTCGATGCCGGCACCCTGACGGTGCTGCCAGCCTACCGCGACAGCCGGCCGGACTTCGTCATGTACAGCCCCGGCTTCCAGGGCACGGTGCAGGAAGTGTCCAAGCAAAGCTCCCTGGAGGTGCGGTTCGCGTCCGACGATGCGCAGGCTTTCCGCTATGTCCTGGGCGGTTTCTGGTTCAAGGACAAGATGGACGCCTATAACAGCTTCTTCCAGGGCGGGCTGTCGACGACGACCTTCATGCCCAACCTGGAAACCACCAGCAAGGCGGTGTTCGGCCAGGGCACTTACGACCTGCAGCCCGGTTTCCGTCTGGTGGCCGGCGTCCGCTACACCCATGAGAACAAGCAGCAGGCCACACCGGTGCGCCAGAGCAGTGCCGCCAATCCCAACCCGCCCTATCTGCTGGCCACGGGGGATGAGAATTTCGAGAGTGTGACCTGGAAAGGCGGGGTGGAGTTCGATGCCGGCCCGCAATCCCTGCTCTATGCCAATGTCGCCACCGGCTTCAAGGCGGGCGGCTTCTTCGCCGCCGTGCGCAACAACAGTTTCGATCCGGAGAAGCTGACGGCCTATACGGTCGGGTCGAAGAACCGCTTCCTGGACAACCGGTTGCAACTGAACGCCGAAGCCTTCTGGTGGGACTATAAGGACCAGCAGGTGGGCTATATCGGGCCGGTGGAAACGGCACCCGGCGTGTTCACCCAGGCGGCGGTAACGGCCAATGTCGGTCAGGCCCGGATGGTGGGTGCGGAGATCGAGGCGCAGTTCCGCCCGACCCCGGCCGATGAATTCGGCGTGAACCTTCAGTACATGGACACCAAATATAACAGCTTCGTCTATACGGCCATTTCCGCCGCCGGCGCGCCGCTGCCCAGCGGTTGCAGCGTCACGCCCAATACCTCGCTGCCTGTGGCGGCACCCGCCCGGCTGTTCACCATCGACTGTTCGGGCAAGCCGGCGGTGAATGCGCCGAAATGGTCGCTGAACCTGACCTACAGCCACAGTTTCACCCTGTCGCCCGACCATGATCTGGTGCTGGGGGCCCGCAGCCGCATCGAAAGCGGGCGGTTCCTGTCCATCGATTATCGCCCGGAACAGCATCAGGGCGGCTACATGACGTCCGACGCCTGGCTGACGCTGGATGCCCCGGGTCAGGGCTGGTCGCTGACGGCCTTCGTGAACAATATCGAAGACAAGGATATCTACTCCACCTCCTTCACCCGGCCAATCCTGAACGTCGTCTATAACGGCCTGCGTCCGCCCCGCACCTATGGGCTGCGCGGTTCGGTCAGCTTCTGATGGGTGCGGGGATGGAAAGCGCACAAAAGGCGGGTTTGGCACAGGGTCTGGCGCTGCTGCTGCCCTGTACATCGGCGGTGATGGGTATTCTGTTGCTGGTGCCCGTCGCACCGCAGATCAGTGCGGCCTTCGCCCATGTTCCGGGGGTGGAATTCCTGGTGCCGGTGCTGCTGACCCTGCCGGGTCTGTGCATCGCGCTGTTCTCCCCCGTCGCCGGGCTGTTGGGTGACCGGTTCGGGCGGCGCCGGCTGCTGATCATCGCCATGCTGGCCTATGGGCTGGCCGGCATGGCGCCGATGATGCTGGACGATCTGCATCAGATCCTGGCCAGCCGTGTGCTGGTCGGCATCTGCGAGGCCTTGATCCTGACACTCAGCACCACCTTGATTGGCGATCTGTTCGACGGGCGGACGCGGGAGCGCTTTCTGTCGTCGCAGACGGCGGTGGCGTCGGTTTCCGCCCTGCTGTTCCTGGCGCTGGGCGGATTGCTGGGCCGGCAGGGATGGCAGGCGCCGTTCCTGGTCTATGGCCTGTGCTGGCCCATGGCGCTGGCGGTGCTGCTGCTGGTGCGGGAACCGGCACGGGTAGAACGATCCATGCCGGGCTGGTCGCTGCTGCCGGGCCGTCACATGGCGCTGACCTGCGGGGCCACGGTGCTGGCCGCCATCCTGTTCTACACGATCCAGATCAATGTCGGCACGGTGCTGCCCGGCTTCGGCGTCACCGATCCCGGCCGCATCGGCCTGCTGTCGGCCCTGGCCAGCATCGGCACGCCGCTGGGCAGCCTGATCTTCTGGGCCCTGGCCAGACGCGATGTGCGCCTGCTGCTGGCCGGCGAATTCGCCTTGATGGCGGCCGCTTTCGTCGCCATGGGCAACGCGCCCGACGAAGGCTGGTTCATCGCGGCGGCCTTTGTCGGGCAGATCGCCGCCGGCCTGCTGCTGCCCACATTGCTGACCTGGACCATGTCGGCCCTGGCGTTCGAGGTGCGAGGCAGGGGGACCGGCCTGTGGCAATCCAGCTTCGCCATCGGCCAGTTCCTGTCAGCCCTGGTGGTGCCGGCGCTGGCCCTGCGTATGGGGGCGGTGATCGACACGTTGCCGCTGATCGGTGCCGGTTCCCTGCTGGTGGCCGGCATCGCTCTTATCCTGTTCATCCGTGTCCGGAGTTCCCGATGACCCCGTCCTTTCGCCGTATCGTCACCGATCACAATGACGATGGCATCTCCATCATCCGTGCCGTCGACACGTTGACCCCCAGCCTGATCGACAGCGGCGATGCGGCCTTCCAACTGGTCTGGGCCACACCGACCGTCCCGGCCGATCTGAATGACGGGACCGACGGCATGCTGGCCGCCGGCAAGACGCTGCATGGCGGGTCGGTGATCCGCATCGTGGACATGCTGCCGGGCAAGGCGTCACCCCTGCACCGATCCTATTCCATCGATTACGGCATCGTGCTGTCGGGCGTGCTCGAACTGGAACTGGATGACGGGTCGGTGACGCCGCTGGCGGCCGGGGATATCGTGGTGCAGCGGGCCACCAACCATCTCTGGCGCAACCCGTCACCAACCGAAATCTGCCGTATCGCCTTCATCCTGATCGAAGCGAAGCCGGTGACGGCTGGCGGCCGGGTGCTGCCGGAAATCCACCCGTAAGCCGTTCTAGAAACCGAACTCGTATGTGAGGCGCAGGCCGCCCATCATCTGGTTCTTCCGGCCGCGTTCGCGGACGAGGGGGGAATCCGCCGCCTCGCTGCCCAGACGGTCATATCGGGCCATCAGGCCCAGCGACAGGCTGTCGGTCACGGGCATCATGGCGAACGCGCCAAGCCCGTATGACACCAGACCGGCATCGGCCGTGTACCGGTCCAATCCGGAATTGGCCGACTGGGTCCTGCTGATGCCGAAATATGCATTGTTGTACTTGGCATTGGCGAAGGTGGCACGGGGACCGATCGCGTAAATCACCGGTGGGCCGAACCCGTCCAGCATACCCATGTAGCTGATGGCGACCTCCCCCGTCAGGCCCTTGTGCCCACCCACACCCTGGCGAAGTTCCGCCGTATAGCTGACCGGATCGAAATTATATTCGACGAAGCCGCCCAGTTCGACCGTTCCATCGACATCGCCCAGCCCGCGCAGGGCCTTGGTTTTCTTGCCGGCGATGCGGAAGGGGTTGTCGTCATCCTCGGTACGGCCGAAATCATACTTCATGATCGGGCCGGCCCGCCATCCGTCATTGTTGATCAGGTTGTAACCCACCCCGTCGAACAGCGACGCGAAGAATTCGTCCCGATATTCCAGCTTGATATCGGGCAGCACCATGGCCTGGTAATCCTTGGAACCGGCGAAGGCGGGCATGTAGAGGGTGGCAATGCCGGCGGAAAGTTTCCAATCATTTGCTGATGTCGGCCCATCCAGAGGGGATGTGAATTCCCCTTCCGGAGCAGGGGAGAGGCTATCCGCAGCCTGGGCGATCGTGGCGGCGATGAGGACGAGACCTGCCGCCAGCGGGATGGAACGCAGGAAAACAGAGGCTTTGTGACCGGTCATGAACGAAGGCTCCAGGGCTTCGGGTTGATACCTGGCGCCCGATCCTATGGGCTTTTCCTGGCCGCACATCCGCCGTAAGGAGGAGGCGGTTTTCGATCTGTCCTTTATCCTGCTGAAGATCGGATGGCGAAATCCGGCTGGCGGGAAGGGTGGATGGATGAGGAACTGGCCTGATTATCTTCCGGCTTTCACACGGCGTTTATGGTTCCAACTGGCTGTCAGCTACACGTTGCTTGCCTTCTGCGCCATGACGCTGCTGATCGTCACCCTGTACGGCATCAATGATTACAGGGATTTTCACAAGGCCGTGACGCTTGTGAATGTCGAACAGCGCGTGGCCGGTGAAAGGCTGGCCGTGGCACAGGCGATCCGCGATCCCGGCAATGCCGGATGGCGGGACAAGGCGGTCAACAGCATCCGCGAGAAACTGCTCAATATCGAGCATGGCGATGGCGCCTCTATCTATCGCATCGCCAATTCCAGCCGGCCCGAAGTCTATATCCGGATCGAGGATGGGCAGGGGCGTGCATTGTTGTCCGACCCCGCCATTCTGCCCGAACAGGTGGCCCCCCTGTTCGCTGCGCGCAGCAAGATGCCCGTCGACGCGGATGGCGCCGCCTGGCTGGCGGATAACGGGCCGATCTGGGTGGAGATGCCCATCCAGGATGCCGATGGCGGGAACATGGGCCGCCTGTTGGTCCTCTACATCGCCGAATTCGATATCTGGATCCAGATCCGCAGCATCGTGGAATTCCTGCTGAGTGCTATCGGAGCCGTCATCCTGCTTTCTGTGCCCATTGGCATTGCCTGTGGTCTGGTGGCTGCCCGCTATGTGACGCGGCAACTGGGCCGGATGAACGAGGTGACGGAAAGCTGGCGGCGGGGAAATTTCCAGGTGCGCATCGCACTGCCCAACGATGACGTGTTGATCCGCCACAGCCAGCACCTGAACGACATGGCGCAGGATCTGGCCCTATCCCTCAGCCTGAAGCAGGACCTCGCCGTAACGGATGAACGCAACCGCATGGCGCGGGAACTGCACGACACGGTGAAGCAGAAACTATTCGCCCTGGGCCTGCAACTGGCGGCGGCCAGGGCACAGCCGGCGGTGATGGAGGCGGCGCGCGAACAGATGCTTGAAGCGGAGACGATCACCCGCGAGGCCCAGCACGACCTCATGCAGATCATCACCCAGCTGCGCCCGTCGGGAACCAGTGACACCTCGCTTCACGACCGCATGCGTATCATCGTTGATGATTTCCGCCGCCGTTTCACCGTGACCATCGAGTTGAACCATTGCGGCCCCATCCAATCCGGCAACGCCCATACGGAGCATCAGGTGCTGCGCATCGTGCAGGAGGCGCTGATGAACGCCGTGCGGCACGGCAAGGCGGCGAAGATCGTCATCGCCGGCAGGATCAATGGCGACACGACCCTGCTGACAGTCACCGACAATGGTGTCGGTTTCGATACCGGCCGGAAATCGGACGGGTTCGGCATCATCTCCATGCGCGACCGGACCCGCGACCTGCCGCGCGGGACATTTGCCATGGAAAGCGCCATCGGTGTGGGAACACAGGTCAGGCTGTCATGGAAGAATGGGGCATGACCGACAAGATCACCCTTATCCTGGCCGACGACCATGCCATGGTCCGCAAGGGATTGATCGCCTTCCTGGCCACCGCCCCGGACATCGCGGTGATGGCCGCCGCCACCTGCGGTGTGGAAGCGGTATCCGCCGCGATGCGGCATGCGCCTGACATAGTGCTGCTGGACCTGTTCATGCCCGACCAGCCGGCGGCGGAGACGGTGCGCCAGATCAGGCAGGTCAGTCCGCGCAGCCAGATCATCATCGTCACCTCGCATGAGGGGGAGGAGCATGTGGCGCCCATGACCCAGGCCGGCGCCATCTCCTACCTTCTGAAGGACACGACGCCGGAGGACCTTGTCCGTGCCGTGCGCCGGGCGGCGGTGGGGGAAAGCACGCTGAGCCCCCGTATCGCCAAGGCGATGATGACCATGGTCACGCGCAAGCGGGGCGGGAAGGAGGGGGCGGCCCCGCTGCACGGGGACCTGACCGATCGGGAGATGGAGGTTCTGCAATGCATTGCGGGCGGCCTGTCCAACATGGATATCGCTATGCGCCTCACCATCTCGGAAAAGACGGTCAAGTCCCATGTCAGCAATATCCTGGGCAAGCTGTACCTGACCGATCGGACGCAGGCCGCCGTCTATGCCTGGCGTGAAGGCATCGTGAAGGAATGAGGATGGCGGCGGGGAGGCGAAGGCTCCCCGCCGTTTCCCTTACAGCCTGATCGACTGCACCAGCCCGCTGTCCCGCGCCGCCGGATCGTTCAGCGCTTTGTTCAGCAGATGCTGGGCGGCCACCAGATCCTGCGCGACGATGCCCACCGACTTGTAAAGGGTGATGTCGCGCGCGTCGCCCCGGCCGGGGGCCAGCCCCTCCAGCACGTCGCCGGTACCGCCGATGATGTGGTTCTCATCGATCAGCCCCCGGGCCAGGGCGTCCTGGTAATCGCCGGCCAGCGCCAGGGTGGAGGGCTTGTAATCCACGTAGAAGCGGCTGCGGACCACGGTTTCGGCGTCGATCTCCCGGTTCTGCGGGAAGCTGGACCCGACGATGTTCAGATGACACCCCTCCGGCACCCAGGCGCCCTGCAGGATCGGTTCGCGCGAAGCGGTGGTGGTGCAGATGATGTCGGCCTTGGCCACGGCTTCCTGCACGCTGGCGGCCGGTTCCATATCGATGCCGTGCTTTTCCGACAGGCGGCGGCAGAAATCGGCGGCCTTGTCGGGCGACCGACCCCAGACCGCGACATGGCTGATCGGGCGCACCACCAGCATGGCGGCGACATGCTGTTCGGCCTGTTCGCCATAGCCCAGCACGGCCAGACGGGTGGCATCCGGCCGCGACAGCAGGCGGGTGGCCAGCGCGCTGGCGGCGGCGGTGCGGATGGCGGTAATGGCGCCACCATCGAAAATGCCGACCAGGGCGCCATGCACCGCCTCGAACAGCAGCACCAGGCCGCGATGCGACGGCAGCCCGACATTGAAATTGCCGGGGAAGACGCTGACCACCTTGATGCCGAACGCTTCCGGTTCATCGATCCAGCCGGGCATCATCGACAGAAGATTGCCGGGCAGGGGCAGGTCCAGGCGGCTGCGCGGCGGCTGGCGCGTGCCGCCGCGGGCCGTGCGCGCCATGCCATGGGCCACGGCATCGATACATTCATCCATGGGCAGCAGCGTTTCGACCGCGTGCCGGTCCAGCACGATGATGGACATGGGGTTATCTCCTTAATCTGCGATGTAGGGGGAACTGGTTGCGCGCGGGTGCGCGTCCTGTCGGCATTTTCCAACCGACATTGGAATCAAATTCATTTATTCTGGTGCTGTCGGCATGGTGCCGGATGGTGGGGGAAGCGTGACGACAAGGCCCAGACGCAACGCCGTGCAGCGGGACCCGGGCCTGCCCCGGACCCGCAAGGGGCTGGAGACGCGGGAACGGCTGATCGATGCGGCGACCAGCATGGTCAACCGCCTGGGCTATCAGGATCTGCGGCTGGCCGACATCGCGGCCGAAGCCGACGTGCCGTCCAGCCTGATCTACCGCTATTTCAAGGGCAAGCCGCAGATCGTGCTGGCGGCCCTGACCCGGTTGCGCGACGAGGTGCAGGATGTGCTGGCGGCGGACAGTGCCGGCGCCGCCTTCGACCGCATCCTGGACAAGAACCGGCGGATCATCGACCTCTATGCCCGCAATCCCGGCCTGCTGCGCTGCATCATCGCCTTCGGCGGGGATGAGCCGGAATTCCAGCAATTGTTCCGCGAGATGTCGCAGCGCTGGAACCAGGCGGTCGCCCGCTCCATCGCGCGGCAATTCCCCGACCTGACGCTGGGGGAGGGGGAGCGGCTGATGCTGGCCCATGCGCTGTGCAGCATGGTCGACAATTTCGTCTATGAATGCCTGGTGCTGCGCAGCCCGCTGCTGGCCCCCGTCTTCGCCGAGGACCGGGACGATATGGCGCTGTTCGTGTCGCTGCTCTGGCATCGCGCGCTCTATCTGTGCGATCCGCCGACGGATCGCCTGGGCCGGTTCGCCGGCCTGACCGGCTTCCATCTCTAAAGGATCCACGCTGTCGGGAACGGCGGCGATGACATCATAAAATGATATTGAAAACAAGTTCATTTTATTGGAGCGGAACTAGGCAGGCAAAGGCAAGGGGTGGTAGGCTGGCACCCGCAACAATCACCGCACGGATATTCGATGTCGCAGGGGGAGAGTAGTGCGGCCGTCACCAACCGGGGGGCGCGCAGCCGTCAACGCATCAAGGAAGCCTGCGCCCAGGTGCTGGAGCGTGAAGGCTACCGGGCGCTGCGCGTCGTGGATGTGGCGGCGGAGGCGGATGTGCCCATCTCGCTGCTGTACCACTATTATCCGGACCTGGAGAGCCTGGCCATGGAAGTGCTGCAGGAGGCGGTCACCGACATGATGGAACGGCTGCGCCTGTCCATGGCGCAGGAGGGACGGCAGCGCGGGGTGGACGGGTTCGATCCGTTGCAGCGCGCGACCGAGGTGCTGGCACGGCAATATGCCGAACGGCCGGGCATCATGCGCAGCCTGTTGCAGCTGGAGGATTCCGAACCCCGCTTCGCCGCCTTCTATCAGGAGGTGAGTGCGGCGTGGAGCCAGCGCGTGGCGGCCAATACCCAGCGCCGCTTCGCCGATGCCGGGGTCGACCCGGCCCTGCATGTGGCCCTGGCCCATACGCTGGGCGGCATGGTGGACCGGGCGCTGTTCGACCTTTACGTCCAGCCCGTGCCCGATCTGGCGGACGCGGGCCGGGACCCGGCGCGCATTGCGCGGTTCCTGTCGATCCTGTGGTACCGCATCGTGTTCCTGGCCAACCCACCCGGCGATCAGTTGGGCGATTTCCAAGGCATGTCCGGCCTGAAAGCATAATTGCCGTAGGTCAGGTCGAGGCGTTAGCCGAGCCCTGACATTCATTGGCACCGTCGCTTGTAAGGGCTCGCCTTCGGCTCGACCTGACCTACGGTTCCCCCTCGCCACCGGTTTCAGGGCACCGGTGTGTAGCTGGTGATGAATTTCAGCGTCCGGGCCAGGGCCGGCGCATCCTCGGCCGTGAAACCGATGGTTACCGCGTCCAGCCGGGTGAAGCAGGGCAGATAGGCCAGCAGTTCCGCGTTCCAGTGGTTCTTGAACTGGACTTCCACCGCCAGGGGCGTGACCGGTTGCAGCGGTTCGATGCCGGCCGCCTTGGTCACGGCATCGGCGGCGGCGGCCTTGATGCGTCGCCTTGCCTCGGCCGGCATCAGGCTGCGGGCCGACAGACGGCCATAGGCGTATTTCGTGGCCACGGTCTCCACACCCGGCCCTAGCAATTCGCGCGCATGCTGGCAGGTGAAGTCATCACCCGTGACCAGCGTGACCGGAACCCCGAAATGGCCGGCGATGGCGGCATTCACGCTGATTTCCGACGCAGGATTCCCGTTCAGCCGCAGGCCGGCGATGGTTAGGCCTGCAAATGTATGGGCCAGCACGCCGTCGGCGTGATGCACGCCCGTATGGTGGCCGATCATCAGGCAGGCGGCGAACGGCCCCGTTTCGATCCCCTGCATCATGGCCAGGGGGCGCGGCCAGGACCGCACCACCTGTACCTGATCGGGCAGCCCGTCCAGCAGCAGGTTCTGCGCCTCGCCATGGCTGTCGGCGATGACGATCTCCGTGGCGCCGGCATCCATGGCGCCCTCGCACGCGGCGGCGACCTCCGCCGTCATCCATTCCCGCGCCTGCTGATATTCGAAGCCGCTGATCGCCGTCTGCTGGCGGGTGACGACGCCCGCCACCCCCTCGATATCGGCGCAGATGAAGACGCGCATGTTGCTTCGCTCCCGGCTGGTTGACAGAAAATGAAATAGTATTCAATTTCTTCTTTGGCAAGTCCGGGAATGATACCGGGCTTTGCGGGGAGAGAGAAACATGGACCTTGGGGAGGGTAAGCGGCGGGGTCGTGCGCTGATCGCGGCCTATGCGGCGGGGTCGCTGGGCACGGGCGTGCTGTCCACCGTGCCAGCGGTGCTGCTGCTTTATTACTGCACCCAGACGCTGGGGCTGGCGCCGGGCCTGATCGGGCTGGCGCTGCTGCTGGCCAAGGGCTGGGCGATTGTCTGGGACCCGCTGGTCGGGCTGTGGGCGGATCGCACCGGGCGGCGGCGCACCTTCCTGCTGGTGGGGGCGGTCGGTGCGTCGGCCTGTTTCGCGGCCTTGTTCCAGGCGCCGATGGCCGGTGCCTTCGTCTGGGTTGCCGGTTTCTATCTGGCGCTGACCTGCTTCAACGGGCTGTTCGCCGTGCCCTATGTCGGGATGCCGGCCTTGATGGAGGCGGATGCCGGACGGCGGTCGCGGCTGGTCGCGGCGCGCATGGTGTTCTCCCTGTCCGGTGTGCTGGCCGGGGCGGCCCTGGCGCCGACCCTGGTGGCGTGGTTCGGGGGTGATCGGCCGGGCTATGGTGCCATGGCGCTGGCCATGGGTGGCTTCTGCCTGCTGGCGATGCTGCTGCCCTTGCTGGGTTTGGGCGGGATTGCGGCAAGTGGCGGGGGAGGGGCAGCGTCCCTGGCCGGGTCGCTGCTCCAGGCCTGGGCCAGCCGGCGCTTCCGGGCGCTGGCCATCGCCTATCTGCTGCAGATGGCGGCGGCCAGCGGTTCCACCGCGGCATTGCCCTATCTGGCCGCCCGCCTGTCGGGGCAGGGGGAGGCGGCGATCGGTGTCGCCATGGGCGTGATGCTGGGGTCGACGGTGCTGGCCACGCCCATCTGGGCTGTGGTGGGGCGCAGGGTCGGTGAAGGGCGCGCGGCCCTGGCCGGGGCCGGGCTTTATGCCTTGCTGCTGGTCCTGCTGGGGCTGGCCGGCCTGTTGGGCCTGGGCTGGGGCTTGATGCTGGGGCTGCTGTCGCTGTGCGGTGTGGCGTTCGCGGCCTTGCAGGTGCTGCCCTTCACCCTGCTGGCCGGGCTGACGCGGGCAGAGGGCGGATCGGCGGTCGGCGTGTTCACCGGCGTGTGGACGGCGGTGGAAAAGCTGGGGCTGGCGGCCGGCCCCATGCTGCTGGGCCTCACCCTGCAAATGGCGGGAGAGGCCCAGGTGACGGGGGCCGGCCTATTCATGCTGCTGGTGCCGCCGGTGCTGCTGGCGGGGTCGATGGTGTTTATCCGGCGCTGCTAATCCCGCCAGGGACGCAGATCCACCGTGACCCGGCTGGCATTCGCCGGCCCGGTCTGCACGGTGAACACCTCCTCCTTGCCCTCTGAATAGCGGCGGAAGATTTTGGCGTCGCCACCGGCGATGGAAAGGCGCAGGCGGTGGCCGCGCTTGATCAGGGCGGCCGTCGGAAACAGGGCGAAGCGCACCTCCATCGCCTCTCCCGGTATCACCTGAAGGGCGTCGGCCCGGCGGAAGGAATGCGGGGCCGATCCCTGGTCATAGGGCAGGCTGGCCGGGTCCGCCGGCTTGCGATGCACGGCGCGCAGCATGCCCTCCGTCAGATAGGTGACGCGCCCGTCCGGCGCCACATCCTCCAGATAGGCGAAGAAGGCCGGGTCGGCGGTGGCGCTGGCCACATGCAGGGTGACGCTGGGCGTGCCGGCCAGTTCCATGTCCGCCTCGAAGGGCGGGCTGTTGAAACTCAGCAGCTTTTCCCCCTCCGCCCGCCGGTCGGGATAGGCCGGCGGGGTGCCGAACTGTGTGGACCAGCGGGTGGCGTCGCCGGTCGTGGCGGTGAAATCCACCTTGTGGGCGATGCTGCCAGAGGGTGCCGGTGTGGCCGACAGGGCGCCGCCGGGGGCCAGATGGAAGTTGGTCTCCCGCGTGCCGGCCGGCGGCCAGATATCGGTGTCGCGGAACCGGCCGGTGCCCATCACGTAATAATGGATCATCCGGTCGGGCTTGCCGCCCTGTCGCACCTTCTCCGTGAAGGCCAGGTTCTGGGCGAACTGCATCTCCATATCGGGCAGCGGCTCGCGCCGTTCGGGGAGGAAGGGATCGGCGCCGACATCATGCTGGTGGCTGTTGGCGGTGATCCACACCTCCATCGGCACGTCCGGGGCGGAACGGTAGCGGGCCAGCGCCGCCTCCGCCGTGCCGCCATCGACCCAGGAACCCCAATATTGCACTGGCTTGCGCTGTTGCCGGATGGCGTCCAGGGCCGATGCCGGAGAGGAATTGAACAGGCTGTGCCCGTTCCGGCCGGGATCGTCGCGGAAGGGGGCATCCATGTAATCGCCGGGCGCCCAGCGTTCCCGCCCGGTCACGGCCTGGCGCATCAGGCGATATCCATCATCGCCATCCACCGGCTGCAGGGCGGGGAACAGTTTGGGGCAGTCGGCAAGGTCTGCCACGCAATCCCAATCCTCCCGCCCCGCGCGGCCGGTATCGATGCGCTGGGTGAAGCCACCCCATTCGGACAGGAACCAGTCGTTGGATACGCCCCCCGGCATGAACAGATGCAGATAGGCATCGAAATCCGTCTGCCTGGGCATGGCCCCCTTCAGGGCCGGCGCGGGGCTGGCCGTGGACCAGTCAGCCGTGTCGGCCATGTAGGAGACGCCATGGGTGAACACCTCCCCGCTGGACCAGGGGCGGGTGGCCAGATGGGCGATGATCTCCGCCATATCGGCCTGTTCATCCGGCCCGATATCCACAAGCCGGGACCCGAAGGAGGCGGTGGAACCGCGCGTATCGATGATGGCGACGACATAGCCGGCCTTGCGCCAGCGCCCGTAATCGGGGTTGGACAGATAGACCCCGGCGCGGCCATAGCGCGTCTGCACCAGCAGCACCGGCGCCTTGCCGGCCGGCGGGGTGCCGTCGGGATAATAAAGGCTGAGCGCCAGCCGCACCCCGTCGCGCATGGACAGGTAATAGGATTGGTCACTCCAGCCATCGGGTTTGGCATCGGGCACGGCGATGCCTAGAAGGGCACCGCCCGCCACGCCGGCGATGATCGCGTTGCGCAGGCGTCCGCTCATCAGAAATCCACCCGCAGTTCGACGCCATAGGTCCGGGGATCGCCCAGCATCACCAGCTTCTGCCCGACCTCATCGGTATTATAAAGGTCGAACAGGCGGGTGTGGTAGCGGACATCGGTCAGGTTCTTGCCCCACAAGGCTAGCCGCCAGCCATTGTCCGCCGCCAGGGTGACGCGGGCATTCAGCAGCCGGTGGGCACCGACGCGCCCGTCGGCCTGATTGTCCAGCGACAGGTAGGACGGGCCGCGCGCCACCACCTCGCCCAGGAAGGACAGATCGCCCAGGCCGGTCAGCGGTACGGTATATTCGGCGAACAGGGTGGCGGTATAGCTGGGCGATTGCGGCACCTTGTTCAGGCGGATGGGCTGGGCCGGCGGGCGGGCCGGGATCGTGCCCTCGTCGAATTCCGCCTGCTGGATCGAGGCGTTGAAGCCGATCCACAGGGGCTGGACGGGCCGTGCATTCACCTCGATCTCGATGCCCTTGGAATGGGCGGCACCGGCATTGCTGATGACGGGATCGTAGAGCGGGGTGCGCGGGTCGTCCTGGGTGATCTGGATATCCTTCCAGTCCATGTAGAACAGGGCGATGTTGGCGGTGACGCGGCGGTCGAACAGATCGGACTTCAACCCCAGCTCATAATTCCACAAGCTTTCCGGGGCGAAGGCGATGCCGTCGGCGTCGCCCAGCGCGTCGTTGTAACCGCCGCTCTTGAAGCCGGAACTGACCGTGGCATAGGCCATCACATCGCCATCGAAGCGGTAGCGGGCATTGATGGTGGGCGTCAGGCGCGTCCAACTGTCCGATCCCTGCAATTGCGAGGTGCCGCCCAGCAGGTTGATCGGATCATCCTGGGCGTAATCGATCTTCTTTTTATCGCGGGTCAGGCGGGTGCCGGCGGTGGCGTCGAACTTGTCGGTGGCCTTCCAGGTCAGGCTGGCGAAGCCGGCCAGGCTGGTGGTCTTCATCTTCGCATCCGACCCGGTGACCAGACCCGCCAGTTCCGGCGCCCCCAGCAGGGTGGCCAGATCGGACCCGACCTCCACGAAGCTCTGATTGCGGGCGACCTGGCGGTAATAATAGACACCGGTCATCCAGTCGAAAACCTCCCCCTCCCGGCCCAGGCGCAGTTCCTGGGAGAAGCGGTCGACCTTTTCCGGATCGCCATCATAGAGGAACTTCACCGGCGAGCGGTCGGTGTCGGCGCGGCTGTAATAATCGTGCCAGCGGTAAGACGTGATGCTGGTCAGGTCCAGATCATCGAAACTGGTATCCAACCGGGCCGCGAAGCCATAGGCGTCCAGCGTTTCCTTGTTGGGATCGTCCAGCAGGATGCGGCGGTCGCCGGGATCGGTATTGCGGTCGTATCCGAACAGATCGATGACGTTGGGCAGGGTGGTGGCGTTGTTGTAGCGCAAGGTCTCATAGGCCAGCGGCCGCTGATCGACATTGCGGTATTCGCCCGTCAGCAGCAGGTCGGTATCCGGCCCCAGCGTGACGGCCACCTGTCCGCGCAGGCTGAGCGAGCCCTGGGTGTTGGCGTCGCGGTTCAGGAAGATGTTTTCCATGGTGCCGTCGCGCCGTTCGCGCAGCACCGACAGCTTGGCGGCCACCGCCTCGCTGATCCCACCCGACACCGACGCGCCCAGGCGCAGGTAATCGTAATTGCCGTACTGAGCCTGAACCGAGGCTTCGGGGTCCTGGGTTGGGCGCTTGGTGGTCAGGCTGACCACGCCGCCGATGGTGTTGCGCCCGAACAAAGTGCCCTGCGGCCCGCGCAGCACCTCCACCCGTTCGATATCATACAGGTCCAGGTTGGCCCCCGCCCCCTGGCCGACGAACACCTCATCCACATAATAGCCGACGGCGGGGTCGGAACCGGCGGAGCCCGCACCGCCGATGACCCCGCGCAGGGTGGTGGGCGACAGTTTCACATCGCCGAAATCGCCGTACTGAAGGCCCGGCGTGCGCTTGGCCACGTCGGCAATGTCCTCGATCCCCAGCCGTTCCATGGAAACGGCGGTGAAGGCGGTGACGGAAACGGGGGTCTCCTGGATATTCTCCTGCCGCTTGCGGGCGGTGACGATGATCTCTTCCAGCATGATCTCGCCGTCCGCCGCATCCTGGGCGTGGCTGGCCCCCGTGATGCCCTGAAGCAATCCCAGAAGGCTGACCAGGACCGTACGCCGGCCTGGGGACCTGAACCACATGAAGACCTCCGATTTATGAAATTGAAAGCAACTTCACTATTGAAACATCGGCCCGATGGTGTGTCAATAAGGGCTGTCGGCCGGACCCTTGCGGAAATCGCGAAACGGTCCCGCCGGAACCGATGCGGGAGGGGTTTCATGCGCGTTGTGACCATGGGCATGCTGGCGGCACTGGGCCTGGCGGCTCCTGCTGCGACGGGGGCGGAGGTGCTGCGGCTGGGCAATGGGCCGGACATCTCCACCCTGGACTGGCAAAAGGCATCCACCGTGTTCGAGGTGCGGGTGGCCAATGATCTGTGCGAGGGGCTGCTGGCCTATGGCGCGTCGGGGGAGGCCACTCCGGGCGTGGCGTCGGACTGGAACGTTTCGGCCGATGGGCTGACCTACACATTCAAGCTGCGGCCCGATGCACGCTGGTCGGACGGCAGTGCGGTGACGGCGGCGGATTTCGTGGCCGGCTGGCGCCGGCTTGTCACACCATCCACGGCAGCGGCCACGGCCGACCGGCTGCTGAATGTGGAGAATGCCCAGGCCATTTTGCAGGGCAAAGCCGATCCGGCAACGCTGGGCGTTGCGGCACCGGAAGCGCATACCTTCACCGTGCGCCTGTCGCGCCGGCAGGCGGATTTCGCCGCCTACCTGCCGCAACATATGCTGTGCCCGGTGCACCGGCCCAGCCTGGAGAAGGGGACCAACGCCCCACCGCTGCCCATCTCCAACGGTGCCTATGTGGCCGTGGCGCGGGAGCCGCAGGCGCTGGTCCGGTTGCAGAAGAACCCCTATTTCTGGGATGCTGCATCGGTGCCCACCGAAACCGTGGAATATCATGTCACGGAGGACCAGCAGACGGAGTTCAAGCGCTTCCGCACCGGCGATCTGCACATGACGGTTTCCGTGCCGCCGGGGCAGCTCGATGCCGTGCGGGCGGAATGGGGGGACGCGCTGATGGTCTATCCCAGCGCCGGGGTGCTGTATCTCAGCCCCAACCTGACGCGCGAGCCATGGAGCGTGCAGGTCAAGCTGCGACAGGCCATCAGCCTGGCCATTGATCGGGAAACCCTATCGCAGAAGGTGCTGCGCAGCGGGGAGATCGCGGCTTATAATTTCGTGCCCTCGGGCATTCCAGGCTATACGCAGCCGGTTCTGTCCTGGGCCAAACAGACCCAGGCGGAACGCGACGCCAAGGCGCGGCAGCTTCTGGCCGAAGCCGGCTACGGCAAGGACAAGCCGCTGGTGATCGAGATCCTGCATCCCACCGGTGACCGGTTCCGCCAGATCAACATCGCCGTGGCCGCCATGCTGAAGCAGAAGCTGGGCGTCACCGCCAATCTGCGCAACGAGGAAACCAAGTCGGTCGTGGCGCATCTGCGGGCGCGGGATTATCCCGATCTGGCACTGAACGGCTGGAATTCCGACCTGCCCGTCACCTATCTGGAACTGCTGGACGGAGAACGCGGCGGCTTTGGGCCGGGGTACCGCAACCCCACCTTCGGCCGGCTGCTGGAGGAAGCACGCCAACAGCCGGGCCTGGCGCAGATGTATGCGAAGCTGGGGGAGGCGGAACGGCTGGCCATGGAGGAGGCGCCGGTGATCCCTTTGTTGCAGGTGTCGCGCAAGCTGCTGGTTTCGCCACGTTTGCAGGGGATGAAGCCGGCACCAGGCACGGTGACGCCGGCACGGTTCCTGAAACTGCTGCCGGCGAAGCCGTAATTGGGCTCCCCCTTGCTTGTGTGGATGGTATGGGACAATGCTCTGCGTTACCATCCACGCAGGAGCGGGGGGGGGGGTGAAGATGCGGAATATTGAACGTTTGGCCAGCATTCGTGCCCGCATAACAAAGGCGGACGCCGACCCGCGCCCTTCTCTGACAGAATGAGCGCTTGGCGAGATCGCTGGCTGCACGCACGGACCAGGAGCGCTAGCTTTGGCAGAAGGATAAGTTAGCACCGCTCCGCTTGTGCTGACACTTCTACAATGCCCTTGGGCACCTTCATTGCCATTCTTTCTACCGTCACCCCGGCAGCTCAGACTTTCCGCATTTCCCTTAATCCTCCCGCACCAGCACGCCCAGCCATTCCGCCACGATGGCCGGCTGGTCGGAACCCTCGATCTCGATGGTGCAGTTGTTGGTGATCAGCATGCCGAGTGCATGTTCCTTCACCTCCGCCAGCACCATGCGCAGCCGGATGCGCGATCCGACATGCACGGGGGAGACGAAGCGCATGCGGTTCAACCCGTAATTCAGCTGGTACTTCGATCCCCTGGGCAGGCCGATATCATTGGCCAGATGGGTCAGCATGCCCAGCGTCAGGAAGCCGAAGACGATGGTACCGCCGAACGGCCCCTCGCGCCTTGCCCAGTCGGGATCGATATGCAGCGGGTCGGGATCGCGGGTGGCGCGGGCGAACAGGTCGTTATCCTCCTGGCCCAGCGTGATCCAGCGGGATACACCCAACTCCATGCCGATCAGGTCCGGCAACTGGTCCATATGCGGGCGGGCATTCTCGGTCATTGTTGTTTTCCTTGTGCTCTGTCAGTGCCAGCCATTGGCGCGCCGCCAGAGGGCGGGGGGCCGGCCGGGGGAACGGACGTGATAGAAATCATGGGCGGCGGCGGTCATGCAGGCATGGTTGGGCAGGATCTCCACCCGCGTGCCCACCGGCAGCAGGGTGGGCAGATCCAGCCCCGCCGGCCCGCGCAGATAGCCCTGTTCCTGCGCCACCTTGGCGATGAACAGGCCGGGTGGGGCGGGGTTGTCGCCGATGCGGGCGACGATGCCGTAATGCCCGTCGGCGCCGGTATCCTTGGACAGGGCCAGGGCGCCGGCATCGATCAGCGCATGGCCGGACGGGTGATGGCTCAACAGTTCCGCCACCACGCGCAAGGCGATGTCGCCTTGGGTGCAGACGCCGATGGCAGCCTGGGTCAGGTCCAGGAACTGGTAATTGCCGGGGCGGATTTCCGTGATGCCGGTCAGGTCCTGTGCCGCCAGCATGGTCGGCGTCGATCCGATGCTGACGCTGCGTACGGGCAGGCCATGGGCCCGCAGCAGGTTGGCCGCCGCGACGGTGGCCCGCACCTCCTGCCGGGCCGCCACGCGCACCGCGTCGATCCCGCGGCAATCGTAGGCCTGACCGGCATGGGTCATCACGCCGGCCAGGATCAGGCCGGGATGGTCATGGATCAGGCGTCCCAGTGCCGACAACTGCGGATCGTCGGGCCGCAGGCCGGAACGGCCATAGCCGCAATCGATGTCGATCAGGACGGGCAGGGTAACGCCGCGGGTGACGCAAGCCGCCCCGACCTGTGCCGCCGTCGCCGCATCCTCCGCCACGATGGTGATGCGGGTGCCGATGCTGGCGATCTCCGCAACCCGCGCCGGGGTGGCCGTGATGGCATAGAGGATGTCCGTGAACCCGGATTCGGCGAAATAGCGCGCCTCGCGCAGGGTGGAAACGGTGATGGGGCCGGCCCGTCCACCCTGCGCCAACAGGGCGATTTCCACCGATTTGGTGGTCTTCATATGGGGGCGCAGTTGCACCCTGTGCCGGTCGGCGATGGATCGCATCCTGTCCAGGTTGCGGTCCAGGACGTCGCGGTCGATGACAAGGTGCGGGGTGGGCGGGCCGGCATCGCGCATCAGAAGCGGGCCTTGAATTCGACGCCCCACAGGCGCGGGTCGCCCAGCGTCACGCCCTTGGTGTCGGAGAAGGGGATGCCCGTGCCGCCGCCATTGATGTAATGCCGGTTGAACAGGTTCTGCGCATAGACCGACAGTTCATAAGCACCGTCATTGAAGCGCAGCCCCGCCTTGCCGCCCACCAGCCCATAGCCCGACTGCGACAGGTCCGGGTCCTGTTCCAGGGTGAAGAACTGCCCGGACTTGTAGGTATAGTCGGCGCGCAGATAGCCGTTGATGCCGGCCGTGATCTCCCGCTCATAGTCAGCGGTCAGGGTCGTGGTCCATTCCGGTGCGCGCAACATGCGCTTGCCCGACAGGTCGCAGGTGCGCGCGGCACTGCCGGCCGGGCAGGGGGCGTTGGTGAAGTCGTCATAGCTGGCATCCAGATAGCCCGCCGATGCCTGCAACAGCAGTTCCTGCGTCGCCTTGAATTCCAGCTCCAGTTCCACGCCCTTGCTGGTGGCGCTGGCGGCGTTGGAGACGATGAAGCGGTTGGTGACGAAGGTTGAGACCTGCAGATCCTTGTAATCCAGGTAGAAGCCGGTCAGCGTGGCGTTCAGCCGACGCGGGATCAGCGTGGATTTCAGGCCCAGTTCGTAATTGGTGGCCTTTTCCGACTTGAACTCGGTATCGGCGGCGCTGTTGATCAGGCCGGTGCTGAACCCGCCGCCCTTGAAGCCACGGCTGACCGTCGCATAGGCCATCGTGTCGTCGCTGAACCGGTACTGCGCGGTCAGCTTGGGCGAGACATTGTTCTCCTTCAGCCCGGCGGTGAAGACCGGGATGGGCGGCGGGAAGCCCAGCGGCACGAACAGCGGGTTCACCTTCGACTGGTCGTGGCGGACATCCTTGGTCTCGTGGCTGTAGCGCAGGCCGGCGGTCAGGCTGAACTGTTCGGTCAGGTCATAGGTGCCCTCCGCGTATGCCGCGTAACTGTCGGTTTCGGTGCGCACGAAGGCCGGGGCCACGGACCCCGCCGGCACCACCAGCGCCCCGCCCGTCATCACCCCGGTCAGCAGGGAGAAATGCGGACCGACGGAGGCGACCTGATTGCCCTTCAGGATCTGGTGGAAATAATAAAGCCCGGCCGTGTAGCGGAAATTGTCGCGCTCCGCTGCGACATAGCGCAGCTCCTGGCTGAACTGGTGCTGCTTCTCCCGCAGGCCCGACTGCACCAGCGACAGCGGTGTGAAATCATTGTCGCTCTGATTGTCGAAGGTGAAGCCGCGCAGGGCGGTGATCGACGTGACCGTATCCTCGCCCGTGTCCCAGTCGATGGTGGCGGCCGTGCCCCAGGTGCGGCGGTTCTCGTTATTGGGCGCGTCGAACGCCGTGACGCGGTCGAACAAGGGCGGCACTGTCAGGGGCACGCCCACGGCCTGGGCGAAGCCGCCGACCGTGCCGCCCAGCGTCAGCACCGACTTACTGTCGCCGGTGCCGTCATCGCGGCTGCCATCGGCGGACAGGCGGATGGTGACCACTTCCGACGGCCGCGCCTCCAGCGTCAGGCGCCCGGTTTCATTGTCGATATCGTTGACCTTGCGGCCCTGGAAGCTGTTGGTCAGCAGCCCGTCGCGGCGGGTGACGGAGGCCGAGGCGCGCAACGCGAAGATATCGCCCAGCGGGGCCGACACGGTGGCGCGGTAGCGCCGGGTGTCGTGATTGCCGAAGCGGATGTCGGCCGCCGCTTCCGGCGCCTTCGCCGGGCGCTGGGTGATGATGTTGATGGCGCCGCCGGTGGTGTTCTTGCCATAGAGCGTGCCCTGTGGTCCGCGCAGCACCTCCACCCGTTCCAGGTCGATCAGGTCGCTGTTCAGCGTGGTGGCGCGACCCTGATAGACCCCGTCGACGGAGACGGCGACGCTGCCCTCGGTGCCCAGATTGTTGACGTCCGAGGTGATGCCGCGGATGGAGACGCGGCCGGAGCGCAGCGAGTTGTTATTGTCCAGCGACACGTTGGGGATCAGGCGGATGGCCTGATCAACCGTGCCGATGCCGGCGCGGTCCAGCGCATCGCCGGAAATGGCGGTGATGGACAGCGGCACATCCATCGGATTTTCGATGCGCCGCTGTGCCGTGACGATGATCTCCTCCAGCAGGATTGCCTCCTGCGCCTGCGCGGCGGTGGCCGCCAGCAGGACCAGGGTGGAGGCGCATGCCAGCCGTACCCGTTTGCTTTCCCGAACCATTGAAACCCCCTTGTTCTGATCTGTGGATGCCGGTGGTCCCGGCTCTTCGCATGGTATTTTTTTAGAAATCGAACACAATTTCATTTTTAAGGCAAGGGCTGTTGCGTTCAAGGCATCCGTAGGTCAGGTCGAGCCGGAGGCGAGCCCTGACAGAAACGGATTGAAAGCAATGCTGTCAGGGCTCGGCTTGCGCCTCGACCTGGCCTACGCCACCTGCCGCCAAACCCGCCGCCTGTACCCTCAGCGCCTGCTTGTCCAGCTTGCCGATGGGCAGCAGGGGCAGGGTATCGGACAGGATGAAGCGTTTGGGCACCTTGTAATTGGCCAGGTTCTCCCGGCAATGCGCCGCCAATGCCGCCGCGTCGGGTGGCGGATGGCCGGCGCGCGGCTGGATGAAGGCGTATCCGACCTCGCGGTAAAGCGGGTCGGGCACGCCGACCACGGCGGCCAGTTCCACGGCGGGGTGGGCTTCGATCACCTGTTCCACCTCGCGCGGATAGACGTTGTAGCCGCCGGATTTGAACATCTCCTTCAGCCGCCCGACGATGCGCCAGCCCAGGCCGGGCACGATTTCCGCCAGATCGCCGGTGCGCATCCAGCCATCGGCGGTGAAACTTTCCGCCGTCGCCTCAGGCCGGTTGAAATAACCCTGCATGACCCAGCCGCCGCGCACCTGGATTTCCGCGGCGGTGCCGTCGGGCACCGGATTGCCATCCGCATCGGCCAGCCGCACCTGATAATGCGGATCGGGCCAGCCGATGGTGCCAGCCAGGGTGGCGATGTCGGCATCGGGCTTGGTGAAAGTGATGTTGCCTGTCGTCTCCGTCATGCCGAAGCAGGTGACAAGCCGCTTGCCCAGCAGAGCCAGCCGCCGCACCAGCCCTTCCGGTGCCGCCGCCCCTGACCAGACGATGTCGTGCAGATGGTCCAGCCGGGCGGATGCGAAGGCCGGATCGTCCAGCACCAGCTGGAACATGGTGGGGATCTGGCCCCAGACCGTTACCCGCTCCGCATCCAGCACCCGCACGATGCCAGCGGGATCGAACCCTTCCATGAAGATGATGGCCCCGCCCTGGACCAGGGTGGCGCAGGATACGTCGCCGACGCTGCCGATATGGTTGATGGGCAGGTTGTTCAGCATGCGCATGCCCGGCCCGCCGAAATGTTCCCCCTGTACCAGGGAACATTCCACCAGCCCGCGCTGGAGCAGGACCGCCCCCTTGGGCTTGCCCGTGGAACCGGACGTATAGACGATCAGAGCCGGACTGTCGGGGGTCACCAGTTCCTTGGCGGCGGCCAGCAGGGTGGGGGACAGGCCGTCGCCCATGGCCAGCAGGTCGGGATGCAGATTGTCGCCTTCCAGGCACAGCACCCGCCGCACTGATGGCACATCGGCCGCCAGTTCCGTCAGTTCGGCCCGATAATCGCGCCCACCCCAATGCGGCACGGTGATCACCAGCGCCGGTGCGGCATCGGCCAGCACATGGGCGAATTCCGCCGCGCGGTATTTCGGGTTCAGCCCGGTCCAGATGCCGCCGATGCCGGACACGGCCAGGAACAGGGTCCAGAAGGCGGGGCAGGGCGGGGCCAGCATGGCCACCCTGTCTCCCGGCCGCAAACCAAGCGCCAGTAGCGCCCTTTGCGCCGCCGTCACGCCCGCATGCAGCCCGGCATAGGACAGGCGCCGCCCGTCCAGCACGGCGGCATCGCTGTCGGGTGTGTGATGGGCGTAATGGCCCAGATAATCGCCCAGCCGGGGCAGGGTGGGGATGTCGATGATCATCATTCCACCCCGTCCAGGCCGGCGGCCAGCGCCAGCGACGCCACCGACTGGATCAGCATCATGGTCGCGGTCAGGTCAGCGTTGGCCGCCTCTGCCAGATTGGTCAGCAGCACCAGCACGATGCCGCTTTCCGGCTCGATGAAGCCGGCAGACAGATAGCCCATCACCTTGCCGCCATGGCCCCAGCAGGGAATGCCGCCGAACATCCGCCGCTCCAGGCCCATGACATAGGCGGTGCGCATGCCCGGATTGGGATCGGCAACCTGTGTCGCCAGACAATCCGTCAGCCCGATGCCGCCCGCCTGTCCGTCGCGAAGCGCTGTATACCAGCGCAGCAGGTCCGCCACGTCCGACACCATGGCACCCGACGCACCGGCCCAGCACAGGTCGCCGCCCTGGCTGACATCGACGGGATCTGTCGCCCCCTCGGGCCGGAAATAGCCCGATGCCATCGGCCCAGTTCCCGGCCCCAGGCGCGTACGCGCCAGCCCCAGCGGGTCCAGCACCCGGTCGCGCAGCAGCCGGCCATAATCCTGTCCCGTGGCACAGCCCATGACATGGGCGGCCAGGGCGTAGCCGTAATTGTTGTATTCAAACCGCTCGCCCGCCGGGAAATGCCGCCCGTCGGCCAGGGACAGGGTTTCCAGCTCATCAAAGGTGAAGTCGCGGGTCGGCAGCCGCTTGGGCGGGGTCAGCAGGGCATGGCCATTGCCCAGGCCGGACCGGTGGGTCAGCAATTGCCGCATCGTCACCCCGGTCCCATGGCGCAGGTCGCGGGCATATTCGCCCACCGGCCGGTCCATATCCAGCAGCCCGGCCCGCGCCAGCGACAGGGCGGTCACGGCGGTGAACACCTTGCTCTGGCTGCCGATGCAGAAACGGTGGTCCGGCGTGACCGGTTCGGTGCCCGCCCGGTCGGCATGGCCCGCCGCCAGCAGCAGCGGGTCGCGTCCCGGCACCGACAGGCCCAGAACGGCGCCGGTCGTGCCCTGCCGGCACAGATCGGCCAGGGCCAGCGACAGGCGTTGTGCAGGTTGGCGAAGCGGATGATCCTTGCGCATCATGTCCTTCATTCGGCAAAGGGCCGGGGCCAGGCATAGGGGGCGGCGTCGATCGCCACCGGGCGCCCGCCGATGATATCGGCGACCAGCCGTCCCGACCCGCAGGCCATGGTCCAGCCCAGCGTGCCGTGACCGGTATTGAGATAAAGCCCCTT
The DNA here is from genome assembly GCF_048066115.1 of Niveispirillum sp. KHB5.9. NCBI lineage: Bacteria > Pseudomonadati > Pseudomonadota > Alphaproteobacteria > Rhodospirillales > Azospirillaceae > Niveispirillum > Niveispirillum sp. KHB5.9. Next base: position 6,869 of record NZ_JBLTYX010000002.1, on the reverse strand, counting down.
CACGCCGCTTTCCCCCACGATGGGCACGCCGTTGGGCGTCATCGGGCGCAGGCCGGTCCAGAAGCGGATGGCACCCATATCGGCAGCCCCCGGAAACAGGTCGGCCACGACATGGCGCACCGTGTCGCAGCGTTGCGGCGTCAGGGTGCGGTCGGGTCCCGCCAACTCGGCAATGCCGGCGGCACGGATACGGTCGCCCAGCCGGGTCACGGCGATCTTGTGATGATCGTCCAGGATGGTCGAAACGGGCGCCTTGCCTGGGTCCGTGATGGGCACGGTGGCCGAATAGCCCTTCACCGGCATCACCGGCAGGTCCAGCCCCAGCGGGCGCAACAGCCCCGCCGTCTCATACCCCGCCGCAATCAGCACCGCATCGGCCGCCAGCATGCGGTCGCCCAGTACCAGCCCCGTCACCCGGTCGCCATGGCGCACCACCCGGTCGACGGAGGTGTCCAGATGGAAGGTGACACCTGCCTGACGCAGCCTGTCGGCCAGCAATTCGGTGAACATGCGGCAATCCCCGGTCTCGTCCCCCGGCATCAGCAGGCCGCCGGCCAGCCGGTCGCGCATGTGTGCAAGTCCCGGTTCCCGCGCCACGCATTCATCGGGGGACAGCAGGGCATGCGGGATGTCCAGGTCGCTCAGCACCTTGCTGTCGGCAGCCGAGGCATCCATGGCTTTCTGCGCCCGGAACAATTGCAGCGTGCCTTGCTGCCGGTCGTCATAGCGCAGGCCGGTCTCCGCCCGTAAAGCGGCCAGCGCCTGCTGGCTGTACCGGGCCAGCGACAGCATCCAAATCTTGTTGCGCTGATACCGTTCATGCGTGCAGTTGCGCAGCATCCAGCCCAGCCAGCGCCATTGCCGCCAGTCGGCCGACGGGTGGATCAGCAGCGGCGGATGCTGGGCGAACATCCAGCGCAGCGCCTTCACCGGAATGCCGGGGGCCGCCCAGGGGCTGGCATAGCCCCAGCTCACCTGCCCGGCATTGGCGTGGCTGGCCCCTTCCGCCACGGCGGGTGCGGCATCGATGATGGTGACCTCATGCCCCTGGGCATGCAGGTAATGGGCGCTGGTGACACCGATGATGCCGGCGCCGACGACCAGGATACGCATGGATGGCTCCGCAGGACCTGTCGGAATTGAGATTGCCAAAAACTGAACTTGAAAACAATATCATTTTATGGCGCAATCATCCTGTGACTTGGTTGCAAGGGGAAGGGCTGGGACGATGCTGCGTTCGATCATGGGATTGGTCCTTCTGCTGGCTTCATCGCCGGCCTTGGCGGATATGCCGACCGACCCGGCGCAATTCGCATCCTTCGCCGATCGGGTGCTGTTCACGAAGCTGGCGGAACGGCCGGTAGCGGGGGCGGTACTGATCGCGGTCAAGGATGGGCAGGTGTTCCATGCCCGCACCTATGGCATGGCGGACCGGGAGGCCGGCCTGCCCGTGGAAATCGACCATACCATGTTTCCCCTGGCCTCCATCACCAAGACATTCACCGCCACCGCCGTGGCGCAGTTGATGGTGGAAGGAAGGCTGGGTCTGGATGATCCCGTGCAGCGCCATCTCTCCTTCCCCCTGAAACAGGCGGGCGAACGGGATGTGACGGTGCGCGACCTGCTGACCCATGCCACCGGTATCCCCGACCGCATGATCGGCAGTTCCGCCTGGGGTCCCGGCAGCCTGTTGCCGCTGAAGGAATATCTGTCGGCGCGTCAGCCCACCCCGGTACTGCCGCCGGGACAGGTGCATTCCTACAGCAATTTCGGCACCGCTCTGGCATCGGGCGTGCTGGAACAGGTGACGGGCCGCGACCATGCCGGGCTGCTGCGCGACAAGGTGCTGGCGCCGCTGGGCATGGAGAACAGCCGGTTCAACCTGCCGGGGGCCGCCCCCGCCACCGATCCCGCCGCCAGGCCGGCCCGCACCTATGAGGTCGGGCCCGGCGGGGTGCTGGTGCCAGCCCCGACCGAATATTCCCTCAATATCGGTGCCGCGGGGCTGCAGGCCAGTGCCAGCGACATGGCCCGCTATATGATGGCCTATCTGGCAGGGGCGGCGGGTCGCGACACGGCCCTGATCCCGGCCGCCGGCATCGGCGAATTGCTGCGCCACCAGGGCGGCAACCCCGATATCGCCACGTCCCTGGGCTTGGTCTGGCAGCGACAGCAGGTGGGGGAGACCCTGGTTGTCGGCCATTCCGGCGGGCAGCGGGGGCTTTCCACCGACCTGCGCCTGTTCCCGGCACAGGGTTTCGGCTATTTCCTGGCCATTACCGGCGATGGCGGCTTTCTGCCCTGGGATTTCCTGACCGCCTTCCAGAATGAATATCTGCCGGAGACGGTGGCGGCACCCGTGGCACTGCCCAGTGCCGCCGCCGACGCGGCCGCCATCGCCGGCACCTATCAGGATTTCCGCTTCACCAATCCCGATCCGCTGCTGATGCTGTCGATGTTGAGCGAATTCCGCCTGACCGCCGCAGCCGACGGCGTGCTGACACTGTCCATGCCGGGCCTTTATGGCGGCACCAGCCATCGGTTCGTGGAAACGGCCCCCGACCGGTACAGCCTGCTTCCCGACGATGAAAGTCACCGCGTCGGCCGCATCCTGTCGGTGGTGCGCGACGGATCGGGTTCGGTCAGCACCCTCCATCTGGACATTGCCGGTTACAACCTCTCGGCCCTGCCGCTTCCCTGGTACCGCCAGTCGGCGATCAAGCTGCACTTGCTGCTGGCGGGTCTGGCGGTGGCGCTGGCGGCCCTGTTGTACGGCATCATCACCGCCATCCGCCGGCCGGCATTGCGGGCCGGGTCGGTGATGCTGGCTCTGTCGGCGCTGGGCATCCTGGCCTTCCCGGTCTGGATCGGGCTGGTCCTGGCCGCCGCCTCGCAATGGGACCTGCTCTACGGCATGGGCTATCTGGGCCTGCGGCCGGCATTCCTGCTGCCCTGGCTGTCGGCGTTGCTGCTGGGCGTCGCGGCGCTGCTGGGGCGGTTCCGATCCAGGGGCCAGGGCGGGTTCATCCTGCTGCTGGGCCTCTATCTGGGGCTGCTGGCGGCGAACGGGCAGTTCGTCCTCTCCGTACCCTGAACCTTCGGATGACCATCATGCGCATCTTCATCGCCGGCTTCGGGTGCGAGGTGAACAGTTTCGTCACCGCCCGCGCCACCCTGGACGATTTCGCCCTCCATTGCCTGTATCGCGAGGGTGCCGAGCCCCGCATGGCCACGCCCACCAATGGCCATAGCGACATGGCGGCCCTGGCCCAGGCTGGCGGGCATCAGGTGCTTGGCGGCACCATCGCCTTCGCCCCGCCCACCGGCCCGCTGGAACTGGCCTGCTGGCAGGCGCTGCGGGCACGCATTCTGGATGATCTGCGCGCCGCCGGGCCGGTGGATATCATCCTGATGAACCTGCATGGCGCCACCCTGGCCGACGACGGCACGCATTGCGAGGCGGTGCTGATGGATGATATCCGCCATCTGGCGGGGCCGGGCGTGGTGGTGGGGGCGCTTCTGGACCTGCATTGCCACCTGTCGCCGGGCCTGCTGCAAAGCTGCGACCTGCTGGTGGCTTACAAGCATTATCCCCATACCGATGTCGCCGCACGGGCGGGGGAGTTGTACCGGCTGGCCCTGGCCACGGCGCTGGGACAGGTGCGGCCGGTCATGGAAATGGTGGCGGTACCCGTCATTGGCGCCTTCCCCACGGTGCGGCCTGCCATGGCTGGTTTCGTCGACTGGATGGTGGAGATGGAGGGGCGGGATGGCATCCTGTCCGTCTCCTTGATCCATGGCTTCCCCTGGGGTGACCATGAACAGGCAGGGGCGCGGGCCCTGGCCATCGCCGATGGTGACCCGGCCCAGGCCCAGGCAGCGGCGGAAGAGATCGCGACCCGGTTCTGGCGGCAGCGGGAGGAACTGGCCCTGCGGCCGATCCCGCTGGACCACGCGCTGGCCATCGTGGCGACGGCACCGCCGGGCCCGCCCTTCGTCCTGGCCGATGGCAGCGACAATCCCGGCGGCGGGGCGCCGGGTGACGCCACCCATATCCTGCGCGGCCTGATCGATGCGGGGGTGCAGGGGGCGGCGGTCGGGCTGCTGCATGATTCGGAAACGGTGGAGACCGCCTGGGCCGCCGGGATCGGCGGTACGTTCCAGGCCCGCATCGGTGGCAGGCGGGAGGCTTGTTCGGGCGAACCCGTCACCGGCACGGCCACCGTGCTTGCCTTGCGTGATGACGGGGTGCAGCGCCATTGCGCGGTGGAAACCCCGCCTTTGCCCATCGGCGGGGCGGCCGCCATCCGCATCGGCGGAGTGGATGTGGTGGTGACGGAAGGGCGCAGCCAGACCTTCAGCCCGGATGTCTATACGGAACTAGGGATTGATCCTTTATCGAAACGAATTCTGGTGCCGAAATCCACGGTGCATTTTTTCAGCAATTTCGTTTCGATCACAGATCGAATCCTCTATGTCGATACGCCCGGCGGCATCGACCTGGGCTTCCGCGACATCCGGTTTCAACACCTGAAGCGGCCCGTCTGGCCATTGGACCCGCTATGAGCCTGGCGGTGCTGGATGCGGCCGGGGTGGAGGCGCTGCTGCCCATGGCAGATGCCATTGAGGCCGTGGCCGGGGTCATGACCCGCATGGCGCTGGGCGATGTACGCCAGCCGCCGCGCAGCCGGCTGGACCTGCCCGGTTCCGGCCGGCTGCTGGGCATGATGCCGGGTTACATCGATGATCCGGCCTGTTTCGGCATCAAGGTGGCCACGGCCTTTCCCGGCAATACCGCCGCCGGACTGTCCTCGCACCGGGGTGCTGTGCTGCTGTTCGATGCGGTGGACGGCGCCCCTGTCGGCCTGTTCGATGCCGGTGCCATCACCGCCATCCGCACTGCCGCCGCCAGTGCCGTGGCCACAAGGGCACTGGCCCGCCCCGATGCCGGAAGACTGGCCCTGCTGGGCACAGGCGAGCAGGCGCGGCGGCATGTGCAGGCGATCGGCCTGGTGCGGCCCTTGACGCACCTGTCGGTCTGGGGCCGGTCGGCGGACAAGGCGGTCGCCTTCTGCCGCGACATGCGGAACCGGCACGGGCTGTCCGCCGAACCCGCCGCCAGCGTGCGGTATGCCGTGGCGTCGGCCAACATCATCTGCACCACGACATCCGCCGCGGAGCCGATCCTGTCCGGTCCCTGGCTGCCGGCGGGAGCCCATGTAAACATTGTCGGCGCCTCCTTCCCCCAGCATCGGGAGGTGGATGGCGAATTGCTGGCGCGCGGCCGGCTTTATGTGGACCATCTGCCGTCGGCCCTGGCCCTGGGTGGCGATATCCAGGATGCGCTGGGGCGGGGGCTGATCACAAACGACCATATCAGGGGCGAATTGGGCGGCGTGCTGGCCGGTACGGTGCCGGGGCGCACGGGGGCGGACCAGATCACGCTCTATAAATCGGTGGGCATCGTGGCGCAGGATCTGGCGGTGGCGGCCTATCTGCTGGCAAAGCTGCAGGCCCGGCCGGCCATGGCGACAAGGATAAGAATGTGAGGGAAGGGATGATGCTGGAAGACATGGAGATCGATGACCGGTTCAAGGGCATTCCGGCCGGCACGGCCCCCTTCGCGTTGCGCGACATGGGGCGGCAGGGCTGGAACCTGCTGGCGGGTGATCTGCCCTTGCCGGCGGCCGTGCTGCGCCGGTCGGCGCTGGACGCCAACAGCGGCTGGATGCGGGCTTTCCTGGCGCAGACCGGCCTGTCGCTGGCCCCGCATGGCAAGACCAGCATGTGCCCGCAGCTGTTCCATCGCCAGCTGGCCGACGGTGCCTGGGGCGTCACGGCGGCCAATATCGGTCATGCCACGACATACCGCCGCTTCGGCATCAATCGCATCCTGATGGCCAACCAGCTTCTGTCGCGCCCGGATGTCGCCTGGGTGGCGGCGGAGATATCCCGCGATCCGGATTTTGATTTCTACTGTCTGGTGGACAGTCTCGACGGTGTCGACCTGCTGGTCCGGCATCTGCGCGCCGCCGCCCCGACCCGGCCGCTGAATGTGCTGCTGGAGGTCGGGCAGTCGGGCGGGCGCACGGGCGCGCGCAGCCTGGAGGATGCCCTGGCCGTGGCTGCTGCCGTGGCTTCGGTGCCCGATCTGCTGTCCCTGGCCGGCATCGAATGTTACGAGGGCATCCTGCCCGGCTCCGACGACGCGGCGATCGAGGCGCGCATCGCCGAACTGTTCGCCCTGATGGGCCAGGTCGCGCGTGCGGTAGAGATGAAGGGCTGGTTCCGGCCCGGCCCCGTGCTGCTGTCGGCGGGCGGGTCGATCTATTACGACATGGCGGCCGATGCCATGCGGGCCATCGGCCTGTCGTCCCCCGTGCAGATCGTGCTGCGCAGCGGCTGCTATCTGACCCATGACCATGGCTGGGCGCAACGGGCGTGGCAAAGGCTGCTGGAACGCAGCCCGCATCTGGCGGGCCTGGCGCCGGCCCCGCGTCCGGCGATCGAGCTGTGGGCCTATGTGCAGTCGCGGCCCGATCCCGGCCGCGCCATCGTCACCTTGGGCAAGCGCGATGCCGGCACCGATATCGACCTGCCCATGCCCGTCGCCTGGCACCGCATCGGCGGGGCGGGGCCTTTGCTGCTGACCGACCATCGTCTGATCGGGATGAACGACCAGCATGGCTACCTGTCACTGCCCGACGACAGCCCGTTGCGGGTGGGCGACATGGTGTGTTTCGGCATCTCCCACCCCTGCACCACCTTCGACAAATGGCGGCTTTTGTCCCTGGTGGAGGATGATTACCGCGTCAGCGGCGGCGTCCTCACCTTCTTCTGACCGGTTGCGGGGAACCAACATGCTTTCC